>DJAM01000097.1 GCA_002429595.1 Coxiellaceae bacterium UBA6002
CCCGCGAAGGCGGGAATGACATAGTTACTAGGTTTCACCCAGGCTACCATGATATTAAAGCTTTGACATAGGCATTGTGGATCTAACAGGAACTGAAAGTCCTAAAAGCTCTTTGAATTTTTCTACCAGTAATCGCACATCTTCTTCACCTCCATTCAAGCTTGGAGCATCTTCCAGCACCACTCTGGGATAAAGGGAAGAAACATAAGGATCACCAACAATACGAATACCACTCTTAGTAGTGCTAATAATGTTTCTAAAAAATGGTTCTTGTAGAGCTTGACTGACGGTATTAACAAAACTCGCAGGAACTTTGTATTTATTGCACCGATCAAGCCAATAACGAGCATCCTTTGTTTTTAGAATATTGCTTAATGCCATTTCAAATTCGTTGATTTTATCCATACGCATTTTTAATTTAGAGTATTTTTCTAAAAATTCTTTGTTATCTAACACACCAAGGCAAAATCTTTTGAATTGCGAGTCATCAATAATAGCAATACAAATTAGACCATTTTTTGCTTCATATAATGAAAAAGGCGACAGCCAATTGTCACGATTTCCTTCACGACTTGGTTCAGCATTGGTCGTCAAGCAATTTAAAATTTGCCCCTGCATGAGATACGCCGAAACGCCAGCCATATTCACAACCAATCTTATGACTTGATTATGCTGTTTAGGGACTTTCTTTCCTCGTGACAAAGTAAAAAGATGAGAAGCAATCAGATCAGACGCTTCAATCGCAGTTACTTCATCAAGTACCACAAAGCCAACTTTTAAGGGTTGGTTAGGATGAGCACCATTCACATGTGTCATACCAGTCCTAGCCTGGACCGCAACATCGAGCGCTAATAAATGTTTATTTTCCTCTCCTTCATAACCAATTATGGAGCAAAAAATCACTGGCTGGTGCTTATTTTGTAAATCGAGAAACTCGTTAAGAGCCTCATCGTTTTCCTTCGCTTCAGGGGATCGATTGTCGATAATAACATCCGCCATTTTTAGAATATCAATAAACAGAGCTTTATTTTCCTTACCATCAATTGCAATACTAACTTTGCCTGCATTAATAGAATTAAAAATTTCTTTTGACATATAATTTCGTGCGGGATCACCAACACCTGGCTTTTCGATTTTAATTACGAAAGCACCTTTACGCGCCAAACGAGAACCAAGCAAAGGCCCCGAAACATGTTGTCCAATTTCAACCACTAAAATGCCATTTAACGGACCTTCTGGCACATGTTGTAACGCAGTTTTTAAAAGATGCATTTTAAATTTTGAGGAACTAACTAATACCTTGAAAAACATTTGTTTACCTTTTTAGAGTGGATAGCGGATAGGAATGAAAATGCGAGGGAAATCTGATATTTGTTTTTGTTCCTTGCTTCGCAACGATACTATAGTAAAATTCAACTTGCTATCAAAATCTTTGGAAATGAATAATGCAAACTGAATTAGATGATGAAATCACAAAACTCTATGAGAACATTGTAAAATTGCATCATCACCTTCGCGCTAACACTAAAAATAACTTTCAACGAATTAACCCATTCAATGAAGATATCTTCGATTGGAAAGAAAGAGGGAAATTTTGGTGTCAAGAAGATAAAGATATTACGATTTACAATTCAGCAACGTTAATTGGTGATGTCGCGATTGGTGAAAAAACATGGATAGGCCCGAATTGCATGCTCGATGGCACAGGGGGTTTGTCTATAGGAAGTTATTGCTCAATAGCACAAGGCTGCCAATTATTATCTCACGATAGCATTCGTTGGGCCTTATCTGGCGGCAAATCAAAATACGAATATGCTAACACTAAGATTGGCAATTGCTGCTTTTTGGGAGTCAATGCGGTGGTCATTAAAGGCATCAACATTGGTAATCATTGTTTGATTGCCGCTGGCAGTATTGTTACCAAAGATGTCCCTGATTTTTCGATTATGGCAGGCGTTCCTGCAAAGCTTATTGGAAAAGTACACCCTGAAAATGACGAAGTTAGACTAGAGTATTTTTGATAACGAATTTTCAATACCAATTTGCCGATAAGAATTAAAGTACCAGGCATTTACCTGCATAAGATCTGCGAAAGTATGATAGATTGAATTACTATTAATTGTTTTGTTTAGTGGTAAGCAAAAACCACAGGAAGGATAAGTCAGGTCTAGCTGGTTGATCCGAGGGATGGCGGCAACTGCTTGAAACCATAATTTAGTTAAATGATCTCCAACAGCGATAATCTGCCTTTTATGAATAGGTAAGTGAAAGCGATGTATCTCTCCCCCTTCCAGGCCCAAAATAGAAGCATCATAAACAAAATGATAAGCTCGAAGGCAATGATTTTTTGTTATGCCAATGGGCAAGATCATACCGCTTGAGCGTGATGTTGCAAGGCCATGCAGTTCTGCAAGTATTTTGTTAGTTTCAAGATTTCGTAAAATCCAAAAATTATGAGCAAACCGCACAAAGGGAACTGGAAGAAGAAATAATGCAGCTTCAAGTGCAAATCTAGGCATAATAGCTAACTTCTCAACATTATCTTTTGTCGCATATTTAAGAGCTTAGAACTTAACAGATTGATACCTAATCCAGCGACAACGAGTATACCCGCTTCGAGCTTCCAAAAATACAAAGGTTCTTCCATAAAGATGACTGAGCTTAACATACCCACGATAGGCACCAATAACGTCAATGGAACGACCGTACTAATTGTGTGACGACTCAGTACCCAATTCCATACTCCATAACCAACCCAAGTTGAAGCATAAACAATATAAAGGATTGAAGACCAACCCCTCCAAGTTAGATGTTGAAAGGTCGTTAATATTTGATGAGGACCTTCCAAGACCAACGAAATAGCTATCATTGGAATGGCAGCTATCAAACTGCTCCATACAACTAAAGCCATCATATTAATATTTTTGGTCTTCTTGGTGATGAGATTACCAAAACCCCACGTCGCAGCAGCTCCTAGCAAACACAATAAACCTCCCAGAGTAATGTCATTGCTGACATGAAATCCAACAATAACGATCCCTATAAACGCCACTAACGCACCGATAATTTGATGCTGTTTGGGAAATTCCTTTAAGACTATCGCCGCGAAAAACATGCTGAAAAAAACCTGCACCTGCATAATGATGGACGCCATGCCGGGTGTCATTCCAAAGTGCATTCCCAAGAATACCAAGCTAAATTGCAGAGCAAACATAATCAGCCCATATGATGCGATTATCCGAAAAGGAACGCTCGGTGGCTTAATAAATAATACCGCTGGGATGCTAGCAAACACGAAACGTGCTGCACAGAGTAGTAGAGGTGAGATTTCTTGAAGTCCTAGTTTTACAAACAGGAAGTTAATACCCCAAACGACCACAACGAGTAGAGCTAATAATAGATGTAGGATAGGCATTGTTTGTTTACCAAGCATGTAGAGGAATAACAACAAAAAGTACAATCGGGAGTCAGAAATTGCAAGAAAAAAAGGTAGGTATGATCGCTATTTAATTTACCATTCCCACCAAGGCTATCATTCCCACCAAGGCTGTCATTCCTACAAAGGCTGTCATTCCTACAAACGTTGTCATTCCCGCGCAGGCGGGAAACCATGTAATGTGCGGCTCAAGCATGGATTCCCGCCTGCGCGGGAATGACAGCCTTTGTAGGAATGACAGCCTTGCGAGATGACAGCCTTTGTAGGAATGACAGAAAAGCCCATTCAGTTCAGAAGTACCTAAGACTCTACTTAGATTGATTAATTTTATTAATCTGCTGTTGCAATTGTTGTAATTGA
Organism: Coxiellaceae bacterium UBA6002; assembly: GCA_002429595.1. GTDB lineage: Bacteria > Pseudomonadota > Gammaproteobacteria > UBA6002 > UBA6002 > UBA6002. The sequence goes on from DJAM01000097.1 coordinate 3,797, forward strand.
CCTTGTAACTGCGTTTGCACTTGCTTAATTTGAGTTTGAAGTTGGCTATTCATAGTGGCAAGTTCTTGCTGCAAATTGGTTTGTACTTGTTTGATTTGCGCTTGGCTTTGTTGCTGTGCTTGAGCAATTTGGTTTTGCAGAGTATTAAAATTTTGAGTCGTACTGCTATCTGCAAAAGTATTACTAGCAACCAGCAACATACTGCTTAGAATGACTGCCTTGTAATTCATAAAACCTCCTGTAATTGTCTACAAATAAAAAGGGCTGGCATGATAGCCAACCCTTTTCATAATATTCGGCAACTGCTTATGAAAAGGATTATCGACGACCTCTACGAGTTGCTACTCTTCCTCGAGCTATGCCACCTTGTTTTCCAATTCGTGAATGAAAACCAGGACGCATTGCTTCAATCGTTCGTGCACCTTTTTTAGCTTGCAGTGAAAGTTGACGTTTGCTGTATTTTTCTGCGCGTGCTTCACCGCCTAATCGACCTGCTTGTTGACGAGTCATTTTTCCAGATCGTCTTGCAGAACGTTGCAGACTTAATCTAGAAGAACCGCCTGAGCGAGAAAGTGATAATGAAGTACGTGAACGTGTTGAACGAGCTGCAGTGCTTCGACGAGCTGCTGCACCTTTTCTAGCTATAGCACGTTTGCCAACTGCTGCTTTTCTAGCTAATGAGCTTCTACGAGCTGTTGCACTTTTGCGAGCTACTGCAGTTCTGCTACGTGAAGCAGTTTTACGAGCAGCACCTGTTCTTGTAGAACGTGCAGTTCTAGAACTCATTGAACTTCTTGTACGAGCTCGTGCAGATTTTCCACCTGCTCTTACGGTTCTACTTGTAGAACGTTTTGCTCGTGTTCTGCTAGCTCCTTGTGACAATCTGCCACTACTTCTTCGTGATTTACTAGCTACCATTTTGAAAACCTCCATAATTAATTTTTTCAATGAGAAGTATAGCCAATAAATTTTTTCTGTTTGAAAAAATCAAGAAAAAATAACGAATTCCAGAGAATTGTTAAAAAGTTTCTTATTTCAAAAAAGCTAAACACACGAAAAAAATATAGATATTTAAGTAAGTTACGCAACATTCTAGTAAAGAATTTAATTTATTCACAAACCAAAAAATTTTTTCGCAAATTAGCACAAAGTAATGGTAATAGCTTAATTCTAAGCACTTTTGGAAAGCCCACTGTATTGAAGAAAAACAATACTACTGTTATAGTGCAGGTAATTTTTTAAACGAGCAAAAAACGTCAAATTTAACGTAATTTTAAGGTTTAAACATCGATGGAAGCACCACTCGAAGCAATAGAATCAGTTGATAACCGTCTCGAAATCGTTGGGTTAGTAATGATACGAACTGAAAAAGAACTAGATACTTTTTTAAGTTCTTCACAAGTGACAAGATCACTCATAATTTGTTGTAGTATGGGAACTAGAACAATCGATATCTCTAAAGCTATTTCAAAATCCGCAAAAACTCTTGAGCGTTTAACCGTAGATGGCTGTCATGCCGCCAAGTCTACTATCGCATGGCAACATACACAGCAGTTGGCAGATGCTATAAGCAAGTGCACCTCTTTAACCGTTTTGAAGCTTGTTAATTATCAAAATGCTTTTCAATATGGGATCAAATATGTCGTTGAAAAACTATCTGGTTTGGAAAATATAACGGACGTAAGTTTTGATAATACTTACTTAGGACGGCATTGCGAAACGCTGTTCACTTCGCTGCATGACAAACGAAATTTAGGAAAACTATATTTAAATCGTTGTGCGATGACATCAGATCAAGATTTCATTAACTTAAGTATATTAATAAAAAACCACCCAACGCTTCATACTATCGATTTAGGAGATTCTCCAATATGGGGAACTGCAATGCAGAATCTTCTAAAAGCTTTTGCTGCTAACAATCAAATCATGATTTTAATGTGGGAACCTTTAAAATTTCCCGACAGCGAGGAGCTTTACTATGAACTTTGTTCAGAAATAAATTGGGAAAGAGATCCAGCCAAAATTGAATCATTTTTACAACAGAAAGAGCGCATTGAAAATTATAGAAAGACCGGACATCATGGGCTACTTCCAAGTTATCAAAAAGCTGTTGCTCATTTAGCTAAGTTGCAATCTTTAATTACTGAAAGACAAAGCTCTAAGTTTTTAACAACTCTTGAGTTTTGCATCAGAGATTATGAAGATATCGATTTTGTAATCATTATGATCATGAATAATGCTGACCATTTAAAGAAAATTGAATTAACACTTAACCCTAAATGTTATTCTGATTATCCGACACATATTGTTCAGAGTTTTGCTGCAGCGTTAGCTCAATGCAAACAATTAGAAACATTTAAATTACTATTCTTTCAAACCCAGTTTACATATAACATTGAATTTATACTTAGAGCACTAGCAGAGCTTCCTAAGTTTAGAAACTTAGAACTCATAGCTACCTATCTCAGTGAAAAAGGGGCTGAAGTTTTAGTTGACCTTTTGAGAACAGATCGTCTTACCAGTCTTAATTTGACACGCACAGGATTCATAAACACTAATTGCTTTATGAGCTTGGCAAATGGTTTAGAAAAGTGTCGTTCGCTCAGAAATCTAGTTTTAGGTGACACACCGATGACGGCATCTTGGATCAGAATAATTATACGAGCCATCGATGTTGCACTCCCCCCAGCCATTGTCTGGTGTTACAACGACGTAGCCTCGATGAATTCTGAGATGACAAGCATGTGCAATCACTTAAAGCGAATGTTCGAGCACCCTTATGACGTGAAGCCACCTTCCAACAACGACGACTTTGATTCTATTGCACAGATCTTTCGCTCTCAGAATATTGATGAACTGACTACTGCAATCACAGAGCTCCACAGATTTCAACGCCGCCATGGAATGAAAATCGCGGAAAGCCCCCAACCCCCAGAACCACCTTCATGGTGGTCTTCCAAAAAGTCTACAACTACGCCGCCACCAGGCCACCAAGAATTAGAGATCATGAGAACCCCCACCAAGCGCCAAGATTACGGCACAACCAGACCAGCCAAAAAATGAAACCAGAAGTAGCGAAAAATAGCAAAAAACATTCCCAGATTCGCTAATTAGTGCTAATATACCCAAATTTTGAGGAAACCAAAATGAGACAAGACCTCGAGTTCTTCAGAATTGGAGCAAGAACAGCTGGTTTAACAGGCGCATTTTTCGGCTCAAGTTTTGAAACATCCGCAGCACTCAGCAACATCGTTGCCACAATACCTGGAATACTCAGTTCAATTAGACATGGAAACAGCGATCCAATTCAATTCAATATCCTAGGAGGCTTAGTAACCTCCCTTCTAGCAGGATTTCTCCACTTACAAATCGGCCTACCCAAAATGTTTGCATTTTTGGCTTCTTTTTTTGTATTTACAATCCTAGCAGGAGCTGCTGAGTTTAATTTGGAGCGTATGGAGGCCAGGGGACCTCGGGTTGCTGGGTAATAGGGAATATATATAGTTATCCATGCTAGATGGCGACGCGTCACCGCTTTAGAGATGAAGAAAGAGAATTTTCATCTTCATCCCCATTAATAGATACCCTTGATCCAACACTGTCTATCGATAAATGGACCGGTTTAGGGCTAACCGATCCGATTACACGAGCGTTCGCTGTGACAGGCGAACCATAACCACTACCGTTCCGACGTTCTTTTGCGCCACTTTTCCAACTACCAGTCTGTGTGTGAACGGGTAGCGGGGATGTTGGCGTTGGCGGTGTTTCTTTGATAATACCTGAATTTGATCCTCTGAAAAAATTAGGCTGACCCGAACTGGAGTTACGGCCTAACATGATTTTTTCTGGAGTTGCAGAAGGCTTACTGGCATTCCAGGCAAGTACAACCGCTTGAGGTAAACGAGGTTTGATAGCGGTATATAATTCTAGCAATCTTTGACGATATTCCGGTTTGAATTCAGCTTTAAGCGTTTTATCCGTCAGAGTAATATTCACCTCAGGCCCTAAAGCATAACTAAATAACTGCTGACAAAGTTGCAAAACTTTTTTAGCAGAAGGATCAGTCGCTAGGATCAAACTATTTTTACCCGTAGTAATAGAGACTGGATGTTCAATATTATCAAGGCCACTTAAATCTACAGCTAGCGAGGCAAGAGGCCAATGTAAGATATTTCCAGCATGGCAACTACTTAATAAGCTGCCATCTGGCAATCGTCCCAATGTACTAATAGCACTAGTGTGTCCTTTCAGCACATTTAAACTCTGCCCCGAATCAAGATCCCATACGATAATAGTTTTATCATCGGAGCCGCTAGCAAATGTGGATTCATGTTGCAGAGATTGCAGTGTCGTCACAGCAAGGGAATGACATTTTAGAGTTTTTACTAATGAATAGGTATTAAAATTCCATATGCGAATCGAACCATCATTGTGGGCTGTCGCTACAAGCTCCTGGCCTACTTTTTTAATATCGTTGATAGCAGAATTAACGACTAACGTTTTTAATATCTCGCCTGAAATCGTTCTAAAGCATAAATTATTGTAGCTTGAACCTGTTACATAAACTGTACTAGACAGTGCCTCAACTGCTTTAATACTTTCCTTACCCAGACTAATGTGCTTAATGCATTCACCTGTCTGCAGATCCCAGTGCCTAATAAAGTTATCTTCAGCGGCACTGATAACTATTCTATTCATGACTACCAAGCAGGTAATCTTTCCAGCATGACCACTAAATTGTGCAATACATTCTTGGGTCAACGTATTCCAAACTCGCACAGTTCGATCATGGGAGCCGGTTACAATATCACCCTCTGGTAAAACTACAAATTTGGTTACAGATGTTTCGTGCCCAATGAATGAGTCTATTTTAGCAATTTTAATATGATCATGATCCTTCTCATATTCGGTAGCAGCTCGAAAAAAATCTTTTTCAAAGTTACAAAAAAAGATCTCACCTCTGAGTCCAACGACGAATGTACGAAGATTTCTTTCTTGACGAATTGGAGCAGCAACAATTTTTTTTCTATAGTCTGTTAAGACTAACTGTCCATTACCAGCTAATTCTTTGATAACAGCTAAAAATTGGAAAAGAGAAATCATTGAACCATGCAAGTTCACTTCACGGATTTTATATTGCCTACAATAACCAACAGCTTTGGTAAGCTCATCACGATTTAAAGAAAGACCGGCTAAATCCAATTTACTCTGATCGGTTACAGTTAATGTCGCAAAAACTTTATCATTCCAAAGCTGAGCATTTCGGTACTCGCCACGACATCGCGCAACAAATCTTTGGTCAATAGTTACATTGGTTGTCATTAACGACGGATTTTTAAGTAATCCTGTAGATTGCCCAGCTAGCTTCTCAAGTTGTGCGGCTGGCAATACAGAAAGTCCATTATGCGAAACTTTCTCTAGAGCATTGCCTTCCACAAAGATCAAAGTCAATTTCGGACAGTCATCCATCAATAAAATTTTCAATTCAGGCGCTTTTAATTCTATTGTTTCTACAGGACTACCGCTTACCTCTAATACCTCTAAACTAGGAAAGTAAATTGGATCAGAGCGTTTAATATTGGTGTTGTCTTTGCTTGATGAAAAAACTTTGGGAAGAAGTCTTATCCCACCCTCTTCACGCTTCTGACAAAGATGTTGTAGTTGTGCTGACCGCATGTACAATCGTTTTAATAAAGGGCACTTTTCAGCCAAAAGTGGAATGACCTTTGGCGTTAACTTGGTACAGCCACTAATATCTAATTCATGAAGATTAGGAGATCCTTCTAGAGCCTCTAATAACAAATCGTTATCTACTACGTTATTAACGGAACTGGCTATAGTATGTTCTCTTTTCGCTGTGATTTTCAAAATATCATATAAAAGTGGCTTCAAACTATCCAAGGTGTAAGGTTCTGTAATTTCATGTTCTAATTGATCTTTAGTAATAATGTCCCTCACTTCGACACCCGAAGAATTCAGAACGAGATACTCAAGGCCATTTCCTTTCTTTTTGACATATAGCTTGCCTCTTTGGGGCAGAATGCCATCTGTCATTAAACAAAGTTCATACTCTGCAGATAAATCAAGATGCACAATAGAAACGTCAGCTAAAGCTTTCAAAATAAGCAATTGAATATCTCGGGGCAATTGACCAATCTTAGTAGCGGCTAATACTTTCTCTTTTGAGCTGTTTAATATTAAATTATTAAATCCGCTAAGATTACCTTGTTTCAGCTGATTTACTATTTCATCTTTTTTATCGAGTTCATTGCTGACACGTCGCAATTCTGCTAAGGCATGCGTTGGAGAATAATCAGACTCTGCGGCAAGCACCGCTTCTGCAGGTATATTTTGAGTACGAAGATAGGCTTTTGCTGGAATTTGGGTAATGAATTTGTACTCAGTATCATTTGTGACAACAACTGAATATTGTTCTTCAAAGAGCTTTTTATACCTACCAGCAGGATTTAGATCTTTACCAAGGTTAATTACATAGGGTAGAAGTGGTGGCAAAACTAGTCTTAACATAGCTGAGCCTGTTATATCTGGATGATCTCGCCATTTTTCTTGAATAAAGAGAGCTCTTTCTAGCATTACTGCAACCGCTCCCTGGGCAAATGTCATCTTAAGAATCACGGAATCATCTGAGTCATTTAAACGCGTACGATCTTGATCGGTAAAAATATTATCTAGGCGCTTCTGATCTTCAGCAACTTCTATTAACCAAGTTTCTAAAACTTTTTTCATATTTTTATTAAGAAATATTTGTCGAGCACGTCGATCTAACTGCTGTTTTGTATGATCAAAGCAAAATGGTGTCACCTTAGCTTGTAATTTTCTGCCTTCTTTAGTCCTAACCACCGGTTCCTTTAGGAATCCCTGCTCATTATCAACAATCTTAAGTCTATAATCTTCTTCTCCTTTACTATTAATAAAGGGCTCAAAAATGATTTGATCTGGTTTGCAATCTGCGGGTAATGCCAAAAGCATTAGTATGTAGATTTTGGTATATTCAAACATACTTAATTTGGTTTGCAATTTCTTGTAAAGATCTGCATTAGCAAAAACCTTGGTCAATAAATGACCTTCGATATGATTGGATACAAGCACAGGAACGGGTTTGCCATCTTGACCTGGAAAACAATAAATTTCGTTCTCTGGAGTAAGTGAGTCACCTGAGTCACTTAATTCATCTGATTCATCTGATTCATTCCATAAAGCCAATGCAAGCTTTCTAGTGGCTATTTCTTTCATAGGATCTTCACCACGATACTTCAGTCTCGTTTTAAAGCCACCATAATTAACCAATGGTACTTTGTGGCGACCAAACTCATTTGATTTTATAAACTCTCCATCACTAGTATAAATTTGGTTTTTGACAGCATCGTTTAGAACTCGCGCACCTGAATACATTCCTACAACGCGCACTTTACCGAGTGAATTGAATCCTCGATCGGGCTGGAAGATAGAATCTAATGACCCTAGGAATGCTACTTTGGTATTTTGCTTAGATAACTTTGTTAAAGCAGCTTGTAATTCCGCTTTTATGGGTGGCGCAACTTTCGGGTCTTCTAGCTGTGTCTTTAAAAACCTATATGCGTGTCTTGCATTAACTTTTTTTCCAATGCCTAAATTAATTAGAGCGACTGTTTCTTTCGTGAGACCTGATTCAATCGTATAATCCAATAAGGTAGCTTTTTTCTTTATCGTTTTGGTTTCTTCTTGAATTACCACTTCTCGAAAAGACATTTCCAGTTCGCAACCATGTTTCATTAACAAACCGACTAATCTTGAATCCCGGAAACAGTAAAAAAAAGCAGGGTTTCTTAACTTATCGAGTTCATTAGGCTTGATATTCTTACTAGTGAGCAATAATTTAACAATTGGGAAGAAAGGTTTAACAAGACCTACGGCTATATGTAAAGAAGTACGGCCTTCTTTATTTTTATGGTTAACATCTGCTCCCGCACGCAGGAGTAAGGCAACTAATTCTACCAAACTATTTTCGACAGCATGATGTAGTAAATTATTTAACTGCTCTGGTGTTAAAGGTAAGCGTGAAACAAATGGAAATTTCTTTGCAATCATTATCAGTCGAGGAAGAAGATCTTGATTCTTATTGGTATAATCTAATTGTGCAATAAATTGTGTTTGTATTGCATCTTCTAATTCTTGATTTCGTTCAGGATTACCTTCTGTAAATTCCTCCAGGTTTTCTTTGTAGCTTTTTCCGTTTTCAGCAACAGCGTCTAATTCGCCGGACAAAACATCCTCTATTGAGTCACCCCTACAAATAGCATGGATTAGTTTCATGGGTTGAAAAGGTTTCGCAAATTTATCCATTAAAATAGCATAATATCGAGCCAAGGCTGGATTTAGCCCAGCAAACAATTGATGCAAAGTTAAATCAGGATTCTCTGCTACTAGTTGATATACCCTCTGATAATCTTGAAAAAATCTTTTCAATGCATTAGGGTCCATACGCATTGGAGTATCTAATACGGGATCGTTGGTTTGAGGATCAAAACGATCTTTATTGGTGATCACACCTAAATTTTCCAAACGTTGATAACGTTGATTTTGTTTATATAGAGCCTCTAGCCAATGAAAGGTAAAAGCTTCGGGCGTGCGACTTAAGAGCTCCTGTCGAAACCTTCCATTGAGTCGCTCACCGGCAAGAGGAAAACCTAAAATAACGCTTTTTACTCCAGGATAACGTTTCTCACCTCTTAGCATCACAAGAGGATAGAAAGCTTCATCCATATCAATACCAGTAACTTTTAAGCTCTTAATTCTTCGTTGCTCACGCTCCACAACCACCATATAGTTATCAGGACGGCCATCATTTGCTCCGGTGATTAAACTACCAACATAGTGGACATTCAAATAATAGCGGTCAAATTTATCAAGCAGATAAGATAATTCTTCATCCTTTTCTACAGGAGTTGTGTCTGGGAGCAATTCATCAACTTTATCAAAGACTTTGATGAGGTTTACAATTTCACATAGCTCGCGGTTTTGAGTTGCTTTAGGCCATTTCGTGATAAAGGCTAATGCTGCAATGACATACTCAGTAGGATATCTATTAATAATATTTTTATTGGAAATGTGACCGGTTTCGTTTGAGCCTTCTTTTTGAAAATCTTGAAAGCGATCTTCTAGGCGTCTTCCCCTCATGACACTAAGGAAAAAATTATATACGTCTTCCTTCTTCATATTATTATTGAGGCAGGGGTTAGCCCTCAAAAAATCAGACACATAATCTTTAGAAAGAACACTCTCTAAAGTTTTTAGCAGTTCTGGGGATAAAGTTTTTAGCCATGCATACTCTTCTATAAGACAAAGAATCTGATCCAAGCCAAAACCATTGATAGTTTCTCCGGCTTGAACAACGTTTTCAATAACACCAGGGACTTTAATCAATTTTTCATCAAGACTTTTGTCCTCTAATATTACCTTTGCTGCAACTCCAGTATTACGTTTGCGTTCAAATTCCTGAAAAGCTTGGTGATCAGTTTGCTGCGCTTTTAATATCCTTTGCACATAAACATTTGAGATTTTAAGTAATGTGGTAGGTGCTACAACTTTAGCAGTTGCAAACATAGTATAAAAAGAAAAAGCCGTATATTCACCTGCTGGATTAAGGCCATAAATTCCAAATGCATTTGGCTTCCAGTGAACCTTTTTCCAAGCCGCAACTCTATGCGTACCGTCACCAATGGTTCTAACCGGGAAATCATATTGATCGCTACAAAGTAACGTTAAACCAGTAGTCCAGTCCATATAATAAAAGTCTAAACTAGTACCAATAATTTCAGGCCGTGGTATTAATAGAGATTTTTTTTTGTCGGGTGGCGCAGATCGCCACTCAAGTAAAGCGCGTTGATAAAGACTGTGAATCAATAACATTTTATTTTTTAGGAAAACGTATTTATCAGATAATTGATCCATGAGGTTTTTAAGAGCTTGTTGTAAGTCGACCAAAGATCTTTCTGCATCAATTGATTTTTCTGATTGTTTTGGTTGCAAGCTTTGATTAAACAGGAATGCTGGTTGCACTACTTGAAACATGAGTTTTTCAAGTTGAACCAATAGTTCTTCTTGTCCTGAATTCTCAGAATCTTCTATTTTTCTAGAGTTAAAGATGTATTGCAGTATCTCAGCTCTAGCTTGATTAAGCTCATCTTTTTCCAGATGATTTTGTTTGATTAAAGATTCGAGTTGCTCTACAAGTGGATCAAAATAAGGTGATCTTGCTTCAATAGGCGGTTGCATGGCATCCCTTCCTCTGTTGAATGTAGGACATAAAATTTAGAGATTTCTTGTGAGTGCTCATGTCCTTTATTTAGACAGAGCTTCTCCTTGTTTAGATTGTATTTCGAAAACTTCATCGGCAATTGTTTGAATGTGCTGTCGCAATGTCTCTAGATCTAAACTGTTATGATTATTCCCATTAATAGGAGTGATAGTCACTTTGCCTCTCATACTTTCGACGATTTGATTAGCTAAGATTTGTACTTCTTCATCCGTTTTTTGTTCGATATCGACACTCTCTCCATTTCTTGGTCTTTCAAGTGCTTCTGCAATACATCCAATTAGCTGTGCAAAGTTCGATCCAACGCCGCCATCATTAAAATCAGCTAGCTCGATTAAGTTTAATGCTGTAAAGATATCATCCGCTAACTTCCGCTTCTTAGTTGTTCTTCTATTAACTTCCCAGTCTTTAATCTGCTCATAACTTTTACACCTTCCCACAACCCAAAATCCTACAATTGTCGCAAGTGTGCCCACAGCAACGACTGTCCCTATAGTTATCCCTGCAATTTTCCCAGCAGACAATGCAGGCCCACTGTTAGTGCCATTACCAGTCGTAGCGGCCAAGGTGGTGGAAAGCGCAGTAGTTGCAGCACGACTGGTTGTTGCTCCACGAGTTGTAGAAACTGCCGCCGAAGTAGCACTCACAGTTGCCGCCGCGATCGTAGTCGCCACACTAGTTGCAGATGCTAAGTTGGAGGTTGCCGCTTGAGTAGTAGCACTCGCTGCACTAGTAGTACTAGCAAGCGCTTCCACAACCGATGTAGTAAAACCGCCAGCTGTAGCTTGAACCGTAGCGGCCACCTGTGTCGTTGTCTGCGCAACGGCAGCTAAACTCGTAGTAACCGCCGCAGCACTCGTGCCGACGACTGCTGCTTGAGCAGTAGTAACGCTAGCTGCAGTAGCAGTTGATGCTGTGGCTGCAGCGATTGAGGTGGTGAAACTTGCTGTTGTGAGGCCATTTGCGGTAGCTGCCTCGGAAGTTGTGGCTGTCGCTGCGGCGATTGAGGTGGTGAAGGTTCCTGCTGTTACTGCATTTGCTGAGGCAGCATCTGCTGCTGTAGTCGTGGCTATGGCAAGAGTGCTGGTGACAGAGGATGCGGTTGTGGCTGTGACAGCTGCTTGAGTTGTTGTTAAGAGTGCTGTGGTTAATGAGGCCGTTGCATCGCAGTTCATAGTCCAGATACCTTGTTGGAAAGGCAGGACATTATCTGTATCGCCAACTTGTGTACCTACTGAGAATGCATTGCAAAAGCCTTGTGGCGGATTATAAGCAATCCCTGCATTATAAGCGGAATTCAGGGCACTGGAATTCCCCTGGAAATGTTGCTGTAGAGCTCCTGCCACGCTACCGCTTGACACAAGCACGCCTGAAGGGTCGATTAAAGAAAAATTACCGACATTACCCGTCGGAAAATTATAAATAATATTGGCACCATCAATATAAGGAGGCAAAATCAAGTTTAAAGGATGGTTCATTACTAATTGGTTGTTTTGAATAAATGTATTAACTGTATTTAGGTTAGACAATCTGATGCTAATTGGTAGAACTACCGCAAAAATATACGGAGAACCAGAGATCTGATCGGACCAAGAAAGCATCACATTTGAATAATCAGCGCTGGTCGCACCCGCTATCGTGCCACAATAACTTGAAGTTGCCACCGCAATCCCTAGACCTGAGAAAGAGGAGGTGCCGAATAAGTTAGCATTAATAGTTGTACTAGAAGCACCACAAACTTGCCAGGCAACAAACCAATATCCTGACCTTATGTTATTAGTAAAAAGTATAACTGGAGGTCCACCATTTATCGTTGAAGTTCTGCCGAGTGTGTTTACATTGATCTCATTTATTGAACCAAAACCAGTAAGCTTTGCTGCATAGGCGAAATTAAAGTTAGTGACCGTGCTTTTCCAGTACCATGCTATATATATATCATTAAGCATGGTTCGCAATGTGGGTAGAGTTGAATACTCTGAAGGGTGGGTGTAAAGATCGATTTCATTTGTAGGAGGTGGAAGAGAAGATCCAGAAAAGACATTTGAAAGAGAAGTACCTTTAAGATCTCCGTAGCCTGTTCCTGAAAGGGTTTCGTCAACCCATACAACATATGCCGTAACACTTCTATCACCGATACCCCTATCGTAAATATCAATACTAGGAAATTTTTGATTGCCACTAGTCTTAGTATTTACCAAACCCTTCCAATTAAGTCCTAAAGTTTTATTAAACGATGCTACCTGAATACCACTTCCTGACCCATCTCTGACTTCAACAGCAGCTAGAAAAGAGCCAAGACTACTAAGCGTCGACAAAGAAAAATTAGGACTAGTTAAATTAACCAAAAGAGCTACCGGAGAAGAAATGATTTCACCATCTATAGTAACTGCAAACAATGTATAATTTCCGGGACCAACTTGTTGGCACCATGCGTTAACAATAGGATTATTTTGAGGGTTAAGCGGATTAATTGATGTGGCAGCAGTCGAAGCAACCATTTGGCCAAACATGGGTATACCACCCAAAAGACTACTCGAGTTACTCACTTCCATACCAATACCAGCGCCACTTGCCTGATCAATCCAAAAATCTAAAAAATTACTCTGATTACTAGCCACAACCGCTGGAAAACTTCCACTTGTCATACTCACTTGAAGTGGATCAGGATTGTTAGTTCTTTTCCTCCGATTAACTTGTTCCTCAATCGAGTCATAGGTAATCCGATCTCTAGATCTTACTTGCTTAGCATATGCTACCGTGATAGTAGGAAACAGATTGCTTGCGAATAAAAAATACCACACAGCAATTTGAGATAACGGTTCTATCGGTGAAGTGATTAGTTTCGACAAAAAATTGAAAATAATTGTTTTTGGTAATGGTACATCTACGGCATGTTTTTCTTTTGTTTTTGCTTGTGGGTCTAGATCATCGAGCACAGATAAAGGAATTTTTCTTGGTACTCTTGGCAGCTCATACGTTACATCATCTAATGAGTTAGTTAAATCTCGTTTTAAAGTCTCATAATCATCCTCATTAAAAATAAGCTTTGCATCATCTTGTAGCAGCATTTCTTGTACTTTTTGTAAGGCACGTTCATATAAAAATGGGCTAACGTATTCCTTTAAATAGAATAAAGGACGAAGCAAATCAGTTCCTAAATAGGAACCTGCTTTTCTTTTAAAAACTTTTTCCAAAAATAAAACTTCACCCTCAAGACATCTTTCCATGAACAAACTGTCTTTCGTGAGCTTGTTAAACCTCACATTCGCATTTTTGAAGACTTGATATTTTGCGTCGAAATTTTCAATAAATATTTTTCTTCGAAGGAAGGCTTGTGCTAATTGTTTCATTCTTAGAGTAAAATAAAACGGAGAGAGGGAATTTCTGTCAATTCGCTCCTCAAACTCGGACAAGCGTTCTTTTAAGTCTGTGACACTTATTTTTTTGATTACTTTTAATAATTCGTCGACTTCAGTGGAAAAGTCTTTAGCCCATAGGTCCTTATCACACAAATTAAGATCATGATAATGCAAGAGTTCAGGACCAGAACTAGGCAGTTGTTCTGCGGTAAAGAGATCTAGAACAGTTTCTATAGCATCTTCCAAATATTGAAATAACTTCACATTCCTTCCTTAGAATTATAGTTTTTTATGAATTAAGTAAGCAGTTAGATCGCTATCTATATTGATTGTGCTGACATTGAGAAAGACTTGAGGATACCCGGAATCAAAATAAAATTAAAGCCTTAGCTGATTTTACTTATAACCTGGATAAATGAACTGTAAATCCTTTTTCAAAAATATTAAAATCACACATTTACAATGGCAGCAAGTAACAAATTAATGAAACCTGAAGCCCTAGGTGGAATACCACTAATGTAATTAGTAGTATTCCGCATCATACTATTAATTATTCCCAAACAACCCCCGCAACCCAAACGACTCCTCTTGAACCATAACAGGAAGATTCGCAGTTCTTGGAGCGTTATTAACAACTTTGCCAAATACTTCTGATGAAATTGCAAGAATATCATTTTTTCGTAGGTCTTCTGCTGTGCTTGCGTATGATATTAGTGCGTTTTTAACATCAATTAGAAATTTTGGTCGTAAACGATCTAGGCTTAGGTGTTTAAGTACTTTGAGTTGGCGCTCTAATTCTTTGGTAATGACATTCTTGTAGCGTTTTTGGTGTTGTTCTGTGACGTTTGCGGTTTTGCATAGTCCTGAATTCATAAATTCTTCTACAACTAATCCTGCTATGGTCTGAACAGCGGTTTGGCCACATTGAGAGTAAAACTCTTTTGCAGTTGTCTTGATAAATCTTTCGATGTACTGAAAAGGAACGTCGCCAAATCCTCGGTGTTTGAATAATTGATGACATACCATAAATTTGGAATCTGTGTTTAGGCTTTTGAAAAAATTTAAGCCTTGATTTGTGGCGGGTTCGGAGAAGCTATCGAAGACAATTCTTATTTCGGCTCTTAATTGCTTTAATGTTGCAACTAATTCTGAGTAATAATTCTCATCCTCTAATTCTTCCGATACAACTTCATCATTTGATTTGTCTTCATCTTCTCCATTTGGTTTAACTTGGAGCAATCTCTTTGGCGAAGTTGGATTGAGATCTGAAAGCAACAATAAAATTTTTGCCTGTCGAGTCTGTTCAGGATCACTCATGTCTTTCTTATCAATCAGTGATGCTTCGATTGGACTATCTAATTTTTTAATTAGACAGTCAAAAATTTCAAGCTGATTGAAATGCAATAGCTCGCTGAGCAGAAGTTTTTGGCTATGAGCGAAGATCTCATTGGCATCAATACCTTTAGCTTTTTCCATTAGTCTACGATAGACTGCAGCGATCATCGTCAGCTGCTTTTCCATTTCTGCCACTCTTTCTTGATCACCTCGTTCCTTAAATTCTTCCAGGTCAGAAACAGAATCATTAATAGCTCCTAATAACCCCGTCAAAATGTTACTGTTCTTTGTACCATAAGGAGTGTCTATTATTCTTTTTAAATCGAGTAAGCCATTTGACTTCTTAACGATGATTAAAAGTTCTTGCCACTTGCGATGCCAAATACACTGACCAATCTCTTCATAAATCTCTTTTTTCACTTCACCCTCACTAAAATACAAAAATAAGTTACAAACAATGTACTATTTTTATTAATTTTTATCAATAACTAAATTAGATTTAGAACAAAAAGTGTTTACGGTGATCCCGACTGCGAGCTATTAGCAGCCAAATGGCAGCTAGGGCAAATGTGCCAAAGGCAATTGGGCCATAAGGATTTGCATGGGAGATATAAAGACTGATGCCGCTGATGGTAAGTAAAATTAGAGCCGGCAGGATTTGAGCGAAATAGGATGACCAAGACCTAATAGCTAACAGAATTACTGTTAAGAATACAGCAATCAACCAAGTTAGTGAGCCAGTCAAACTATAAACTGATCCGATACCACCGACAATGGGGTCATTAAACAGGTATTGGACGACGCTTCTTACACACTCCGAATCAACATTATAAGTTGCCGGATATGACAATAGCCGCCCCACTGCGATCCCTGCCACAGCATCCATCACCGTGTAAGTAATTAGAAAAATAAAGATAAAGAAACGAATGACCCACACCAAAAAACTACGATCTTTACGGGTCCAATAATATAGCGCCACCGCCATTAGTCCGAATAAAAATGACTGGATATAGTGAATGAATAACCATTGTTTTGCGTGGACATCCAACGTGCCAAAAACATGTGTATGTAAGTGAGCAGGATGAAAAATTTCAATTGAAGCGAGCACTAGAGGAACAACCACTAACAACAAGATTTCAAAAAAGAGTTTTTTGTCGCTAATCACTTATCTCTCCCCAAGCAGCTAATGGCCAGCAAATCAAAGCTATTCTTCTTTGTGAAATAATTTATGTAATTCATCCTTAGCATCTTCTAAGGTGGCTTTTTGCTTACTGGATAATTTGTGTCCTGCACGGTTAATGTAAAAATTAAGCATGGACATGGCTGATTGAAAGCTGGTTCCTTTTCTCCTTTTACTTGCTAGAGCAGATGCCTTTAAAGATTTAGCAATTCTTTTAGGATCATCCCAGGTGAATACGCCCTCTTCGAGGTCGAGAGCGTCACTATGCTTCGTTACATCCTGTGACCACTTTCTTTTTGCTTGCGCCATATTATCACCTGCTTGTTATTGAAGTTTATGAATTTTTACCAAAATTATGGCACATTTTTTGAGGCTTTACCTGCTATAGACAGCCTTGAAACCTAGCAAAACATTAAACTTTTTTATACTATGCTCTCTTTCCAAAATTACAAATTACAATAGGAGTACGGTATGCAAAGCCAAAATGAGTCTCAAAAATATTCAGCAGTATTACGACAACAGATGAGGGATAAAACTGAGGATGAGGTAGTATGTTTCGTTAAGCATATTCGGGACAAAACTAATCAGCAGTTACATGTTTTAAATGTGGACAGGAAGGTTGGAAATGAGGCTGTTTATTATGCAATTAATGACTTTAGCGTAACTCATCTGCACATGAATCCAGGGACTTTTGATAGTGTTAAAGCAACTTTTGCCGCCTATACAGAGATTGTCTTGAAAGATCCAGCAAATGAATCAGAAACCTTTGACGTGGTATCTTCGGTACTCTGCTTGCCCTTTCTAGGAAGACAGATTTTTCCCCCTTTTTGTCAAGAATTATTCGCTGTCATCAAACCAGGTGGCTACTTCGTCGGTAATTTCTTTGGAAATGAAGACGGTTGGGCAGCCAATCAGCCACAAATGCAATTTCTCAGTGAGGCTGAAGTAAGAGCGATGTTTGATCCAGCAACCAGTGATTTTGCTGGTTTTGTTAATGTTTGCGAACATCAACATGGTTTTAAAGAAACGAAAGAAACAGCACCAATGGCTAATGGTGGTAGCAAGTACTGGCATATTTTTAGTGTTATTGCACAGAAAAAGCCGGCCCCTGCAGCAGTTGCTCCAGTGACTACACCAACTGATAATCCTGCACCTACCCCGTAATTCTGTTATTCCAGCAGCGCCAACTTAAGCAAATGCTGTATATAGTCTTGGCTGTCATTCCCGCGCAGGCGGGAATCTATTCCTGGGTGCGCTCTGAGGAATGGGTTCCCGCCTGCGCGGGAA
>DJAM01000063.1:0-2150 GCA_002429595.1 Coxiellaceae bacterium UBA6002
CTGCGCGGGAATGACAACTAATCGCGGGAATGACAGCCTTTGTTTATTAATTATCATTTGGAATAAATTATGAATTTACACGAATATCAAGCGAAGAAATTATTTTCCAAATATGGATTGCCTGTTCCCGAAGGAGAAGTGGTACGAAGCCCCGAAGAAGCTGTCGATGCAGCGAATAGAATTGGTGGTGATCGGTGGGTTGTTAAAGCACAGGTACATGCCGGTGGCCGTGGTAAAGCGGGTGGTGTGCGTCTTGTCAGTGGCAAGGATGAGCTAAGAAAAACAGTCAAAGAACTAATTGGTACTAATCTTGTCACCTATCAAACCGGTCCAGAAGGCCAGCCTATTCATCAAGTTCTTATCGAAGAGCTAAGTAACATTGGCAAAGAGCTTTATATTGGTGTCGTGGTCGATCGGTCTAGCCGCCGCGTCGTATTTATGGCGTCTACGGAAGGTGGCGTCGAAATTGAGAAAGTGGCAGAAAAAACACCCGAGAAAATTCTTTATGTCACAATCGATCCGCTCGTTGGTATCTTACCTTACCAATGCCGCGAATTAGGATTCGCATTAGGTTTAAAGCCAGAACAAATTAAGCAATTAACAACGATGTTAACAGGGTTATATCGCATGTTTGTGGAATGTGATCTTAGCCTCGTTGAAGTAAATCCGCTGGTTATTAGCAAAGAGGGTGATTTAATTGCACTTGATGGCAAAGTCAATGTTGATGACAATGCGCTGTACCGCCAACCAGAACTACGCGATATGCGTGATACAACCCAGGAAGACGAGCGTGAAACCAGAGCACAACACTGGGAGCTTAACTACATTGCACTAGATGGCGATATTGGCTGTATGGTGAATGGTGCCGGTCTTGCAATGGCAACCATGGATTTAATTAAATTAAATGGCGGTGAGCCTGCTAACTTCTTGGATGTCGGCGGTGGTGCGACTAAAGAACGTGTTACCGAAGCTTTCAAAATCATTTTGTCCGATAAAAAAGTCAAAGGCGTTCTCGTCAATATTTTCGGTGGCATAGTCCGATGCGATTTGATTGCAGACGGTATCATCAGTGCCGTTGCGGAAGTGGGTATCGAAGTTCCAGTGGTCGTGCGCTTAGAAGGTAATAACGCTGAACTCGGCGCAAAGAAATTAGAAGAGAGTGGTCTTAACATTATTGCTGCGAAGAGTTTCACCGATGCAGCACAAAAGATCGTTAAAGTGGTAAATGAGACTGAAGGGGCAGCAGCATGAGTATATTAATTAACAAAGACACCAAAGTAATTTGCCAAGGTTTTACCGGCAAGCAAGGTACCTTCCATTCTCAACAAGCTATTGAATATGGCACAAAAATGGTCGGTGGTGTGACGCCTGGCAAAGGTGGCGAAGAACATTTAGGCTTACCCGTTTTCAACACGGTTGCCGATGCTGTTGCTGCAACAAAAGCAGATGCCAGCGTTATTTATGTACCAGCACCTTTTTGTAAAGACAGTATTATCGAAGCAGCAGATGCTGGCGTTAAGCTTGTGATCTGTATCACCGAAGGCGTACCAGTTTTAGATATGTTAGAAGCTAAAATCTACACGGATCAACGTGGTGTCAGACTCATTGGTCCTAACTGCCCAGGTGTGATCACGCCTGGTGAATGCAAAATTGGCATCATGCCAGGCCACATTCATAAGCCCGGTAAAGTCGGTATCGTGTCGAGATCAGGTACCTTAACTTATGAAGCAGTCAAGCAAACTACGGATTTAGGCTTTGGTCAAAGTACCTGTGTCGGTATCGGTGGTGATCCAATTCCAGGTACAAACTTTATCGATGTATTAGCCATGTTTGAACAAGATCCACAAACCGAAGCTATCATCATGGTCGGTGAAATTGGTGGCACTGCAGAAGAAGAAGCTGCTCAATACATCAAACATCATGTGACCAAACCAGTCGTTTCTTACATTGCCGGTGTGACGGCTCCTCCAGGAAAAAGAATGGGTCACGCTGGCGCAATCATTTCAGGTGGTAAAGGAACTGCCGATGAAAAATTTGCTGCTCTCAAAGATGCAGGTGTTCATACTATTAAATCACCGGCAGAAATTGGTAAAGGCGTTGCGGATGTAACTGGCTGGGTTTAATACCCGTCATTCCCGCGAAGGCGGGAA
>DJAM01000063.1:2252-12904 GCA_002429595.1 Coxiellaceae bacterium UBA6002
TGTCATCCCCGCGAAGGCGGGAACCCATTACCGGTGCGGCTGGAAGGATGGGTTCCCGCCTTCGCGGGAATGACAATCAACTGCGGGAATGACAATGAGCTGTGGGATTGACAATGAACTGCAGCGATAATAATCGATACTTAATAATAAATAATAATAACTGTACAACATGCTCAAACTTGACCAAGAAATTTTGTCCAAGATTTCTCAGAATAATTCGTCCCTTACTCAACTTGATTTAGTCCGTCTGCATCTAACAGATGACCATTTACTCCCTCTACTTTCCGCTCTTCAAACAAATTTTTATCTAACCCGCCTTTCTTTGCCGCATAATCATATCAGTGCGTTAGTTGCGGGTGTCTTAGCCCAAAGTCAAACATTGATTTATATGGATCTACACGACAACAAAATTGGAGATGATGGCGCAGTTGTGCTCGCATATAACACAGTACTAAGACATCTTAATGTCAGAGATAATCGAATTAAGTTATTAGGTGCAAGAGCTCTAGCAAACAATAGCCACCTTTCGTCGCTTTGGATTGGAGGCAATCAAATAGGATCAGACGGGGCAGTTGCGTTATCGAGGAATATGCAACTTAGCTTCCTTGAAACTACCAACTGTTATTTAGGTCCTAGAGTTATTTTATCTTTAATAAGAAATACGCATCTCACAAATCTAAATATTGGTTTTAATCTTCTGGGATTTGAAATAGCTGAAGAATTAGCGAATGCTACTCATGTAACGGCTCTTGATATCAGTGGTAATCAGATAACGAATAGAGGAATCTCGTTTCTAATTAGAAATACGAATCTGCGAACTTTAAATATTAGTATGACTCAGATTAATACTGCTGGAGCCAAAATTGTCGCTGAAAGTAGCCACCTTACTTCACTCAATCTTAGCAGCAATCCCATTACCCTCGAAGGAATAAAAGCCTTAGCGAGTAGTACGAAACTAACTGAGCTTGATGTTAGCAATGTTGGGCTAAGAGATCAGGAAGCTCTTATGTTCACGAATAATTTTCATCTAACAGGCCTTGATGTTAGATTCAATGCTATCAGTCAAGAGATGCTGCAAAGACTTCAACGTACTGTCAAACTCAACAAAAAAGCTAAAGAATTGCAGTTCATCGAAGCTATGATTGAAATTGCGAAAGGGATGCGTCAATCACAAACAAACATGTTCTTTAAAAGAATGCCTACGGATATATTATTTATTATTGTGTTTTACATTGCGGGTAATCGTCTGCGTAATCAAGAAGCAATCATCAACGTTTGTAAGTTTTTATTTCAAACGATTAAAGCCGCATCTCGTGGAAACTTAAATTGGTCTACAGTCGAAGCGACTTGTTCCTTTTTTAAGAAGTGGGATAAGCAAGAATACTTGGCGGTTAAGAGTCGTTATCCTGAACAAAGAGTAATCGCCCCACCTTAGCTTCTACGCTAGATAAAAATCTAAAATATTATTCAATGCAATATTAATATCTGTCTTTGGCTCCCAATTGAGATATTTCTTAGCATTTTCAATCGAAGGAACGCGGTGCGCGATATCTTCAAAGGATTTGCCAAATACTTCTTCTTGGTCACGTGCAATAATTCTGACCCGTTCAGCATTTTGCGAATATTTCGGATAAGAGAGTGCTAAATCTTTTATTTTGTGCGCTAATTCTGAGATTGAAATATTATTATATGGATTACCAATATTAAAAATACGACCGGTGGCTTGGTCATCGACATTTTCGATGATTTGCATTAAGGCCTCGATGCCATCATCAATATAGGTAAAACTACGTTTTTGGCTGCCGCCGTTGACTAAAATAATATCTTTATTATGAATGATGCTACTAATGAACCGTGTCACTACACGCGCATGCTCCACGTCTGCTGTAAAGACTTCATCTTGCCGTGGGCCAATCCAATTGAAAGGTCTAAATAACGTAAATTTCAAACCACGGTGAGCACCATAAGCGTAAATCACGCGATCCAGTAATTGTTTAGAAGCGGAGTAAATCCAACGTTCTTTTTCAATGGGTCCTGTCACTAAATTAGAAGTATGTTCATCAAAATTTACGTCTTGGCACATACCGTAAACTTCAGAGGTCGACGGAAAAATAATCCTTTTATTTGCATCGTGGACCATTTTAATAATTTCAAGATTGACCTCGAAATCAAGCTCAAAAACACGAATGGGATCTTGAACATACAAAGCAGGAGATGCAATCGCTGCTAACGGTAAAACCACATCGCACTGTGCAATTTTATCTTCCACCCATTGTCTTTCTTTTTTAATATCTCCTTGCTTGAAATCAAGCCTAGGATAGCGCAAACAATTTTCTAGACGATGTGAAGTTAAATCCATTCCACAAATATCCCATGAGGTTCTCGTCAGGATATTTTCGGTTAGGCGATGTCCTATAAAACCATTAATTCCTAATATTAATATCTTCATGCTCGTACTATCCTATAGATTCAGGATTTTTTTCTAACACATCTTTAATGACAAAGCGTGGCCGCTTTAGCACTTCCTGGTAGATACGACCGATGTATTCCCCGAGAATTCCAAGTCCGAGTAAACATAGTCCCACCAACAGAAAGATAATCGCAAATAAAGTGAAAACACCTTCCATTTCAGGGCCTATAAATGCGCGTCTTAGCACCATATACACTACTAAGACACCACTCATTAATGAAATTAAGATCCCTAAAATAGTAAATAATTGCAAAGGAACTAACGAAAAGCCGGTGATAAGGTCAAAGTTATAGCGAATGAGTTTGTATAAGTTATAACTAGATGTGCCAGCTTGACGAGGTTCATGTCCTACCGGTACTTCTGCGGGATTGGCCGCATAAGTTAAAGCCAGTGCAGGGATGAAGGTGGAAGCCTCATTGCTTGAAACCATTAAATCGACAATATCTCGTCGATAAGCTCGTAGCATGCAACCTTCATCTTTCATGGTGATTCGTGGCGTGATAATAGCGCGAACTTTATTGTGCATTTTAGAAATGCTCACTCGCCAAAGGTTATCTTTACGATCTTCACGATAACCACCGACAACATCGTGACCAGCTTCGAGCTTTTCGATAAATTTTGGAATGTCTTCCGGTAGATTTTGTAAGTCCGCATCCATGGTAATGACGTATTGTCCACGAACGCGCTCAAATCCAGCCATGATCGCCATGTGTTGGCCATAATTACCATTGAAATGAATAATCCGGACTTGTTGCGGTCGGTTATCGTGCAGTTCATTTAGGATTTTTTCAGAATTATCTTTACTGCCATCATTAGTGAAAATAATCTCAAAGGGCTTGCCAATCTTATCAAGAACTGTGGTGAGACGTGTATACAGGTTATATAAAACCTCTTCTTCGTTGTGAACAGGGATCACAACACTTAAATAAGGTTTACTCATTATGTTTTCCTTTTAACTTCGAGCCACTAAATAAACGCCACAGAGGATAACTAGTATACCTAACATTCGCATTAGGGATAGTGTTTCCCCAAACAAGTAATATGCAGTTAAAGCGTTCAATATATAGCCTAGACTGATCATTGGGTAGGCATAACTGACATCAACTCGCGATAAGACTAGCAGCCAGACTAACACGCTAATCACGTAGGTTAAAAAGCCTAGCATGATATATGGGTTGACCATCAGTTGCGTGCCGATATTCATTAATTTAGAAAAGGCAAATTCAAACTGCCCAAAGCGGTTCATACCAGCTTTTAATAAAAGTTGTGCGCCAGTATTCAGAAAAACGGCTAAGAGAATCAGGGGCAAAACAACGAGTTTCATGAACGGCAATCCTTATTACATATCAAGACATACTTTTGGGTGTGAGTGACTGGATAAAATCTTAAATTTTTTAAAATCGTTCTAATTTTTTCAAAGTCATGGATAGTCATTACCAGAAATTTACGTTCAGGTGTATTCCAATTCTCCCACAATCTATTTTCATGGAGGAATGTTCCTTTCGGTGGATGATGGTAAAAACCATACTCAAGTTCACCTTTCCAGTTTAATAAAACAACTTTCGTTCCAAGGTAGACCGGCATGTCCTGAAAATAATGGTTGTAGTTATACACGGTGTCATCGGGCTTAATCATTTTTTTAAGTTCAAGCGCTAAGGGCTTCACTGAAGGCGTATTAAAATAGGAACTCGCATAATATGCTGTCAAAGAGAAGGTGGTATTAGTGATTAGTAAGGTAATTATCGCTCTTTTTAGATCAACGTATCGATAAACAATGTTGCAAGCAACTGCGCTTATGGTGGCGGCAACCACAACAAGGATTTTATCAACCGTAGGAATCTCTAAATGACTGTTATTTAAAAAAATGAGCAACCCAGCCGCAAGTAGAAGATTCATCACCCCAATGATAAGAAAATTAATTTGTAAAGCTTTATTTTTTTGTTCCCAGACATTGTTCAAATAAATTGCAGTTAATATCGCAAGTGGCGGAAAAACTGGAAGAAGGTAGGGTGATAGTTGCGAATGCGACATCCAATAAAAAAGAAAAATTAAAAGAGGCCACAGAAATAAAAAAACTTCGGTTAAATGTGAACTCGCATTTTTAAAAATGACTAATTGTCTTTTTAAAGCAGTTACCATAAAACCCATCCAAGGAAACCACCCCAGAAAAAGTATAATTGGCAAGAACCAAAAAGGTTTGTCACGTCCAGCATATTCTGTGAAATAACGTAGAAAATGCTGATCATAGAAATAAAATTTAAAAAATCCTGGATTTTTCAGTCCGACGAGTAAATGCCACGGGGCAGTAATGACAAGTAATAACAAGGCCCCTGAGAAAAGACTGTAGGATGGCAGTCGTCGCCACTGCTTAGTCACTAAAAGCCAAGCAAAAATGATCATCCCCGGGAAAATAATACCAATCAGTCCTTTGGTTAGCACCGTCAGCGCAGCTAGCGCGTACATTCCCCACATGCATGAACGTCGCGCCCGACCTTGCGGATACTGATTGCCAAGCAGGAAGCATAATAAGCTCCCCGTCAGGAAGGTGGTAGTCGTGATATCTAAGGTAATAAATCGCGATAAGAAGGCATAAAGGAGTGAAGTGCTTAGCAACATACCGGCAAGTAAAGCCGTACGCCGGTTATAGAGCTTTCTAGTAAAGAAGTAAGTCAAAAGACAGCCCAACCCTCCCATCAGCGCATTGATCAAGCGCAAAGACCACTCATGCAACCCAAACGACTTGATACTGGCCACCTGAAGCCAATAAAACAGCGCTGGCTTTTCAAAGTAAATGACGCCATTTAAATGCGGAGTTACATAATCATGAGTCATGACCATCTCCCGCGGAATCTCAGCATAACGACCTTCATCAGGTGGGGTTAGGGGGCGCATACCTAAAAAGAGGCCATACAATAAACTGGTAAATAGCGCTAAGAACGCCAAGTCTATGAGCCAAGAACGGGCAGTTGTGGACATTTAGGACTCTGTAATAATTTAGGATTTAAAGGTTGGCACATTTTCATCTAATTTGAGGTTAAAGGAAAGATCTCCTTGTGATTGCCGCTGTTCATTCTTATCCACAACGTTTTGTTGTCATTCCCGCGCAGGCGGAGAACCCATCCCTCTAGCAACACGTAGCATGGATTCCCGCCTGCGCGGGAATGACAGGTGCAGACTTGACATCTCTCACCCTGCCTCTCCATACTAACCGCTTTGAATTTGGGCATAGGACCAATGACTGAGCAAATTGTTATTTTTGCTGTGATTTTTATCGTTCTCATGACGTTGCGGCTTTTGAGATATCGCATTCGTTATTGGGGACATCTTCTTATGGAGCGAGGGTGGAAAAGTAGTGTCCATTATGATCGTTGCTTAAAAATAATGACCAAGCTGTATGAAAATGTTTCCCCGTTTAGTGTTTCATTAGATGAAAGAAGATTAAAAAATTTACAGGCAGATAAACAGTACACCTATGGTGAAGTGGTATTTTATAGTTTCGCGCAGATTTTGGAATTGGCGCACCCTAAGCCTGGGGAAATTTTTTATGATTTAGGCTGTGGCGCAGGTAAACCAGTTTTTATCGCTGCATTAATTTTCGATTTTGCTAAGGCGTGTGGGGTAGAGAAACTCGAAAGCTTGTATAACCTTTGCGTTGCGCTCAATGAAAAATTACCTACCCTACCTGAAATGCAAGAACTGCCTACTGACAAAAAATTAAATATCGAATTTATTAATGAGGATCTTTTAAATGTTGATCTTAGTGAAGCAGATATCGTCTTTATCAACGCTACTTGTTTTTATGGCGATTTGTGGGATGCCATTTTAGCTAGGTTATTGAAATTAAAGGTTGGTGCACGTGTTATTCTCACGACGCGTGTTATTAAGACTGGTGGTTTTAAGCTAAAACATCAGAACCTTTTCTTAATGAGCTGGGGATTAAGCCAAGTATCAATTTATGAAAGAATACCGTAGCCTTTAGTGCACGCAGGAATAAAAAGGGAGCGATCATGGAAGATAAACAATGTAATATCATGTTGTATGAAAATTTTGCGCAATCACGGCTCTTGAGTGATTTCTTTGAGCGCCGACTTGATTTTATTAGAGAAAACAAATATCCAACGATGTTATCCACGGATCCACCTTGTCGCTTTGTTATTTATCTCATTCCTCAAAAATTTCACGAAACCGATCTGGATATCAAGCGTTTAGATTATCCTAGTGATTACCTTATTCCACTTGGTGAAGCAGAAAACACAGTGTTCAGTGATTACAATTTTGATGGCATTTTGTTTTTATCAAGCGTTCATGTGAAGCACGCCTATACGCAGGTCTTTCGTGATGGCAAAATTGAAACGGTGATTGCAATTGCACGCTTTGCCAGCGACTCCCGGGAGAATCTGTTACCGCTTATTAAACTGCAGAAAAATTTACCCGTAAGCATCAGTAGTTATTTGGCGATGTTAGATAAAAATAATGTTCAAGGTCCTTATTATCTGTATTTTCGTTTGTTAGATGTCGAAGGGCTAAGAATTGATCCGCGCGACATCACAATTGCAGGTTATGACACCAAAGGCAGAAATAAATCATTGATCAGAAATAATCTTGATTTTCCGATCCACCGCTTTGAGCATGCTGAAGTCGATGTTACGGAGTGTCTACAACCTTTCTTTGATATTTTGTGGAATACTTTTGGCTTTAGAGAAGCGCCACTTGGCGTGAAATAATTGGCAGATTAAACAGTAGTTCGAGCTGCAAAAGCACGTGCTAACGTATTTAGATCCATGTACTCCAGTTCGCCGCCTACGGGTACTCCATAAGCAATACGAGTGCACTTGATTGAGGTGTCTTTCACCATGTTAACAATGTAATGAGCGGTTGCTTCGCCCTCAACCGTCGTGTTAGTTGCTAAGACCATCTCGGTGATAGGCTGTTCCAACAATCGTTGTGCTAATCTATCCAAACCAATTTCTTTGGGACCAATACCATCTAAGGGCGATAAGTGTCCCATCAGCACAAAATATAACCCTCGGTAATTGCCAGTCTGTTCAAAGGCCATAACATCCATAGGAGTGCCGACCACACAGAGTAGGGAAGTATCGCGAGCTTGGTCTTGGCAAATACGACAGAAATGAGTTTCGCACAGAATGTGACATTTTTGGCAATGACCAACTTCAGTCAAAGCCTGCTGCAACGTCTTCGCTAAGTTAAGACCGTGGTCACGATTACGCTGCAGTAGCTGAATTGCCATGCGCTGCGCTGTCTTGGGGCCAACCCCAGGAAGACAACGCAATGCATTGACCAGCTGTTCGATGAGAGGGCTGAACATTAATCTTAACTTTCTCGGCCTTCGTCTTCTTTACCAGGAATGCCAAGCTTCTTGGTTAGATCCAACATTTTCTTTTCGGAAGCCTTTTCAATCGCACGTGTAGCCGCATTATTAGCAGCAACAATTAGGTCGGCCAGAACGCTAAGTTCTTCATTTTTCATTTTAGGATCAATAACGACTCGCTTAGTGTCGTGACGACCATTCATGACAACCTTGACCAAACCACCAACAGCTTCGCCAACATATTCTTGCTTAGATAAGTCATCATGAGCTTCTTTCATGCTTTTTTGCATATCCTGCGCCATACGCATCAATTCTTTTAAATCAGGTGTATCAGCCATTAAGGTATCCTCGGGGTTATTAAGTGAAAATACAATTAATAAATATTTAAAATTTATGAATATTGTAGAAAGCGGTATTATAACGAGAAGCCGTGCGGAGTTTCAACAGTGTTATTATTCCTCTGCATCTAGTTGAGGAAATCACCCTCACCCTAACCCTCTCCCGCAAGCGGGAGAGGGAATGGGAAAACGGAAAAGGGGATATGAAAGTGGCTGGAAAGGAAAGAGACGAGCTAGAAGACAAAAACCTTAATTCTTTTCTTCTTTCTCCCTTTCTTGCTCCCTCTCTCGCTTGCGGGAGAGGGTTGGGGTGAGGGCCTTACCCCTCATGCGCCTCAACAGAATCCGGCAAAATAGTCGCATTAAAGGTGCTAATTAATTTCTGGACATTGGGGTCTTGAGCGATGGCGTCTTGGGCTTGGACTTTACGTTCTGCCTTCTGCTGTTGTACTTGAGCGGCTGGCGTTTCCATTTTGGATTGCCCAGTGCGAATAGTGACAGTCACCGATCGTTGTAAATAATCTTGTAACGCTAGGGTAATGCGCTCTTCATGTTTTTTATTCAGCAGCACTGCTTGGCTCGGATCAATGGCTAGAATCACTTCTTGTTCGGTCATTTTCTCTAAGATGCAATTATTGGCGATAGCAGCGGTTATGCCACCTAAATTCATCCCCTTTACAATGTTTGACCAATCTTGATCTGCTGTGGTTTGGGCTCGAGTGGCGACGGTCTGAGGTTGCTTGGCCACAGGAGGAGGAGGGCTAGATAACTTAGGGGGTGGTAAATTATTTTGAGGCGCATTCACAGGCATGAAAGCTAGCATTCTTAATAAGGTCATTTCTAAACCTACTTTTGGGGTAGGCGCCAAAGGCAAATCTTTTCGGCCGGTTAAGGCGATTTGGTAAAAAAGTTGGATATCTTCGCGCGAGATTGAATCGGCAAATTCTTTGATTTTGGATTTATCCCAACTACCCACGTTGGCATCAGGCACAAATTGCACCAGCGCGATCTGGTGTAATAAGGATAACAACTCTTCGAGGGCATTGCCGCAATCCACGGATTGCTCTGCCATATGCTGAGTTAATTGAATCAACTCTTGGGCATCTTGGTTGGCCAATGCAGTAATGATCTGATAAATATAGGTTGCTTCAATCGTGCTTAACATGATTTTGACAGAAGCGGTCGCAACTTTCGCTTCGCCAAAAGCAATCGCCTGGTCTAAAAGACTTAAAGCATCTCGCATGCTACCCTCCGCCGCATAGGCTAAGCGGGTTAGCGCTTCCTCTTCAAATGGAATATTTTCTTGCGTTAAAACATAAGCCAGATGATTGGCAATTTGCTCCGGTGATAGACATTTAAGATGGAACTGTAAGCATCGCGATAAAACGGTAATGGGCAATTTCTGCGGATCAGTCGTTGCCAAGAAAAATTTAACATGCGGGGGGGGCTCTTCTAGTGTTTTAAGTAAGGCATTAAAGCTATGCGTAGAAAGCATATGGACTTCGTCGATCAGATAAACTTTAAAGCGACCACTAGTTGGCGCATAAGGCACGTTTTCCAACAATTCTCGAGTATCTTCAACTTTAGTACGAGACGCCGCATCCACTTCAATCAAATCAATAAACCGCCCAGCCGCAATTTCCTGACACGCCTGACATTGGTTGCAAGGTTTAGAGCTAATACCAGACTCGCAGTTCAAGCACTTCGCTAAAATCCGCCCCAAGGTGGTTTTACCAACACCCCGGGTGCCAGTAAATAAGTAGGCATGATGCAAACGCTGCAAGTCCAAAGCATTGGTTAGCGCCTGCACAACATGCGATTGCCCAACCAGACTTTGAAAGGAATCAGGACGCCATTTTCGAGCTAAAACTTGGTAGTTCATTGAAAATCCAAATCTAAGAAAAGAAAACAATACACTGCAAAAGCGAGAAAGGCTAGGATGTTCAGTTGTGTGCAGAATTCAAACGAAAATTCCAAAGAAAAAGCGAGGGTGTTGTCATTCCCGGTTAGTTGACAACTAATCGCGGGAATGACAACTAATCTCGGGAATGACGATAAGCTCTTACTTGATACGGGATGAGCAATTTTCTTGTGAATTTTTTAAGGAATTTCGCCAAAAATGAACATTCCGTAGTGGCGAAGAGCAAAGGGCGGTGCCCTCCCCAGCCACACCCCGGCACACGAATCTATCGTTACCGCTGCTCCCTTCCGGGCCTGACGGGGTTCACAATATATCGTTGCGAGGGGACCGAAGAGGTCACCATAAACTGGCGGAGAGAGAGGGATTCGAACCCTCGGTACGCGGTTAGCGTACACACACTTTCCAGGCGTGCTCCTTCGACCGCTCGGACATCTCTCCAGTTGCAAAGGCGGCCTAGAATACCACGCTTGCCGGAATCCTGATAGTAGAAGGAAGACGATAATGCCTAAACAAAAATTGTATCAAAACCCTTTCAAAAGTGAAAAGGAATTCTTTGTCATTCCCACGCATATGTTGTCATTCCCGCCTTCGCGG
>DJAM01000063.1:13005-25597 GCA_002429595.1 Coxiellaceae bacterium UBA6002
TGTCATTCCCGCCTTCGCGGGAATGACAACAAGCAGAGTGAATGACACATGCGCCGAGGAATGGCACAATAGTTACTTCTTCGGCAAATCTACCAATAACCCAATCAAGACTTGCTCATAAACCTGCTTCAAGAATTCCAATTCTTCAACACCAATGTGCTCATCGATCTTATGAATAGAATCATTAATAGGTCCAATTTCCAGCAATTCGCAACCCGTCTTAATAATAAAACGACCATCGGAGGTGCCACCTGTCGTTGAAGCCTTAGTTTTAACTCCAGTAATATTTTTAATTGCTTTGGTAGTCGCATGAAATAAATCGCCAAGATCAGACAAGAAAGGCTCGCCTGATAGTTGCCATTCAAGATCATATTTAAAATTATGTTTATCTAAAATAGCATGCACTTGTTGCCGTAATTTTTCGGCAGTCACTGCATTAGAGAATCGAAAATTAAATGAGGCTTCTAAGTGGTTAGGGATAACATTATTCGCATTAGTGCCGGAATGAATATTAGACATCTGTAACGAGGTCGGTGGGAAGTGTTCATTACCATGATCCCAGGTAGTCTTGGCCAGCTCATTTAATGCCGCTAAACTTTTATGGATAGGATTATCTGCCTTGTGAGGATAAGCGACATGGCCTTGCTTACCATGTACCAGTAGCACACCATTTAAAGAGCCGCGTCGGCCCACTTTGATGGTATCTCCAAACTGGTTTTCGGATGAAGCTTCTCCCACCACGCAGTAATTAATTTTCTCTTTGCGGGCGATTAGCTGGTCGACCACATAACGCGTGCCATCGACTGCTTTTCCTTCTTCATCGCTAGTAATTAAAAATCCAATCGAGCCTGCATGCTCGGGGTAATCACGAATAAAATCTTCGCAAGCGCAGACCATTGCCGCTAAGCTACTTTTCATGTCAGCAGCACCTCTAGCATAGAGGTAGCCATCTTTTATTTTCGGCAGAAACGGAGGCCAACTCCACTGATCGACCGGCCCAGGGGGCACAACATCGGTGTGGCCTGCAAACATGAGGTATGGTTCACCCTGACCACGACGAGCATATAAGTTACTCACGTCGCCCTTATTCATGGTTTCAATATTAAAACCAAGTGGTTGCAGACGATCAGCAATAATTTTTTGACAACCTGAATCGTTAGGTGTGATTGAGGGTTCGGTTAGAAGTTCGATCGCAAGTTCCAAGGTTTTGGATAGGGTCATGTTGCCTTCCTAGTCGCTATCAGTCATGGTGTAGTTACGTAGCAACTCATTAATGCTGACTTTTGCTCGCGTTTTTTGATCCACTTGTTTGACGATGACCGCACAGTACAAACTGTATTTACCATCTTTGGAAGGCAAATTACCGGACACTACCACAGAGCCAGCCGGTACAACGCCATAAGTAATCTCATCTTTCTCACGGTGGTAAATCTTAGTGCTTTGTCCGATATAAACGCCCATCGAAATGACCGAGCCTTCCTCTACAATAACGCCTTCAACAATTTCAGATCTGGCGCCGATAAAGCAATTGTCTTCAATAATGGTTGGATTTGCCTGCAAAGGTTCAAGCACGCCACCAATCCCGACGCCGCCTGATAAGTGAACGTTTTTACCAATCTGGGCACAAGACCCCACAGTCGCCCAAGTGTCGACCAGCACACCAGTATCTACGTAGGCGCCAATGTTGACATATGACGGCATTAGAACAGTATTCGGTGCGATATAAGCACCTTTGCGAGCACAAGCAGGTGGCACGATCCGCACTCCATCTTGTATCAATTCCTCTTTACTAGCAGAGGCAAATTTCAAAGGTACTTTATCGTAGAATTGGGTGAAATTTCCGGGAACTGGCTTGCTATCTTCAATTTTGAAGTAAAGTAAGACCGCCTTTTTCAGCCATTGATTGACTTCCCAGTTGCCATTCTTTTTCTCGGCGATGCGTACTTTTCCTTGATCAAGTTCATCGATGACGCAGTGAATCGCTTCTTTTAATTTTTTATCGACATTTTGCGGATTAATATTGGCCCGATTCTCAAATCCCTGTTCGATGAGTTCTTGTAATTCGTTCATATGACCTCCAGCGTGAAGCAAGGAGTTATTGTATAGGGCTTTATAGTTTGTTGTAAAACAATTGACTTGTTGGTGGTCTGGAATTTATCATGCGTCGTTTCCTTATTTCGTTCCAAGAAAACAACGGGGTATAGCGCAGCCTGGTAGCGCGCCTGCTTTGGGAGCAGGATGTCGGGGGTTCAAATCCCTCTACCCCGACCAAATAAAATCAAAAAGTAACCAGGTAGACCAAACATGTGCCTGTAGCTCAGCTGGATAGAGCATCGGCCTTCTAAGCCGAGGGTCGCAGGTTCGAGTCCTGCCAGGCACGCCATCTATGGTGGACGTAGCTCAGTTGGTAGAGCCCCGGATTGTGATTCCGGTTGTCGCGGGTTCGATCCCCGTCGTTCACCCCATTTAATCAATAACTTAGCTTTCCAGTATGAAATGAGCGCTTTCTTTGGAGTGCAAATGGAGTGCAATTAGTCTGCCTTTTCTGTCCCATTAGGTATTAGCTCTTTTTTCTTGAAGTTTTCTATTTGAACTTATGGTGCCAGGGTATATAATTATTGTATACTTTGATAATTGTGGACCAAATGAAAATTAAGCATTTTTTTGAAACTCACCCTATTTTTCATTATGAAGAATTCGTGGCTTTTATGGCTGCAAGGGGAGACTCG
The DNA here is from genome assembly GCA_002429595.1 of Coxiellaceae bacterium UBA6002. Lineage (GTDB taxonomy): Bacteria > Pseudomonadota > Gammaproteobacteria > UBA6002 > UBA6002 > UBA6002. The sequence goes on from DJAM01000063.1 coordinate 15,735, forward strand.
TCTCGGCCTGAAGGTTGGCGGCAGCAATTACGTTATCATCAAAAAGCAGGGCATTTGATACATATCCGTAAATTTCTCTATGCAGTAAAACCAATGCTTAGCCAGGATCTGTGGATTGATCCCTATCTTCTAGCTAGCAAGGTAACAGTTGGGGCCATACTTGCTTATCATACAGCGCTTGAATTGCATGGGGTGGCTTATACCACATTTAATGAGTTTACATTTCTGACAAATCGACAAATTTTACCTTTTACTTTTGAAGCACAACGATTCCGAGCAGTACGTCAACCAAAGATGTTAGTGAAAGGCAGTAAAATGGAGTGCGGTGTTGAAGTAATAAAACGCAGTGGGATGGCGATAAAACTTACCTGTCTTGAGCGAACCATTGTCGATATTCTTGACCGTCCAGATTTAGGTGGGGGTTGGGAAGAAATCTGGCGATCATTAGATAATGTGACAAGAATGGATGTAGATAAACTTGTTGAGTATGCTTTGCTCCTCAAAAACTCCACCACTATTGCAAAAATTGGTTTTTTTCTAGAGCAGCGGCCAGCCCATTTTGTCCCTAACAAAAAGCCTATAGAAAAGCTATTGCATCATATTCCTAAAAAGCCACATTACATGAGTCCTGGCGAGCGGGGTGAAGGCGTGTACGTTGAAAAATGGCGACTGATCGTTCCTCTTTCAATTATTAATCGAACCTGGGAGGAGCCTGATGTTGAAAATATCTAGTCAGGAATTGAGGCAAGAAGCAAAGACTTGGGGCTACCGACCAGAGATGCTAGAAAAGGTTTATCACTTGTTAGGCTTGCTTGAAGAATTTATGGCAGTGCCCTATTTATCTGATCGGCTTGTTCTCAAGGGAGGAACAGCAATTAATTTATTTTGCACTGATCAATTTCCAAGGCTGTCGGTTGATCTGGATTTTAATTATATTGGATCAATTGATAAAAGTATCATGCAAGAAGAAAAGCCAGAGCTTGAAGCAATCATGCTCGATATATGTAAACGACTTCAATATGAATTGCACCGTAATCCTCGCAGCCATGCTGGCGGGAAAACAGTGCTCATATATAAAAGCGCAATGGGTAATAAAGGTCGCCTTGAAATCGACCTGAACTATGTTTATCGCTCGCCATTATGGGAAGCATCATGGCGTTACTCGCCCAATTGGCCAAAGGAAACTAGGGTAAAAGTGCTAGATATCCATGAGTTAGCAGCAGGGAAATTGAATGCTTTGCTTGAGCGAGAAGTCAGTCGTGATTTATTTGACAGCCATCAACTATTAACGAAATGGCCCATTGATAAAGAGAAGCTTCGATTGGCTTTTACTGTTTATGCTGGCATGCGAAAACAAAGCTGGCAGATGATCACGACTGAGAAGGTAAAATATTCAGTAAAAGATATTCGAGATAAATTAATACCTGTATTGAAAAATGATATGGCACCCGACATACGGCTATCTGTCATTCAGGCATGGGCAGAGAAATTAGTTGGTGAGTGTAAATCAGCTCTTAGCTTGGTTCTACCATTTCGAAGTAATGAAACTGAATTTTTAGAACTGGTGCAGCGTGAAGGCAAAATACGACCGGAATTGATTAGCGAAGATAAGAGTCTTTGTGAACGAATTGGCAATCACCCATTGTTGCGGTGGCGTGCGCAGCAAGCTTTAAAGAAATAGAATGTGAAGATTTACCATTTAAAAAAATGAGAAGTTTGAACTATCAAATGTATTAATAGAAATACCTGAATTTATCAAGCCATTTACCACGTCATAAGGCACATACTTCCCTTTGAGATCATCAGGTATTTTAATCTGTAAAAAAACTTCAATTTTATCAAGTGACCACTTTGTGCAATTCACCATCTCCTTGTTCTTTTCATCTTTGGTTGCCGAGCTTGATAGCACCATTTTATATTTTAGAGGAAGGTTCGTTGAGTCTTCTAAAACTTGCATATGCATTCTTTTAACATTACTTCTGTCTGCTGTAAAACAAGCCATGATGGTGTTATCTCGCAGATATTCAACTGTCTTATTTGCACAGCCATCCCACAGAAAAAAACTAATAGCGGGTTTAGCTCCGCCGATAACAAGGTTTTTAAATTGATCCCAATAGCCATTCATTGGAGCAGTGAGATTAGCCACCTTAAAGAATCGTTGACCATGCTTTGTTAATCCTTCGTACGCTAACCAGGCATGTTGGTTTAGAATATCTCCGGGTTTAGATTTTTTAGCTAAAATAGAGACAACCCAAGTATCGACAGTCACTTCTATGCGCGGTATTAATACACTATTTGCTCTTGGTATAGGGTTACTTCTAAAAAAAGCATGGGTTCTGATGTAGCTTTTTAATGGAGCTTCAGGATGATAATCCATTAATTCTTTTGCAGTATCCTGAACTGTTTTATCATTTTCTTTTGCATTAAATAGCGTTTGTTTTAATAAAGCTTCTTTCATTAATCGTTTGGATTGTTGCATGCTAAGAAGATAGACAAAAAACGCGTGCTCAGATGGAATACGCAAGATATTTTTTGTTTCAATAATATTGTGCATTTGCTGATAATTAAGAGGAATAGTTTGCTCTCTATCTTCATAGAATTTTAATGTGAGAGTATGTTCATCTGGATTTTTTGTCCGAATCTCTTTAAATTGACTGGTTAAGATTTCTTCTACCGTAGCGTTGTACTTCGTCAAAAGTAAAATCAGAACTTTTTTGATTCCTTTATTACGTCCTGTGCTTTCTATTAAATTACTTGAAAAATTAATTTCAACATCATCAGGTAATGTAGTAGTTATTGAACGAAATTCAGCAGTAGTAGAAGGACTTTGTTGGTAATCGATCAGATTATTCTTTAAAGATAGTCTATTTAATCCTCTTGGCAATTTTTTTACTAACAGATTAAAACCATAAATACCTATTTGATTATCATCTAAATTCAAAACCCGTAGTTTGGAAAATTCCTGTAAATTCTCAGCCAGTAAGGCAATATATCTTTCTTTCAAATTACAATTTCGCAGCACCAACATTACCAAGCTGGCTTTAAACAAATTGCATTCATCTAAGATTTTTCGATAAGATTCCGGAGTAAAATTATAGCTTTGCTTAACAATTCGAGGTTGTTGCATGAGTTTTACAATCTCGATTCTGTCGAGCGAAGCAGCTAAATCAACAGCAGTTTTACCTCTACTTTCTATATGAATATCTGTATGATTAATTTGTCTTTCGTCTAGGGACACCTTTTGATTAACGTTTTCTCCTTGCTCTATTAAATACTCTGCTAAATCTGAATGGTTCTCTTGAACTGCTACATGTAGGGCAGTGGGGGGTAAGAGAATACCTCTTTGTAAAAACAACTCTACTTCTTTTGGTTTACCATTTTTTAATGCCAATAATAAACATTCTTGTGAGCTGCGATTTCGAGCTTCCAAATCTTCATAACGTTTTTTTTGCTCTCTACTCATCAAAGCGCCACTAAGATTTACACATAAGTTGATATTATTATTTAAAATATCAAGAATCGCGCTTACACCTTCATTACTAATTCGATTCCCCTCAAGATTAAGGTGTCTCAATGTTTTGTTATTTTTTAAGCTTAGGCAAAGTGCTTTAACACCAGTATCTGTGATTCGATTTGGACCAAGAGTTAAACTCGTCAATGTAGTATTCTGGTGAAGCCATAAACTAATATGCCTAGCGCCTTCATCTCTAATACGTGACTTCATCGCAAGACTTTTTAAGTTACTTGACCTTAGGAAATTAAAGACAATATCTTTAGCACCCTGATCATCAATTCCATTCTCATCAATATCTAAAGTAGTTAATGTTGTTATTGCTCCCAATCCGGCAGTGAGAACTTTGCCCCCCGCACTTCCAATCCTGTGACTACAGTGAATGGCAAGTGCAGTTAGTGTAGTGCTTCCTTTTAAGGCAGCCCCTAGCATGGTTGCGCCAGTTTCACTTATTTCACAGTGGGCTAAACTCAAATAAGTCAATTGAGGGAGTAATTTTATGACGTTGCTGAGATTAGCCACTCCCGTATCAGTGAAAATTTTTAAAATACTAAGATATCTTAAAGAAGTTATTTCTTTTAGCGATAAACAAAATTCCTTGAATAAAACATCGCTACATCGGATAGAAAAATCAACGTAAGTCAATGTTCTATTATGTTTGAATGAGTCAATATATTCCCTGATTTCTTTATCCTTTAACGGATTTGGAGCAATATCGGTAATAGGTATACGCTCAGAGAGTCCATCTAAAGCATCCTCTATGTCTTCGTTTAGCGTGCGTAGCGCTTCAATTTCTTCAGGGTCTTGAGTTAGCTCTTCAAGTAGCTTATGCATTTTTTCCCTTTATGTGAAAATTATGCGGTCTTTTTAAACATATCAAAAATACTATTCGACTTCTTTTCATCATTAAGCGTTTTTTGCAAAGTTTCTACATTTGACTCATCTTGACAATCCGTCCTAAACCATTCTATTGATTTTGGAAATTTTCGTAATTCGGTTTGTTTGTAAGTAACAACGTGTTTCACTAAGTCGTCGGGTGTAACGACACTCGAGTTTTCTGAGGAGCCGTGTCCTTCAAGTTTTTCATAAAGTCCACCTGCTCCTAATAATTCATAGGCTAATGATGAACAGCTTTGGGGCGAGTTTTCACTAAGGCGAGAAATTATATTACTGCCAACTAGACGCCAATGATTTGTCCGTCTTGCCATTTCGGCGAATTTACTTTCTAAACGATCTTTTCTCAATAGATATAATACAATCCGAACATTGGCTATTATTGGTCGAACAGCTAGCAAAAAGCAATTTTCTTCAATATTTTTTGGTTGTTCTCGAAGTACCGTAGCGTGACCATTCTCTGCATTCAACAAATATGGAACTTCCCCTTGCCGACATTCTCCAATGTCCTTTATCTCCCTTGCTCTTTCTTCGCTAAGTGCTTCTAATGCACAATCTTCTTCATAATTCAGTTTAAACTCTGCTGGCCTTTCTCCGAAATACCGTAGAAAATATTTTTCTAATTGGCCAATGCTTCTTTCTTTACGAACAAATTTTCCAGGCCAAAGACTCATATAACCATCTTGAGTCTGCAATGATACATGTCCTACATTTGAACCGGGGATGGCTTTATTTTCAGCTGATGTCCAGATATTCACAATCACATATCTACTTTTCTTTTGAGATTCATCGAATAATTGCATAATCACTCCTTTTTGTAACTTAAATAAAATTTATTAATAATATTTTAGTTTAACTAGAAAGTATGTATAAGATCTACACATTTTTTGCGTTCACAACTCAGCTTTTCTTATACCACTGCTTAACGTATTAGGTGTAATCTGATTTTAGAAGTGGCTTTGCAAAAAGAATGGGAGCTACAGCTAGACTCCCACCAAAACAAAGCATTTTTTTGGGGAAGTTGCGTCGTTTTTAATCGTTCTGATGTCATAGGGTGTCCTCTATAATTCTACGGTTTTTATGGAAGAGGAAAGGGCGTTCATGCTATTTTTGGCACGCAAGGGCTTTCAGATTTCAAAAAGGTCGATCCTAACTTTGAAAGTCAACTCTTAAATTGTGTCAATACCATTATCTGTCATCGCTTAAATCACCAGGAATGCGCCGAGAAAATAACTAGGTGGATTGGCACGGAAGATGCATTTGATTTGACTGTTGTCGTCAACTCTGCTTTTTCCCAGTCAAATTTAGGTTCTTTATCTAAAAATAAGTTTTTTATTGTTCATCCAGACGATATCAAAAAAAGATTAAAAACTGGTGAAGCATATTACGTTACCAAAATTGACAGCTTTAAGGTTGATAAAATCTGAGTGCTAAAATGAAAAATATAGCTTAAAAATTCAATGACTATTTCAAGCGTGAGTAGGGATCCAAAGTCAAAATACCCGAATTGAATACAAATTTAAAAATAGAAGTACCATTGGACATTTATGAATTTTCTAAATTTACTCCAAAATACCAGCATAAGACTGAATATTTACCAGCCTCGAAAAAAGTTCATGATTAATTTTTTCTTTAAAAACTATACTGCTTTCTTAAATTGATTTTTTTCTGAAACAGCCTCAATAATACCTGCATAAATTTTATGATCTTTACATCGCGTAGCAATGTCGCCTAATGAAATAACGCCAGTGATTTTATTGTTTTTGTCAAGTACAACTAATCGTCTAATTTGTTGCTCACACATTTTGTTCGCGGCATCATTCACTTTTTGATCTCCAGAAATAGAGAATGTTCTAGTCGTCATAATTTCTTTAATAAATGTCTTTTGAGGATCTTTACCTGCAGGAATAGTTCTTAGTGTAATATCACGATCCGTCACAACGCCTACAATTTTTCCATTTTCAGCAATGGCATAAAACCACAATCCAATCTTTGCATTTCTTCTACTACATTTGAAATAGGTGTATTGGGTGTCAATATCTTAGGATTTTTAGTCATAATATCTTTAACTAACATGATAGTTCTCCTTATTTAAAGTTAATTGTTCTTATTATAGACCTGTAAATGATTTTGAATTTAGATGTATTGGCTGTGGCCATTAAAACAAAAATTACTCAGTAAGATTTGATGAATAGTGCTTATTGTGTCTCTTACGTGAATCATAGTGGTCATAGACTATACTTGTAATGTTTATCTTTCAAGGACGATATTAAGATGTTAGATCCCTTTTCATTTCATGTGGCAACAGCTTTGGAATTCATCGCGTTTGGTCTTGGCATAGCATTTATTGCTTGGTCCTTTCGAAATCAAGGTGAGGCGGTTAAGCTTGTTCGAGTAGCAGGTTATATCATTGCTATCCTGGCAGTTTTAGGCTGGTTATGTAGCATTTTTTACGGAGTTAAATGCTGGAGTGAGGGATATTATAAATCACCAACAGCTTATTATTCCAGTCAGCTAAGACATGGTGACAAGTAGCATTTTTTTAAGATAGAGTTTCCAACTAGTAGAAACAGATCATGATTTTTCAACTTGATATACGTGGTGATGTTTATAAAAAAATGTCTAAAAATTCAAGGAAGAAACAGTGCCTAAAACAACATGGCATTCCCTTGCGGTCGAAAGCACGTTAAAAATCTTAAATACTCATCTATTGGGATTATCGTGGCAGGAAGCTGCCACTCGTTTAGAGAAACAAGGTCCTAACACATTACCACCTGAAAAAACCAGACACCTTTTTCGTCGGCTATTTGATCAGTTGAATAATGTTTTAATTTATATCCTCTTTGCTGCTGCGCTTATTACTGCCTCATTAGCACATTGGATAGATATGACAGTTATCCTTGCTGTCATTTGCCTTAATGCCATCTTAGGACTCATTCAAGAAGGGAAAGCTGAAAAAGCCTTAAATGCGCTAAGGCAAATGCTACCTGTGTACGCCAATGTGATTCGTTCAGGTAAGAGGGGTCGCATCCTTGTAGAAGAGCTTGTCCCAGGTGATATTGTTCTACTTCGATCGGGCGATAAAGTGCCTGCTGATTTACGCTTAGTCAAAGTTGCTAATTTACAAATACAAGAAGCACTTCTGACTGGGGAATCTGTTCCGGATGAAAAGCAAGTGGATCCGGTTCCGGACAATACGCCCCTGGCAGATCGAAGCTCTATGGCTTACTCCGGTACTTTCGTCACCTATGGAACTGGTATGGGTGTTATCGTTGCAACTGGAAGAGATAGCGAAGTGGGTAACATTTCTTCATTGCTAAGCAGACTATCACCTCTGTCAACGCCATTATTGCGCCAGATGGCTATTTTTGCACGGTGGTTAGCGATTACGATTTTATTCTTTTCAGGGTTCATATTTTTATTCGGTATTTTCTATCGAGGGTATCCTTTTGAAGCTATGTTCTTGGCTGCCGTTGCAATTGCCGTTTCTGCTATTCCTGAAGGGTTACCCACCGTCATGACCATTATGCTGGTAATAGGTGTAACGCGGATGGCACGGTATAAGGTGATTGTCCGTCGCTTGCCGGCTGTTGAAACGTTAAGTTCTATGACTGTCATTTGCACCGATAAAACAGGAACACTCACTGCCAATGAATTAACCGTGCAAAGAATTTTAATACCGGGGAAAGAGTTTACTGTATCAGGGAGCGGATATAATGATAGTGGCTACATTATCCATCAAAACAATGTCGTTAATGTTGATGCTGAGCTTAACTTGTTGCTATTAATCAGAGCAGGTGTGTTATGCAATGATGCAGAATTACATCAAGAAAACGACGCTTGGCATTTATTTGGCAATCCCATAGATGGTGCTTTGTTGGCATTAGGATTGAAGGCTGGTATGACCCATAAGCGTATTATGGATGAAAACCCACGAGAAGATACTATCCCCTTTGATTCCATGCATAAATTCATGGCCAGCTTACACCAAGATCATCAAGGACATGCTACTGTCTATGTGAAAGGCGCTCCTGAAAAGATAATAGCCATGTCTTCTTTTCAGTTAATTAATAACACCCAAGAGATTATCAACAAAACTTTTTGGTTAGCACAAGCTAACCGCTTAGCAGAAAGTGGTATGCGGTTGTTAGCGCTTGCTTATCGCGATCTAGATCAGAAATCCAATCTGTCATTTAAGAATGTAGAGAAGAACTTAATTTTTATTGGATTGGTAGGCATTATTGATCCGCCTCGAAGTGAAGTATTCGAATCTGTTAAAGTCTGTCAACAAGCAGGTATTTCCATCAAAATGGTAACAGGTGATCATCAATCGACTGCCAAGATAATTGCAAAACAGGTAGGGATTGATTCCAAGTATATCTTAACGGGCCAAAACATTGATGCAATGGATGATGTAATGCTTGCAAGACGAGTTAATGAAGTAGATGTTTATGCAAGGACAACACCCGAACATAAATTACGTTTAATTACAGCATTAAGAAAGGGGGGTCATATTATTGCTATGACGGGGGATGGTGTAAATGACGCCCCTGCCCCTGACGGATCCCCACGAAATTCTTCATAAAGATGCCATTTTATATAGTTCATGTTTCATAACTAATGATCTGCCCCTACATTATTGGACACCAAATTTGATAAACTTGCAAAATCAAAAAAGGTGTCATTATGAAAAAACAATATGATCAAGCATTCAAGCAAGAGGCAGTTAGATTAGCACTGACTGGCGATAAATCAATTGCTGAAACGGCCAGAAGTCTAGGCATAAAAGAAGCTACTCTCTATAACTGGGTATATCAAGTTAAGTCATCTCCCGCAAAAGTCCCATCAGAAGAATTCAATAATTCAGCTGAATTAGTTAATGAACTCAATCAATCACGTAAAGAAAATGCTCGCTTGAAGGAGGAGCGAGAAATTTTAAAAAAGGCCGCTGTATTCTTCGCCAAGGAGGAACAAAAACGATGAGATACGAGTTCATTAAGTCAAATCAAGACCAATATGATATTAAGCTGTTATGCCAAGAAGTAGAGGTTTCTCGAAGCGGCTATTATGCATGGCTTAATCGGAGAGAAAGCAACCGATCAAAGTAAAATAGGCATTTAACAATAGTGATTAAAGAAGAATTTGAAGAAAGTCGAAAGACGTATGGATATCGTCGTATTCACCAATCATTAAAAGCTAACGGTAATACCTGTGGTAAGCATCGAGTTGCCAGACTTATGAAACGTGCAGATTTACAACCAAAAACACGAAAAAAATTTAAGGCAACCACTAATTCAAAACATAAATTTCCGGTTTATCAAAATCATTTACAACGAGCATTTAAACCAAAGCAGATTAATCAGGCATGGACCTCTGATATTACCTATGTATGGACTCAAGAAGGCTGGTTATATTTAGCAGTGGTGATGGATTTATATTCACGACAAATTATTGGCTG
>DJAM01000063.1:25801-26025 GCA_002429595.1 Coxiellaceae bacterium UBA6002
TCTGGTTTACTTTTACATTCAATCGTGGCGTTCAGTATGCATCCAAAAACTATCAATCCTTACTCAAGGATCATGACATTATTTGCAGTATGAGTCGCAAAGGTAATTGCTGGGATAATGCTGCGATGGAAAGTTTTTTTCGTTCGCTAAAAGTTGAAAGTATATATCATGAATCATTTAAAACTAGAGAGGAGGCAAAATCGGCGATATTTGATTACATCGAA
>DJAM01000134.1:0-13900 GCA_002429595.1 Coxiellaceae bacterium UBA6002
TCAAGTCGCGGGACGTCGGCTACTTAGAGTCACGGGTGTCGGCTACCAGCATTCTTCGAGTTGGTATTTATCCAATCTACAAACGCGTTCATAAACTTTTGCAGGAACTCGGTCGTATCGTTACTTTTAAAGTTACCATTCTCATCAAGAAGATCTGTAACCTTGCCAACATAAAACTCCGGTTGTTGCATACAAGGCACATTCAAAAATACTAAAGATTGTCGTAAATGATGATTAGCACCAAAAGCCCCCGTCATCCCCGGCGAGACGCTGATAATTGCACCAGGTTTACCCTCCCAAGAATTTTGCCCATATGGTCTTGAAGCAATATCAATCGCATTTTTTAAAACACCAGGAATAGAACGATTATATTCCGGTGTTGCAAACAGATAGCCATCTGCAGCTTTAATTTTTTTTCTAAAATCTAACCATTCTTGTGGCGGCGAATTGTCTAAATCTTGGTTGTACATCGACAATTGGCTAATAGGCACAATTTCCATTTCAAAATTCTTAGGCGCCAGCTTAATAAGTTCTTGCGCAAACTTTTTATTGAAAGAACCTTTACGCAAACTGCCTACAATCACCGCTATTTTTTTAGTCATATTGTTCTCCAGTGATGACCCACCTCAATCTAAACTATAGATCATTGCATTTAACTGGACATCCCAAAGACCGTTGCCTAGTAGAAACGAGAATTACCCAACACCATCATGGCACGTGCTTGAATTTGTTTATGATATAAGGGATTTGTTAAGAATATCTTAACAACCTCACATTCCAGAAAAGATGAAATGATTGCGGTTGAAAGAATGAATTTCCACGAACCTAAGAATGATTAATATCGTACAGTTCTTTCTAGCAGAAATGCGATGCTAATCACAATCAAAATAATAATCGCGATTGAGAGAGTTGTGCCGTTGTAAAACACACCAACCATACTACTCCCTAATGTGGCAAAGCTGCTCATTAATGTTGAGAAGATTGCCATTTTTGCGCCCATTGGTGCGTCAGAAGATTCGATTGCTAAGCGATTTAAGGGCGCAAAAGCAAAGCCAGAACCGAAAGCATAGAAAATATAGGTGATGATCATTCCCCATAAAAAGTTTGGGAATTCGTAGGTTATAGCAACTGCTGCGAGTGAAATTATAAAACTGACACTCAGACCAAACTGGATAAGCTTTTTAGGAGCAACTTTGTGAATTAATTTTTTAACCAAATAATTGGCAATAATATAACTTAGAAAGATGAAGCTTTGGTAAATACCAAGTTGCACAGGACTGTGTTGAAAACGATCAATTACTAAAAATGGGCCTGCTGCAATCCACGTAATGAAGCCACATAATATTGCTCCATAGACAATGACGAGCCGCAAAAAATATGAGTTCTTTAAAATTTGACGATAGCGATCCATTACCAACTTTAATTTTAATGGCTGTCGCTCTGCAATCGGTAACGTTTCGGGCATCTTCAATATCAAAAGTGCTACCGCGATACAAGACCAAATTGAGAGAAAGACAAAAATCCAGCGCCAACTTAATGTGAGGAGTATGAGGCTGCCAAGCAACGGCCCAAATGCTGGTGCCAATACTGAAATACTTCCCATGAGTGCCAAAAGTTTGATTGCTTCTCTTTGTTCAAAGCTTTCATGAATACTGGCATAACCTGGAACGGAAACAAAACAGATTCCCGAGCCTTGAATGAATCGAGCAATGATTAGAAAGTCTATCGTAGGTGCTATCGCGCATCCTAAAGTAGCGATGATAAAAATAATGCCACCCAAACATAATATTTTTTTGCGACCAAAACGGTCTGCAAAGGGACCTAAAATAAGCTGTACCGATATTGCACCCAAGAACCAAGACATTAACGTCCATTGAGCCAAGGCGGGTGAAATGGCAAAATCGCGCATCACAGTGGGTAATGCCGGCAAGTACATGTCACTTGAAAGATAAGTTGCAATCTCAAATGTCACTAATAGAAATGGAAAAATTGTCGTATTTGATTTAGTCATATTGTTAGCTCAACTTTTTGCAACAAATCTAGCTCTTACTAAATTTAACACTCATCGAAGACGATTCATCATAGATCATATCGCCGCGGCACTCGAATTTTGATCCGCGTGTCGATTCTGGTTTTGGAAACCTGAATGACCAAATATCTTGTGGCCTTATATTTTTTGTGAATTCTTTAAATAATTCAGAAAGCTCATCTATCTTAGGGAATTCTTTCTCAGTAGCAGAAGTATTTTTGATGAAGGCTCGAGTTTTCGCCGTTCCTTGCAATAGAAATCCTTTTACCGCTAAGAAATGCTCAAAAAATTTGATAAATTGAACTTTGCTTGATTCGCTGCCGCGACTTAAACGCTCTATTTCAATTTCTTTTGCCATATCTTCACGGCATAGTGTTATTGGCTTTCTTTTATAATAAGCGTGGATTTTCGAAATGATGTCAGCACAAAGCGGAACGTCCCAAGCAAGAGCAAGTGGTATGCGAGGACCACGTATGCACTTCCTTTTGATTTTGTCCTTAGTATCTGATTCTGACCCATCCTCTTTCAGCGTCACCTTAGGTAGTTTTGGTGCTCCCGATATCAAGAAGCTAAAGCTGGGTAAAAAATGATATTCTTGATTGATATCAAAATATTTTACACATAAGCGAAGTAAGCGTTGATCGTTCGGTAATAAAATCGAACCATCTTTTATGTGACTATTATCGACAACAAAAAAATTATTTGAGTTTAGAAAATCATTAACTTTGCGAATTGTATTAGGATCATAGAGTTGATAAAGAGGATTCATAAGTTCTGAGTCCATAGGAATTCCAGGTAAACCCGAACTCATAATTTTGCTTTTATAATATAGATAGCAATTTTTAACCACCTTACAAAAATCACTGATTGATTCTTTCGGTTCTTGCATACCCATCTCCTCTACTTTCATGTTATTATGAATACTCAGCACTATATTTTTACGGAGGAAAATATGAAACCTGACAATACCAACTACCAAGAAGTCCAAGAAGCTAAATTAAGACAATGCCTACAAAAACTAAAGATCGATATTAATAATATTGTTATCGACGGACAACCTCTCAATGCGGTTATCAAAAATCTTTCCCTAGATAAATTAACAAAACTCACATCAGCATTAGAATCAACAGAATCACGCGAAGATGCTGTTATTAAGGTTGTTACCGAAGTGTTGGCACAAGAATCCTCGTATCGCCCTTCGTGACCAAACTCACATTATTGTACCTTTAGGATTAATATCTGGAGGAGTGTCTGGCAATGGAATAAAATCTGCGTCATCCCCTGGTATTTTTCGAAATCGACCTTGATCAAGCGGTCCGCTATGCCAGTCACGCATCGCTTGCTCAATGTTTTCTTTTGAACTTGAAACAAAGTTCCAATAAATAAATCTTTGCCCTACTGGCTTGCCACCCAGGAACATTAAATGAGAATCTTCAAGTGCCTCAATATCTAAGTTCTCGCTACTTTTTCCAACAGCCATAAAACAATGACCTACTTCTTGGTTATCAATCAGTGCCTTGCCAGAAACCACATAAGCGGCAACTTCTCGATCGCCAGCAGGAAAAGTCAATTTTGCGCCCATAGGAAATTTTGCCTCTACATAAAACATATCAGAAAGAACAGGCACCGGACTGCTACGATCAAATGCAGTTCCCAAAAGTAATTTGAGCCGTACACCTTCAAGAACAAATTCCGGCAATTCTTCCTTAGCAAAATGGGTAAAGCTCGGTGAAATTTTTTCCTGATCGTTAGGTAAGGCAACCCAACACTGTATACCATGGGCAAAGCTGCCCGTTTCTACCAACTCTGGCGGCGTTCTTTCTGAGTGAACAATGCCATTCCCTGCCACCATCCAATTAATAGCACCAGGCTCTATGATTTGATTTGAGCCTAAATTATCTCTATGCCTGATTTTGCCTTCGAAAAGATAAGTTACTGTTGCAAGATGGATATGAGGGTGCGGCCTCACTTCAATACCTTGTCCAGGAGAAAAATGAGCAGGTCCCATATGATCAAAAAAGATAAATGGACCTATCATACAATGTTCATAAGGTAGAATACGTCTTACCACAAATCCACCCAGATCTTTTTCCCGCGCAGAAATGACAGCTTCAATTCCCTTCATCGTTAATCTTCCCATCAGCATGATAATTAAAGTGGCTGGACAAGTGTAAAAGAGGTAAAGATTTTATGGATATTTTCAAATTTTGTCTATCATAAGAGAGAAAGTTGGAAGTGTTTTAGCCAAGCGCTCTCAAGATGGCTGCCTCACCCATTGCATATTGGCAATCATAACCCGCCGCCGCCTTTTCATCAAAAACAAAATTTGCTCTCAAGTCTTGATGCCCCAATGAATCATAAATATGAGTGAGACCCGAACTAACGTGATCAAACACCACGTCGATATCTTCACGCTTATGAAGTTCTCTAATTGCAGCAGGAGATAACACACGCGGTGGTGAAATAACTATAAACAGAGAATATTCCGGCAATAAACTAATATGATGTTCATTGATAATCCCATTAGTCTCATTGTTTAATGGTAAACAAACAGCGACTTGTTGTACATTTCGAAAAATGTCTAACAAATCACACGGATAAGAATAATTGGGGATTTCAAATGTATAATGAGTGCGATTATAAAGAAGCAGAATTTTATCTTCTTGCAGTAATCTTACAACAACCTTCTTACCAATTTCCCCTATTCCAAGCACTGCGATCGGCGAAGTTTTGTGCGCAGCCAATAACAAATCAGTAACAAAATCGGCAACGTATTGGGCATTAACGCCTGGAGTATTAAGTACTTTAATATTAAATTTCGAAGCTGCCGTAAAATCAACACGGTGCAAGCTAGTACCCTTTCGCACAAATTTAAGCTCAAGGTCTGGCAACAATTGCCGCCAAGTTGCAAGTTTTAGCTCATCAATAGTTTGCAAACCAAAAATGACTGCTTCTGGCCGATATTGCGCAATTAACTCGCGCCATTTAAGATCAGTCTCGTCATTGGAAAGGGGTAAATATTCGATGTCATTTTGGTATTTTGCCACTAATTCAGCTTTAAGCTGACATATAGTCAGAATTTTTTTAGCCATATCCGCACTCTTGATGTGAAGCAGGAAGATTATTTTATAAGCTTACAAGCTTAAAAACCTGAAGCTAACTTTGGCTCTCTTTCAAACACGGCGCTAAGGGTTTCGGAATCATAATTTCCCTCATAGCGTTTGTTATTAATAAAAAAGGATGGAGTGCTATGAACTTTGTTTTCTACTCCACTCATAAAATCAGATCGCACCTTCGCAAGGTAAGTACGATTTTCCAGAGCCGACTCATATTCCAACACAGGAAGTTTGAGTTGGTCAACTAATTGCAGCATTAAATCTAAGCCCAAGTTTCTTTGATTATTAAAGATTAGATCATGCATTTCCCAATATTTGCCATACACAGTAGCAAACTCAGCCGTTTGCGCACACAACTGCGCATGGGGATGCAACTGCGTTAGTGGGAAATTACGAAATACATAACATAAATCTTTTTTAAAATAATCTAATAACTGAATAACCGAATGATGAGCTATCGCACAATAAGGACATTCAAAATCACCATACTCAAGAAGAATTATTCGACCATCTTTATTGCCAAGTATGTGATCAGTCGCAGTAACGTTATCTTTTAACACTATTTTCCCCTCAAAAGACAGCTTATAAATAAGCATAGATCATCCAAAAGCGCAAAAAAACTTTTTACAATTTCAAAACCAACACGCTGTTGACAATACAACTGCTAAGCGCTTAAAATAAAGCTTCACTTACAGAGCGTTATTTTATTTATGTCTCATAGCCAACAGCAATTACTCATAAATCCTCTTTACGTTGGTAAATTAATCCCAATTAATATTTCTGTATCTTTAGTCATTGTGACCCACACTTTGCCCTGAGCGGAATTATTATGTTTTCTGCCCGCTTCAGGGCAGCAATCAACTAGAAAACAAAATATATTTTTACATTATCTTCACAGGAGAAATTAACCATGAAGCAGAGATTTGTTGAATATGCAAAAGGCACAGCCGGCTTAAGTTTAGTTTGCGCTGCAAATTTTTTTGTTAGCACTCATCTTCAGGAACGCACAAGAAGAGAAATACTTAAACGCAATCCTAATGCCGAAGTTGAAACTGTCTTTCGTCAACTCGGTGGCCTAGGCGGTTATTGGGAAGTGAGAGAAGTAGATCCAAATTCTTCATCACCAAAACCTAGATAAAAAGAAGGGTTTTTTCCTCTCTACTTCGAAAGGACGTCAAGTGAAGAGGTTCCAACCCCCTCACCCCAACCCTCTCCCCCCAAGGGGGAGAGGGAGTTTATAAAAATGATGATCTACCTTATTTCACTTCTTATTCCTCCCCAGCTTAATTAATTCCTCTTATTTCTTCTTCCGCTCATTTATCCTCTCCTCTTTTCACCGCCTATTTCATCTCCCACTTAATTATTCCCTCTTCCGCAAGGGTTAGGAGGTGAGGGGTGGCTTCAAAATCCTCTTTACTCCACTCCTCTCTCAGGTGAGAGAAAAGTTATAAAATGTCTTTGACTCCTTTCCTACTTTATTTTTTCTCTTGTCATTCCCGCGCAAGCGGGAATCTATCCTTCCAGCCGCACCTGAAATGGATTCCCACCCGCACGGAAATGATAGGATTTCTTTTTTACTTCGGAGAGAAACAGAAGGACATTATAAATCTTTCACTTCTTTTTATTCCCTCTTCTTGGGGGAATGACATACCCTATTCTTCCCTTTTAAGGTAGGACAAACATATTATTATTCACACACGCGCAAAACGGTTAAAATTGGCGCCCTGGGTTTCACCCAAGAAATCTAAGCTTGCAAAATAACTTTAAGGAAGAAATATGAACATAAACGGAGTTGTCGCAGTTGTTACAGGTGGAAGTTCTGGCATGGGAGCTGAAACTGTGCGGATGTTGGCGGAGGAAGGTGCGAAAATTGCTATCTTTGACTTAAATGAACAGGCGGGGAATGAACTTGCTGCTAAGGTGGGTGGGCTGTATTTGAAATGTGATGTCACTAGTAGTGATAGTGTGGAAAATGCTTTTCGGGAAGTTGCTCAACAACTAGATGCTCCGCGAGTGTGTATCAATTGTGCCGGTGTTGCTACACCAGGGAAGGTTGTAGGTCGTGATGGACCGCTTGACTTGTCAGCATTTAAAAAAGTTATCGATATTAATTTAATTGGCACCTTTAATGTGTTACGAATCGCGGCGTTTTTTCAATCGCAATTAGCGCCTATGAATGACGATAGTGAGCATGGCGTTATTATTAATACAGCTTCTATCGCCGCGTATGAAGGACAAATTGGTCAGGCTGCTTATAGTGCTTCAAAGGCAGGTATCGTTGGCATGACCTTGCCTATTGCTCGCGAATTAGCAAGGTTTGGTATTCGTGTTGTCACGATTGCACCTGGGTTAATCGATACCCCTATGATGGCTGGAATGACTGAAACGGTTAAAGCAAGTTTATTAGAGACCACTGTTTTTCCAAAACGATTAGGACATGCGAGTGAATTTGCAAAATTAGTTTGTCATGTTATCGATAATCCTTTGATCAATGGCGAAGTGATTCGTTTGGATGGCGCAGTGCGATTAGCTATTAAATAAGTGTGTCTTAATAAGCAGCAAAGATAAACTTTGGTATTTTACCATAGGCTTTAATATCATTGGCAATAGTAACACAAGTTTCAGTTCTATCTGGATGCTGACTAAGCACAGACTCTTTGTTTTTAGATTCATACCGACCCAAATACTACGCTAACATAAGAGATAGTATATTTAAGGGTCGTTATATAAGTTTTAATTTAATGGATAATAACTTAACTCAAACCGAAATCATTGTGATCTGGTCGAGCATCATGTGCTTGTTTCTCATCGCTATGTCGACTTGCTAAAAAAGTTAGTGAAGCCGCAGCTGGTGGTACACTTGAATTTGATGCTCGCAAATTTTGGAGAAGCAATTTTTCAATGCCTTCCCAATTGAAATCAGCTATGTCCGAAATTTTGATGACACATAAACCCTTCGAAGTAGAAGTAATAGAATAGGCTTTTTCGTTCAGGGGGTCAGCCTCTTTTAAAAATACTAAATCGGCTTCAGCTTCAGTACTTGGTCTGCCCTTACTAATAAAGTAAACAGTGACTTGATCATCAGTTTCCTTAGTTCGATAACTCCATTTTTTAAGTTTTGGATGAACTTTATTAAATATTGTTTGCAACAACCGACCATAACTCTCTGAAGTAACGCCATCGTCTGCTGCAATCAAATCTTCCAGAATAAAACACAAGAGTGACTCATCATTACGTTGCGAATCAGCAATTTTTTTATTTAAAAAGATTGGATAATCTAAGAGCATCGCTGCGATTTCAAATATTTCATCTGCTTCTGACAGCTTGTCTTTTTTAGATTTAGCAAATGCACCTACTCGACAAGAAAACGCATCAATCGGAGCAGTCTTTCCTCCGTGCTCATTTGCTTTTTCTGGATCCAACCTCATTTCTACTATTAAATGTCGCGCAACCTTTGCGCTTCCCCTAAATAAGACCTGTGACAAAAGTGGCAAGCTATATTGAATTGGGCTTTGATCAATTCGCCATTCAGGAGCTTGAAACGTTGTTTGCTGCTCAAAATCTATCTCAAACCCACATTCTTTTGTGACCTCCACATAATCAGCAAACTGCTCTAACTCGGTAGACTCACAAGCAACTTCTATCAATAATGGATTTTCTTCCATTACATCATCCACGCAAATATTACTAAACGGATCTATACTAAATTTGCTCACAAGATAGGTAAGCATTTCTTTACGTTTTTCTGAGGTTACTTCTGCTCGGCAGGCTACAACAAAGACGAGCTTAGGTAAGAGATTATCCATGTATAAGTTTTTGATGTATCTCTTATCTATAAAATATCTTGTCGTTTCAAATTCACCCCAAAAGGCGGATCCTAGTAATGGAGTATTGTTAAAAGCTGAACAGGATGATCTAGCTTTAGCACTATTTTTAAAATCAGGATTTGCTTTTTTGGAGATCAGCCAATCAATCATTTGGAATTTCTTGGAGTGATCACCTTCTTCACTGTTACTAATGACAGCAACATATAGTGGCAATTGCCCTACGAATTCTCCCTTTCTTATCGGTATATTATAAGCCTCAACTACACCTAAGCTCTTCTCACGCATAGCCATGTAGTTTTTTGCTGCAACTAAATCTTGCTCATCGATTGCCGCTGCTAATTTGATATCAATCTCTTCACCGGATAACATTCTCTTCTCCAATTTATACAAAATTATAATTTAAACTTGGGTGGCGCTCTTCTACATCTGATTCAGTTATAAGAAAATTTATACTTGCTTTACCTACTGTTGATGCGGCTGCTGGTTTTGCATGATGTTGCTGAAAATCAGCGACGGATCGGTCAGAAGGTGACCGCGTACAATAGTAGCCAACTTTAAATTGTCTGAATAAGGTTTCAAGTTCTAAATTCTCAGTAGGAAATGGTTCTCGAGTGACTGTTATGGATTTTAGAGTATTATTATTTTGTTTAATAAATTTATTAACGAGTAAAAATGTATTGAAAACTCGAAGTATATCGGATCCGTTATTTTCATTTACAGCAGCAGTAAATCGATTCAGGTTAGCATGCTTAAACAATTTTCTCCGAGTAAAGCAATCTGCCGACGATTCACCATAAAATTCGTAAAGTAAACGAACCGACTTAGCAAATTCCGCTGGTGACCAAGCGCTCACTCTAATTTTACTTGAAGGGATGCACTTATCAGCAGTTAACCCAAATTGACTAGAGTAATTTTCTCGGTTTTGGTGGGGAGTTGATTTCGGCGGCTCTGGCTTTTGTTTAGCGATAGAAGTAGATATCATCTCCGTTGCAGATTTAGAGAACCCTGCTGCCAGACTTGTTCGCTGCAATGGCCCAGTATAATATCGGAAATAAGGCTCTTCAGATTGTGTCCTTCTTTGATCTTCTATTGATCTTCGCAATTTAGCGATTAGTTTAAAATTACCCTGAGTAATTTCTAGCCGGTTGATATAGTACCGAGCTGAATAATCCGTTATTAACGTTAAAAGTTGCGCATCTTCCGGTAGGGGCAATCCCATTTTTTCTAAAAAACCATCCGCATTAAAATAAACAAATTGATTATCTTTTAAAAACAAATTTACAAAATGGATGCTCGTTGCGTCATATTCTAGCGCAAATAGCCATTTGGTCTTTTTTTCTAATAGATCTTGATAATGGCTATATACTGAGTGAATCGCATGAAAGATAATCATTCGATTGTTATTCGGTGCTTGCATTGATAATTCCAGTAAAGTTACAACATTTATACTAAAATACGATAAAAATCTCGATCGTACAAGTTGGCTTGTCTTAACATTACGTTAAATACAACTTAAATTTGATTAACGGGGAGAGCAATACTCTTCAGTTTTATCTGTATTGTCTGCATCAGAAACAATAAAATTTATACTTGCTTTATTCAAAGGTACAGCGACAGGCTTTGCAGCATGTTGTTGAATAGCAATGACAGGTACGTCAGTAGGTAATCGCTTCTTATAATGCTCTTCTTTAAATTGTTCGAATAAATCTTTAAGAGCTTGGTCGTCAGGCGGAAATTCTTTATCAGTGGTAGTAATTGATTTGAGAATACTATTTTTTTGGTTAATAAATTTATTGTTTCTTAAAAATTTATTGAATACTTTTAAAATATCACCTTCAGTACTTTTACTTATTGCAGCCGTAAATTGTTGTAGCTTAGCATGATTAAATAAGTTTTTTCGCGTAAAATGATTTTTCGGTTCCTCTCTATAAAACTCATAAAGCAAGCGTACTGACTTAGCAAATTCAACCTCAGACCAAGTATTTAATCTAACTTTAAGGATATTGACTCTCTCACCAGTTAAATAAAATTCACCAACATAATTTCCAAGTCCTACAGGAGGCGTTGGTTTTGGAGGTTCTAGCTTTAGTCCTCTTTCTACCGTGGTTGTCTGCGCAGGAGCACATGCCACTTCTTGAGCAGGTGGGAAATTAACTACCACAGCTTCGTTTTGCATTAATGAAGGTGCACTATAATTTATAAAAAAATAAGGTGAGGTTTTTTTCCTTTTTTGATTTTCTGTAAAAACAGACAGTTTAGCAATTTGTTGTAAATTAGAATGAGTAATTGCAAGTCTATTGAAATAATACCGATGTGAATACTCTGTTATTAATGTTAAAAGTTGTGCATCTTTCGGTAAAGAAAATCCCATTCTTTCTAGGGAACCATCAAAATTAAAATAAACAAACTGATGTTCTTTCAAAAACAAATTCACAAAATGGATAGTAGCCCCGTTATATTCCAACACAAACAACCATTTGCTGTTATTTTCTAGCAGTGCTTGATAGTGGCTATACATTGAATGAATCGCGTGAAGAAAAATCATTTGATCATTATTCGGTGACTGCATTGAAATTCCAGCAAAGTTACACATATTTATGCTAAAATACGATAGAAATCTCGATCGTACAAGTTGGCTTGTCTTAACATTACATTAAATCTTCTAGAAATATGGGATATTTGAGGGCTAAAAATAGTTTTTCTTGCAAAAAAATGAGTAATAGCTGAATATTCCTCGTCCTCGTCCTATGCCTTAGCATACCTAATACTAAAGATAATAAATCTAGGAGAATACTATGCTTCAACATACTGAGTGGAAAACACTTTTAGATGGACTCCTTCCTAATACTGATTATGAACTGACCATTGATAAAGATAATCTCCGACTAAAAACAGATCCAGCGACAGCGACACTAATCAAGACACGACTTGATGAGATCCTTAAAACACCGGCAAGTTTCATGAAAGCTGCCCCTTATGTGCTTAAAGATGCCAACGCTGGCACGGAAGACCCGAACTACAACGAACCCGTGCAACCATTTCAACAAACCTTGGAAGGTGCAAAAAATCAATTACTGCGTTTGTTTGGCAAGGAACTTGCGCCACGTTCTGGAGTTAGTATTGAATTATTGTTTGCAGAAGATGCCTACTTTGATAATGGTATTCTCTACTCTATGGAAGCAGCGGATAAAGATTCAGCAAATTTTTGGCATAACAAGCTAAAAGATGCTTTAAGACGTCTTCATAATATTTCATTGGACACTATTAGAAAATCGTGGAATGGCCACGGCGAACTTCCTAAAAGTCAAGATCCTAGTATTAAAAATGCAGCATTAGCAGACGGCACAGTCTTACCTTGTCTTCGAATTCAAAACAACCGTATTTGTGTCGACTTATTACGTATTTATCAATTAATTGCTAGCCCAAAAGTTGAAATTCAAATCGATGCAAGTAATCCAAATGAAGCCGTTGTACAAATCCCAACGAATCATTTCTTCTCTTATGTCCAACAGTGCACCAAGGGTGTGATGTTTCGAGTTTACAAAGATCATCAAGCTGCACAAGAAGCACGTGCTCAGTTAATTGTGCTTGATCGAGCGTCTGCAATTCCCTCTGTTTTAGACTGTACTTTTATTTTGGATCGTAGTGGCAGTATTGGAGATGAAGATTTAGAGCTATTAAAGCAACGCTTTATTAGCTACTTACGAAAACTCAAAGTGTCTTGCCCAAATGCTAAAGTTAGAATTGTGTTTTTTAGCAATACTGCTGATAAGCCACTTGAGTACGATTTAGCTAAAACAGAAATTGATCAAATAGAGCGCGATATCAGATCAGTTAAAACAGGTGGTTCCACACGATTACATTGCACAATGATGGATGAGCTTGAACGTCATCTTCGATCTCCCGAATCCCAAAATACTAATAACATCATTGTTACCTTCACCGATGGTCAAGACAATGTTGCACCTGCTGGAGCTAAGGATGATGAGCGACTACCTGTCGAAAAATTAACAGAGATGACCAACCGCTTTCATGGCAGTTCCTTGCCTCAAATGGTAATGCTTGGCTTGGGCAACGACTATAACGCGGATGTTTTAGCTAATCTGGGTAATGCGACGGGCAGTCCTTTTTATCACATGAACGCCATTGAAGACTTAAGCAGAATCTTTGGTAAAGCTGTAAATAATCAAGGTAGAACCCTGAGAGATGTTGTTGTAAAAATTATAGAGCAACAAAACTATGAGCGAGTGTTATTACAAGGAAAGATCCCTCAGAATCAAGCATCAGCGCCACAACTTCCTGATGTAGTTATTCCATTCCGACCAAACACTGTAGCAACACTGAATCTTGATAAAGATAGCTATGTTGTCACAGTCCCTGATCTAGCCAAAGTTTCCGTGATCAATAGTACTGATAAACTCCGGGAGTTAGGGCAAGAAGCTCGTGCATTAGCAGCAGAGTACAAAGACAACCCACAACCGCATTTATTAAAACGACTTGATGACATACATCGAGAAGTTACTCAAGTAAAAACTACGCCGGAAGGCGCAGCTTATAAAGCCGATCTAGCCGTTGAAGTTTTCGGATATAAAACTGATTTGGAAAAAGCCAGTCTTAATAGCGCACTCGGACGTAGTGTAGCCTCTAGAGCCAACTTCCAAGGAAGTTTCTTTCCTGGTGTAAGACCTGCTTATAGTCCTGCTTCTCACAGTCAACCCCAAGGTAGTTCTTATAATCCTCAAAGCGGATTCTAATTTCAGCCTCACCCCGTGGGAACATCCGCGGGGTTTTTTCTTATTAAGCTTTCCTTGATTAATCTTTTTCCTGCTTAGGCATGCAGTTTTTCACTTGTCATTCCCGGACTGTTTATGTGTCATCTCGCACTGTTCATGTGTCATCCCGCCAGCTCATTGTCATTCCCGCGCAGG
>DJAM01000134.1:14076-15488 GCA_002429595.1 Coxiellaceae bacterium UBA6002
CTTCGCGGGAATGACAACGAGCTAGCGGGAATGACAGTGAACTGCGGGAACAACAGACCGCAAAAGCTGCCCACAATTTGACTGATAATACTAAAAAACTTTATCATTCTTTTTGTTCCTTATTCCTTACCAATCAAAAAGGCTAACCCTATGTTCGCTGTGATTTACACTTTTATTCTTAGACCAGAACAAGAATCTGAATATCAAGCATGCTGGAAGAAAATAGTTACTTATTTCAAACAACATTGCGGCGCAATAGGTTCGTGTCTGCATAAAGGGAAAGATGGTGTATGGGTGGCTTATTCACGTTGGCCAGATAGGCAAACCAGGGATGCCGCCTGGCCAGGTGATGATGCACCTAGCAATGCGTTGCCAGCTGATGTTAAAGACTGCATTATCACTATGCAAAAAATCAAAAATCAAAATAAAGATCTACCGCAATTTGAAGATCTGACTTTAGACGTTGTTGAAGATTATTTCGGTGAGGCAATTACTCTTCGGGATAAATAACCGAACCTTTTTTTGATCCAGACCAGATTTCTTCTTCGCTTAAGTTAGTTTCTATCAACTCAACCGGAGCACCTTCTACCTCGATCATCGCTACTCGAAAACCTTCAAATGGATAATAGGGCTCGAGGATAACTTTTTTGCCTACAATGGCCTCATCGATACTATCCACTTTGAAGCCGACATGCGGCACTGTTTGAATCAGCGGATGCAACGGACAACCTTCCTCATACCGGTGCCACTGGATTCTGAACTCATTATCACCAGGAGTCGTATACATTTTGAAGGTAGAGCTATATTTCTCATTTGGCTGAGGCTTATCTGTGGGTATTCCCATGTGATGATATTGATACGACAATTTTTTTGTGCTCATCATTTCTCCATAAATTCTAGCCAATCAAAGAATGTTCTTTTAAAATCAGCACTATATTAATCCAAGACTGTCTTTGAGAAGAGCAAAAATGTATAAAATTTTAATCGCCCTTATCATCAGCATATTTTCACTAAGCGCTTACTGCGGTAACCAAACTAAAAATTTGAATACCAAACTCATTGAGCAAACTGTAGGTCTGAAAGGTAAATTTGAAACTAATATTGATACCTTTACAGTGACTATGCTCGAAAAAGACCTTCCTCCACAAATTGTGACGATTAAAATACATCCATGGGCGGGCTTTGAGATAAATGATGAGGGGAAGCCTATAGTTTTTGGTGATATTGTGGTGATGAACTCCGACGTAGACAAGGTTTTAGATGCACTTTCTAACAATAAATTAACGTTGATGGGGATTAGGTGGTATGAGCCTGATATCAGTCATGTTTATTTTAAAGGGAAAGGTGATTTGGAAAGCCTCGCAAAAAGTGTAAGGAATATTTTTGGTTTGATTTGTCATTCCCGCGTAGGC
>DJAM01000007.1 GCA_002429595.1 Coxiellaceae bacterium UBA6002
AGGCGGGAATCCATCCCTCCAGCCGCTCCTATAATGGATTCCCGCCTTCGCGGGAATGACATGTTACCGCGCTGGAATGACACATTGAGCGGGAATGACAGACGTGGACTTCTTTTAGATATGACAATACGCCTTGATATTCTTCCGATTCATACTCAAAGCCCTGCTGCTTAGCCACATCCTGAGCAATAAAATTAAATAAATCACACATCTTAAATAGCGCTTGCCACATTTCCTGATTATTCGTTCCTGCATACGTTTTAATAAACTCTTGCCACAAATGAGGCTCTAGCAGGTATTGTAGATTCTTACTGAATTTGCCAAGCGACTGCTGATAGTGTGTTTTATCAGCCGCATACCAGCCTAGCAATTTGATTAATTGCTCTTTGACGATCTGTTCTGCAACATATTTCGTATAAATTAACTCATCGCGCCACAATCCTTTTGCCACATAGGTACTGACCCACCAAAATTCGTTGCAACAATCATAAAATTGTTTTGCCGTTGGCGCAGTAGGAAGGTAATCGTTGTCAGAGGGTGGATTAAAGGCTGGTACTAAATTGTCTTTATCTAACAGCAATATACTCTGACTATCTCTTGGTATCGTGGCAAGCTTTGAGATATTCAACAAGGTCAGATCAATTCGATTCCAATCTTTAAACTGCATTAAGTAGGCAAACTGATCTTGATTTTTGGGCCAAAGACCATCCATTTCATCCGGTTTTTGGAGAATCAGGAGGTCACCAAATTGTTTAATCCAAGCGGTATCATAAACAAAAGGCGACACATCTGTGACCAAAAACACGATATCATAATCTTGAAAAATATCTTTTTTTGCGCTTGGACTCACGCGAGAACCATTCATAATCACTGCACGTATTCGTTCATCTTGCGCAGCAATATGCACAATAAGATTGAGCATTGTAGGTTCATCGCGCTGAGATTGCATTGAGTTCTTAACACTTAAGAGTGAATTAGAAATGGATTGTAGCAAACCTCCTTCGCCCTCACTACTCCCAATGTCAAATGATCTATAATTTTCTCTAAATTAAGACCGATGATTCAACAATTTAAACTTGAAAATGCGCAGCAGGCTTATGATGAAATGCTGACTGGCAAGGTGCGATTTCGTTCGGTAATTGTGATGGAATAGCCAGCATCATCGCTCAAATTTTTCCTGCAATCTTTTTTGTAAGGCCGCCACAAGTTGTGGCGTTGCTTTATGTGGCGAACCACTATTAAAAGGTGGCTCTGGATCATACTCTATACCCAGTTGTAACCCTTCCGCAATTTGTTGCTCTGTTAATTTTGCTGCCAAATAAAGTGCCATATCAATTCCAGCGGAAACACCCGCAGCGGTGATGACTTTGTCGTCCTCAACAATTCTTTGGTTAACTGGCTTTGCTCCATATTTGGAAAGTCGATCCAGGACGGCCCAGTGCGAAGTGGCATTGAGACCAGATAAAATACCTGCAGCTCCCAAAATTAAACTTCCTGTACAAACCGATGTCGTCCAAAGTGTTGTCTGATGAATTGCTTTTAGCCACTCCAAAATTTCTGGTTCATTTTTTAACGAGGTTGCATTACCAGCGCCTGGAACTAATAAAACATCTGCGTTGCTAACATCACTTAACGAATACTCTGCAATCATTTGTAAATGATCTGATTCTGTTTCAATTGGCCCTGCTTTTTTTGCTACCCGATAAACTTTCGCTCCAGGTAATCGAAATAAAATTTCATGTGGACCGATTAAATCAAGTGCGGTCATATGATTATAAAAAAGAAAAACAATTTTCATCCTTACTCCTTGTCATAATATAGAAAATATCGTATCATTACCGGTTCCAACTTCAAATGAGAAGCCTCCAATGAAAAGTGTCCTCAATTCTTAAATCAATTTAACTTTTAGATTTCCAAGAATTTTTTTATCTCACTCGCATGAGGTTTCTATGTCTTTGCCTAAAAATATTGCGTCTTTTATTTGGTATTTTATTAAAAAACAACCACTTGGCTTTTTTATTGTCATTGCTACTGGGGTTATTTGGTCAATTAATGAAATGTTTTTTCCTTATTTCATTAAGTGGGTTATTAATACTATCGCCAACTACCATGGCATTCCAAAACTAATTTATCACGTTTTGTGGCAGCCATTATTATTGTTCGGCGCCCTCTGGGTCGTCATGGAGCTTTCCATGCGTACTCAAGGCATGACATTAATTTATCTTTTTCCAAAGTTTCGCGCGAATATTAGAGAAACGGTGTTCGATTATATCAGACATCATTCTCATCAATATTTCACGGACAATTTCGCAGGCAGTATTGCCAAAAAACTGTCGGAGTTGCCAAATAGCTGTCAAACGCTTACTGAAATTATGTTCTTTAATTTCGTTCCTATTTTATTAGCGTTCATCATTGCGTTTGTTTTAATGGCCAATACCAAACCCTTGTTTGCAGTATTACTACTCGTCTGGTTTATCTTTCATATGGGTTTTACCTTTATTTTTATGAGTAGCAATAATAAAAAATGGGGTCGCCATTCTGATGCTGTCACTACTTTAAGCGGTAAAATTGTCGATATTTTGACAAACATGTTAACTGTGCGGGTGTTTGCACGCAGTAAATATGAGAGTAGCTATATCAATCAATATCAACAAGATGAAATGATGAAAGCGCATAAAGCACTATGGAGCGTGGAACTAATGCGTTTATTCCAAGGTATTTCTGCCATTGTCTTCATGATCGCCACGATTGGAACATTAATACATGGCTGGATTAACGGCTGGGTAACGATTGGTGATTTCTCATTGATTGGTATGCTGGCATTTTGGATCCTAGGTATGATTTGGTATATGAGCTACCAGCTGATGATCTTCATGCGCGAAACGGCAACAATACGGGAGGCTTTAAATTTAGTTTCTGTTGGTCATGATATTATCGATGCAGCACATGCCACACCATTACAAGTAAAGTCTGGTGAAATTGTATTTAACAATGTCAGCTTTAGCTACCAAGCTGGTCGACCGGTTTTTAGTGAGTTTAATCTGACCATCAAACCCGGACAAAAAGTCGGTTTAGTTGGATTTTCGGGATCCGGTAAATCTACTTTTGTGAATTTATTATTACGATTTTATGATATTCAAGAAGGTCAGATACTGATTGATAACCAAAATATCAACGAGGTTTTACAAGACTCACTTCGTGAACAAATTGCCATGATCCCACAAGATCCAACCTTGTTTCATCGATCATTGCGAGAAAATATTGGTTATGGCAACTTAGAGGCAACTGATGAAGAAATTATTACCGCATCAAAACTTGCCCACTGTCATGAGTTTATAAAAGAACTCCCAGAAGGTTATG
Source organism: Coxiellaceae bacterium UBA6002 (assembly GCA_002429595.1). Taxonomy (GTDB): domain Bacteria; phylum Pseudomonadota; class Gammaproteobacteria; order UBA6002; family UBA6002; genus UBA6002. The sequence continues at coordinate 3,361 of DJAM01000007.1, forward strand.
ACACTTTGGTAGGTGAACGCGGCGTCAAGCTTTCTGGTGGCCAACGCCAGCGTATCGCTATAGCAAGAGCCATCGTTAAAAATGCTCCGATCTTAATTTTAGATGAAGCAACGTCATCACTAGACTCCATAACTGAAAAATTTATTCAGCAAAGTCTTCATGACTTAATGCAGCATCGCACCACTATCGTCGTTGCTCACCGCTTATCGACGCTCGCGGATATGGATAGGATTATCGTGTTTGATAAGGGACGTGTTGTTGAAGACGGTACGATTGCGGAGTTGATTGCTCAGCAAGGGCACTTTGCGAAGTTGTGGCAAATGCAGAAAGATGGGTTTTTGCCCGAAGCCTAGGATTTTCAGTGTCATTCCCGCGCAGGCGGGAACCCATCACCGAGTTGGCTGGAAAGATGGATTCCCGCCTGCGCGAGAATGACAGAGATTATCAAATTTGATAAACTCTGCGCTTCCCATACGCAGTGACAAGGATGTTATGAAATACATTAAGACCCCCAAGAGCTTCTTGCTATCCCTAGCTTTAACTAGCTTGCCACTATTAACTAACGCTCAAAGCAATCCTATTACGTTGCAGATTGTGCAAGAGCCGATTAAAGTTCATGGTCAATCATCCTTTGTCTATCGAATTAAACAGCCAAACGGCACCCTTGGACTTAGAGCAAGTAAAGGTGATGACCTTAATATCGTCGTCCAGAATAAAATTGATCAACCAAGCTCAATCCATTGGCACGGTATTATCTTGCCCTCTGATCAAGATGGCGTTCCGTATATAACTCAAAATCCTATTATGCCCGGTGGTTCTTATTCCTATCATTTTAAATTGGTTCAGGCTGGTACCTTTTGGATGCATTCTCATTTTAGGCTACAAGAACAACGACTCCTGGCGGCACCTTTGATCATCACCGATCCAAATAATCAGTCTAGCAACCAAGAAGTTGTCGTCATGCTCGAAGACTTTTCTTTTACATCACCTCGAGATATTTATAAAAAACTGCGCTGTCAGGGTAATGCTACTTCTAGTAATATGGACATAAGCAAAAAGAACATGCAAAAGGTGGACATCAACGATGTGAAGTATGATGCTTTCTTAGCGAATGAACATACCCTTTCTGAGCCGCAAGTGGTCACCGTAACGCCGGGTAGTATTGTTCGCTTACGAATCATCAATGCCGCCGCTAGCACTAACTTTTATATTGATCTTGGCTCGTTGCAGGGAGAAGTGCTTGCAGTTGATGGCAATCGAATTGTCCCACTAGCAATTAATCCATTTCAGCTAGGAATGGCACAGCGAGTTGATATTCAAGTCAGCATTCCCAATAAAGAAGGCGCCTACCCAATACTTGGCAAAGTGGAAGGTAGCAACGATCAAACAGGTATCATTCTTGCAACTGCCCAAGCACATATACCGAAACTCAAAGAACAAGGCACTAGTACAACACCTGCCTTTAGTAACGAACAAGAAAAACAATTCCAAGCAGCAAGCCCTTTGTCAAAAAAACCGGTCACAAAATCGATTGCCTTAGAATTGGAAGGCAATATGCAAAAATATATTTGGAAAATAAATAATCAAATTTGGCCGTATATCACTCCACCTCAAGTTACAAATGGTGACCGAGCTGAATTGGTGTTCATCAACCAAACCTCAATGTCGCACCCAATGCACTTACACGGGCATACCTTTCAAGTCACTAATGTAAATGGCAAAGATATTCAAGGTGCTAACCGTGATACAATTTTAGTGTTGCCTCACAGTACAGTAAAAGTCCAATTTGATGCCAATAATCCTGGAGTTTGGATGCTGCATTGCCATAACCTTTATCACGCAGCAGCAGGCATGATTACGAAGCTACTTTATAGCAAGTACAAAGCACCTGCTTTTACCTATTTACAGCAAGGAAGTATGTCAGGCGCATTTTTGTATACGACTCCGCAGGAATGTGCTGCGCAGTAGACAAAATCGGGAACAAAAAAAAGGAACGGAATTCTTAAATCGTTCCCGTCCCCGCTCCTATTCCTTCCCGTTCCCGAATCATATACAGACAATAGGGCATCTTACTGGCTCTGGAAGCACAAGAACATTGTTGTGCAGTCCCATTCAAAAAAAGTTAAAGATAAGGAGAGAAATAAAAATCTTATATATGAATTAAGTATGTGCTCAATTGTCTATATATGATTCGGGAACGGGAAGGAATAGGAACGGGAGCGGGAACGATAAGAAGAGTAACGATAAGAAAAAAAATGCAAAAAAAAGTGCTTAGCCGGGGCTAAGCACTTTTATCATTCTCTTTTTTCTCTTTTTACAATTCTTGATTAGTAGCAAGAATTGCAGCAAGGAGCACAAGAGTTGCAGTAGGTTCTAACTGGGCAATGGTATTTCACAGTTTTAACTGCATATGTATATCGTTTGTAATATGTGCACCATCTTGGGCAGCAGCAACTGTCATAGCTGCAAGCTTGGTATGGCACTGTGCAAGTTCTGTAGGTGGTTACAACTGGGTAGTAACAACCGCTGCAGCAGTCATAAGTATAGGTTTTGCAGTTAAAATACTTATAACCACAACCATGGTGACGGAAACCATGATGGTAACCATAACCGGTGTTGTAACTATTGTTGTAGCTGCAACTAGAGCAATAAGCAGAAGCAGCTTGAGAGAACAAAGCAAAAGAGCCTAAACACAACATCATTGTAAGAATCCATGTTTTCAGAATCCTTTTCATATTTTTCTCCTTAAAAAAATAAAAAATGCATTTTCATTATAGCGCGAGTTAAAACTATTTTTGGTTATTGAAAAAATTTTTTGTATTTTTTGCGCTTTTTTAAGGCTTTTTTAGCAACCAACTACTAACAGGCTCCTAAAAAACATTAGTCGATTCAAGAAAATAACTAGTCGGTTGTGAATTTTTGGAATGCGCCAAAATTGAAAAAAATATTTTCACATATCATTAGCGCATGACACCCGAATTGGATTTTGATTTGACTCGCAACAATACCAATGTTCATTTGGAGTGGAAAATCGTAGCGAAAACATTGGCACTCCCGCGATTCCATAATAAGCGGTAACAACACTCCTTTCAGTGTTAGCATCGACCATAATATGTTCAATGTGGTAACTGAGGTAACTTAATTCTTTTAAATTGACACATTGCATGTTGTTTGCAATTTGCCATTGCCAACTACTAGGGCAGAAAGTGTTGGTGAATTTATTTAGCGCAAGTCGTGTTCCTTGATGTACTTTTGCAAGGCCAGAAGCACAATCAGTTGCATCGAAGATCATCGCTGTTTGCAAGTCTGATATAGAAGGAACAGCAAACGTGGGCCAAGCAGCTCTAGCTAGCAGAGGAAAAATAGTAAATAGGATTGTTAGGAATAGTTTCATTAGATTTATTCTCACTTTTTAAAAAAATCCACGAATAATGCTAATAAGGATTGCAGTCATTTAAAACCCGGTATCTTTTACTATACTGCTTGGCACTCATTCATTTTTTAAGGTAAACCCATGGAACATCAAACCAGCTCACAACCAAACTTCTTTAGCAAATATTGGCCATTAATTATTTTATTATTCACAGTGTGTGTTGCAGCCTTGGCAATAACTTATAGCGTTCAGGGAAATTGGCATGAGTGGATGCATTATTTTATGGGGTTGTTTTTGACAATTTTTGGATTGTTAAAACTATTTAGTCCAAATGGCTTTGCGGATGGCTTCCAAATGTACGATATCATCGCAAAACGTTCACGAGGATACGCACTTATTTATCCGTATTTCGAATTGCTATTAGGTTTAGGCTACTTAGCGTTTGTTGTACCGATTTTGGTTTACACTCTAACAATTATTTTAATGTCGATCGGAGCGATCGGTGTGATTAAAGCGCTCAAGAAAGGTTTAGATGTCCGTTGCGCCTGCATGGGCACTGCGTTAAATGTGCCATTATCAACCGTAACGTTAACCGAGGACTTGGGAATGATTGCGATGTCTTTAGTGATGCTATTAACGATAGGGGCTTAATAATTACTCTTGCTCTTGCCGATCACAAACATATTCTAAAATATCACCAGGCTGACACTCAAGATGTCTACAAATCGCTTCTAGGGTAGTGAAACGAATTGCTCGAACTTTACCATTTTTCAAAATAGAGAGATTTTGTTCAGTAATACCAATAAGCTGCGCTAACTGATTGGACCGCATTTTCCGTCTAGCGAGCATCACATCTAAATTAACCACTAATGCCATTACCATCCACCTATATTGTTAACGACTGATCTTCTTGTAGCCGATGGCCTTCGTTCATAATCCAAGCGATTAGGATAATTACGACCCCAGTTCCTAATCCAACTAGGTCGGCTCCTGAAAATTTCACCGCCATCACACGATGTCCCACAGGATTCTGAAATGTCAAAATGAGACTGGTCAAAATTTCAACAATCTTATCGAAAATGACCCATAAGAAAACAGAGTAGCCAAGACGTCGGTAGTAAGTCACATTAGTCGTGGTAAAAATTTCGTTCTGTTCATAGTTTTTAAATAATTTAATTAATAAGCTAAGCGCATACATGATTACCCCGACCTGCAACATAGCAACAAGACACGCTAACGTTTTAGTAAGAGGGTTAATATTGATCTGATTGAGATTAAGCGAGTGAGGTATCAGAGTCATCGAAATCTCGTCTGGGAGCTTATCGTAGAACATCCAAACTAAAATATTGATCAAGGGCGTGATAATTAAGGCGATGATGAATGCGACTCTTAGTTTTCTGCTTATTGATTTTATTTTATTCATGGAACTTTCTCCCTAAAGTTCAATATTGCAATAATTAATTCTTGCCTGTCAATAAGTGTTACTATTAAAAGTCAACTATTAGAAAAAAACAGTAATTACTTTTCGAATACTATTAACTTATTACTAACTTTCAATTATTTTGATTAGCTAACAGCTTTGGGAATAGGGGTTCCAGAGTTGCTCTTTACGATCAGAGAGTTTGTTGATATATCTGGCTGCAACAAAGAGCCAATCGCTTAAACGGTTCAGGTAGGGTATCGTATTTTCAATGAGTGGCTGCTCCTTTAGCATTGCCACGAGCTCAATCTCTGCTCGGCGACAGACAGTTCTGGCCATATGTAAACGAGCCGCTTCCTCACAGCCTCCTGGCAATACAAAGCTATTTAGAGTCGGTAGCTGCTCATTCATGTAATCGATGTCATGTTCGAAGTCTGAAACCGTATTGGTCAATTCTGAGGGATAAGTAGTACTTGGATTACAAACATAGGCCCCAATATCAAATAACTGATTTTGAATGGTGTCCAATCTTGCAACTAAGAAGTCACTCAATTCTTTGTTTAAGACGACGAAAACCCATCCGAGAAACGCATTTAGCTCATCCAGAGCCCCAAGCGCTCTGATATGCACCACACACTTGCTGATTCGTTTCGGACCTAGAATCGTGGTCGTCCCTTGATCTCCTTTTTTGGTATAGACCTTGTTAATTTTGACCACTATTATGTCCTAAAAATGTCTTATTTTAGTTATGGAAGGCATGATATTTGCGTTCATAAATATTTGACTGCACAAGAATGGTTTTAAAAATTTCTACTGCGATGTCGCTAGGATAGCCTAAGCTTGCTGCTTGCTCTTTCACTTCCTCAAGGATCTCATGTTCTCGAGCACAATCGTGAATGATTTTACGATTCTTTTTCAATTCACCTGCCATTTTGACATATGCCAGTCTCTTGCCAATTAGCTCGACAATTTGCTTATCGATCACGTCGATCTCTCTCCTAACGCAAGATAAAGTCTGACAATTTGATGTGGGCGCTGTACTGCTTTCTTTGCCCCAAAATGCTAATGAAGGTTGCTGGAAAAACAGCAGAAAAGTTAGTAATAACAATGCAAACTTATCCATTTTTTATCCTCATTATTGTTTGGGGTTGCTTAACGTAACTTATTTAGAATTTAGAGTCTAGTACCAGCCTGATAATGTAGCCTGGGCGAAACCTAGTAACTATGTCATTCCCGCGAAGGCG
>DJAM01000168.1 GCA_002429595.1 Coxiellaceae bacterium UBA6002
ATTTCGTGGGGATCCCTCAGTGCTTGACCCTATAGTTGCTATAGCCCTTATTCTTTCAAATAAGGAGGCAATATGAGCCAATGGTACGTTAAACAGCTTAGTCAATTAACTAAGATTTCGGTACAAACTTTGCATCACTATGATCGCATTGGTTTACTGAAACCCTCTGTTCGACTATCAAATGGTTATCGTTTGTACTCCGAGAGAGATTTATCGAAGTTACAACAAATCATTGCATTAAAATTTTTCGGCTTTGAATTATCTCAAATCAAACTTTTATTAAACAAAGACCTCGAGCTCTTAAAAAATTGTGCCGACCAAGCACAGTTATTAGAAGAGAAAGGTCAGTTGTTTTTAAGAGCGAGTGAAGCCTTAAAAAATATTATTGCAGAATGTCAACACGATAAATCAATTCATTGGGATAAAACTATTGCATTGATAGAGGTATATCACATGACACAAGAACTTGAAAAAACCTGGGCCGGCAAAGCTTTCAATAAAGAAGAGTTGCATGAATACGCTGAATTTGAAAAGGACTTTAAACAAAAGATGTCCAAAGATGAGCGTGAGAATATCAGCAAAGAATGGGATAAGCTCATAGCAGATATTCAAGAAAATCTCGATGTTGACCCCTATAGTGATTTTGGCGTCGAAATTGGTAAACGCTGCATGGATTGGGTTAACAAAGTGTATGGTAAAGAATTTATTACTTTACGCAACGCCGTCTGGGAAAAAGGTTTTAAGGGCGGTCACTTAAGTGAAGAGATGCACATCTCCCCCGAAGTGATTCAATGGCTCGATAAGGCAATGGATGCCTACCACCGCAAACGTTTTTGGAATATTCTGCAGCAGATCGGCAAAAAGGACGATGCCGTTGTCAAAAAAGAGTGGGACAATTTGCTTAATGAGGTTTGCGGCAATCATGAAGAGTCAAAACAAGAAGTTAATCGTCTTGTTTTAAATGAAGATGCTTCTGACGAGATTAAGACGTGGATAAGAAAATACTATAAAGTTTCTTAACCTTGACATAAAATAAGGGCAGCTTAAGGTTGCCCTTATTTGAGTTTTAAGGAAGAAACATGAAATATTATCTCGCACTTTTATTAATAGCACCGCTAACGCTTTCCGCCAATGTCAAACCTAATGCCAAATTCGAAGGCCACTACCGCTGTAAAGGTTATGATTTCACCACTAAACATTACTATACCCAAGAAGGTGATATTGTGAAAACTGGAGACACTTATAGTTTCACCAGAAAGGACCCTAAAGAAGGTATTTTTTACGCCACTGGTATCGAAAATCATAGTTCCCTCTCGTTTGTTTTTTGGCATGAAAAAGACAAAGATGAAATTGGAGTTGCGAACTATCAAGTACAACTTAATGGTGATTTAAAAGGAAAATGGACAATGAAGAATTCGCAAGTAGTCGGCGAAGATCTTTGTGTTAGAGTTAAATAATCTTGTCTGACTACAACAAAAAAAGAAACGATGTAGCGATTGTTTGGTTTAGGCAAGATTTGCGCCTAACTGATAATCCCGCACTTTACCATGCGGCAAAAAAACATCGTCACGTTATTCCTTTGTATATTTTAGACGAAACTGTTTCTTGGCCATTGGGTGCAGCACAGCAATGGTGGTTGCATCACAGCCTAGATGCTTTGCAAGAACAGTTTCAAAAAATCGGACTCAAGCTCGTATTGCAACGTGGCACTGCCAAAAATATTTTATTGAATCTCTGCAAAGAACACAACATAGCAGCAGTTTATTGGAATCGCTGCTACGAACCTGATGTTATTGAGCGAGATAAATCATTAAAAGAAGCACTTAAAAAGCAAAAAATACAAGCATTCAGTTACAATGGCAGCTTGTTAGTTGAACCTTGGGAGATTACCAACAAGCAAGGTTCATACTTTAAAGTTTTCACACCTTTTTATAATCAATTAAAACGTCAACTAATTGAAGAACCTCTTTTGCGCAAACCTCGTTTAGAAGGTCTAGAAAAAGTAAAAGGTGATCAGCTATCTTCTTGGAAGCTTCTTCCCAAAAAACCAAATTGGGCAAGCGATTTTGAAAAAGTTTGGCAGCCCGGTGAATTAGCAGCTCATAACCAACTCAACATTTTTATTAAAGACAAGTTGCAGTCTTACACACATGATCGAGATTTTCCTGCTACAGCTGGAACTTCAAAATTGTCACCTTATTTACACTTCGGCGAGATCAGTCCAAGACAAATTTTGAACGCGATTAGGCAAGCAGAACTCGAAAGCAACTCTTCATACCAAGGCGAACAATTTATACGACAACTTGCATGGCGCGAATTTTCTTATCATCTTTTGTATCATTTCCCGGGCTTCCCCGAAGAAAACTTTCAAAAGAAATTTGATAGTTTCAAATGGGCAACCAATAAAAAATTACTGACTGCATGGCAGAAAGGTCACACTGGCTATCCGATTGTGGACGCAGGCATGCGAGAACTGTGGACGACTGGCTACATGCATAATCGTGTCCGAATGATTACCGCTTCTTTTTTGACCAAACACTTATTAATAGACTGGCGCCAAGGAGCGAAGTGGTTTTGGTATACACTATTAGATGCAGATCTTGCGAATAATTCTATGGGATGGCAATGGGTAGCGGGCAGTGGCGTTGATGCATCTCCTTATTACAGAATTTTTAATCCGGTGCTTCAAGGTAAGAAATTTGATCCTGATGGTGAATATGTTACACAATGGCTTCCAGAACTAAAGAAATTGCCTAAAAAATATCTGCATCAGCCATGGCTAGCCTCAGCCAAGATATTAGAAATGACAGGAATGAAACTTGGCAAAGATTATCCCGAGCCTATCGTTGATCATGAAGTCGCTAGAAATCGAGCACTGCATTATTATCAAAAGCTTAAGCATCCTATCAAATAAGAACAACCCCCAATCCACATTTTTTTTGCTAGTGCTTTATCAATACTGAGTATAAAATATGCATTTTAATTCATAATTATGAGGTATACGCAACAAGCCGTTGTGACAGGTTAAGATGGGTACAGATTTAAAAAATGAGAAAATAATTTTAACTGATGATGAACTTGAAACTATTCGCAAGTTTTTATTTAACGAAGCCTCATATAACAATAAAACCTACTCTTTAAGCCAGAATAAAGTTAGTGGTTTGTTGCAAATAGAAGAATCTTCTTATGTTGAAATTAGTGATACTGAGTGTGATGCTCTTGTGAAGAGCATAAAATTCGATATTGGTATATTCCAAAAAGAGAAAAAGCGTATTGGTTGTGATTATTTACTCACGATTACTCTATCTGAAGATGTAAGTTGGAAAGTAATTAAAAATTATATACCTCGAGCAACTCGCCCACCAGTTCAAGTCGATCCGCAAGGAGCCACGGAATATACCTTACGCAGATTACCCAAGGAGTTATATCCAGAAAGAACAACATCAAACAGTTCAGAGTTTTTTTTGTGCAGCAACCTCAAGGAAGATGATAATTTTCATATACCCCAGACCAGTACTGAATCGAATCGATTACTCGATAGTTTAAATGCTGGTAATTATGAATTACTTCAAGATTACTTCCGATGCGGAATCCATCCTGGTCCTTTAATTTCTGATCTTTATTTTCGTCAACACAAGAACAAAAAGAAACTATATTGTTAAAAAATACTAGTTCTCGGAACGGAAATGTTTCTGACAATCTGGCCTCATCTCGACGTAACGTATATAAAGCATTTGCTACTTTTAAAATGGGTTGGTTCATCGTTCCAAAAGAACGTCTTCTTCTCTATCAAGATTTAACCCGCAAAAAATTTGGAACGGCTGAAGACAGATTGCCCAAACCATCCATGTACTTTTGTTAAAAATATGTTAAAATTTACTCTTTTGCCTTAAAAATTATGAGGATAATATGCGACAAGCCGGTGAAGCGTTTATAAACTACGTATTTTTTTCGAAGCCAACCAGTGCTCAAGAAGTCAAACGAAATCAAGATATTAGACAGGAAGGTTTGTTATTTTTAAAGGGGGAAAATCTTCTTTTTAGCGGTAGCGTTGGTGCTGATGCTCGAACTGCGGTTAAACAATTCTGGGCTAATCAAACGTATTTCATTACTCGCCTGTTGGTTCAAAATCGTCAACTATTAAGTTCACTCTTGCCAGCCAATTTCTTCAATGAAGTTAATAGAGGAAATCTGACTAAAACTACCCTATTAGCGACACTAACGGAAATTGAACAAAACTTACAGCAAGAAAAATTCGCACAGAGTTTTATTGATATCATCACCGCAGATTGCCGTTCGGTAACGCCTGCTTCTGTTGAGCAACCTTCTCAAGAACCACCCGAGATAAATTTCGTTGTTGGAGATTCCATCGATTTTTCACGGCAGCAAGCCAAAGCTGGCAGAAGAGTTGTCATCATGGACGCTGCAAATGCTCAACGCCCCGGTGCAGGAGCTTATGAGAAAGGAACATTTCAAGAAGCGCTAACTCGTCAGACAGATTTATATCTCAAAATGTTAGTGGATTTTCGTAATGTACTACAAGATTTAGTAAATCAAAAAAAGAATTTTTGTAAGATCGATCCTGAAGACTTAAATATCCAAGTTTGGCAGTTTCAAGCACGATTTCTTAAACTCATTCTACACTTTGTAATCGAATCTATCAAAAACGAGAACTTCACCGCCAATCCAAATTTCGTTAATGATTTTTTACAATATGCTGATGCAATATATAGTGACATGCAGAACAGAGTTTTCGAAATCGATACTGGATTTGCAAAAAATTGCAGCTTGTTAAACAATCCAATTAATAATACAAATAATCTCTTCCTCAATGATGCCGTTAATCTTAAGCTCCTTGAAGAGGAAACAGCACGCGTTACTGCTGTAGAAGTAGCAGCACCTGATAGGCGAACAGAAGGTAAATATGATAGAGCCTCAACATTTCATAGCGACCTGCGTAACAGTGATCAAGAAGAAACAGCAACTAAGTTAATCACAAACTCAATTATTTTCACTTTGGAAACTGCTATCGCACAACGTGCTGATGTGATTGTTTTGAATGCTTTTGGCTGTGGTGCATTTTTAAATGAACCAGAATTTGTTGCCAAAATTTTTGGAAAAGTACTAGCACAATACAGCGACAAGCTTAAAGGTGTCCAAATTCAATTTATGGATTTAGATGAAAGTAAATGTTGGACTTTTGCTCATACGATGAGCAGAATTCTGCTAGGAAATTTTAGAATTAACAAACATACTCGTAGCCAAGCACATATTGATATCTGCCCAACTGTTTATATTATCGATGACAAGCCACCTAAGAACGAGGCTTTTATTGAGGCTTGGGACCGCTGCTGCACTAATGAAACAAACTACAAATTCACCAAGCTAGCTGCAAAGCCACATAATCGTGAAGGTTTAGCAAATTGTTATGAGGTGCAGCTGAAATTTTTATTAGAGAAAGGAATTACAAATATCCACACTTGTTTACTTGGCTCAGGTGGTTTGCACGCTCCTATTTCCAACTGTATTAATGCCTTGACTGATGCTGTTCAAAAACTGGCGTCTACGTCGCTACCCACCCCAAAAATTTATGTTCACATCCCTTTCCAGCCTATTTATTTCGAAGTAATAAATTACCTTGCAACTCAAACAAATTTTAGAACACATGGCAAGGAACTAAAAAGATATTTCAAAATAATTGAGCCAAATATAAAGCGAAAAGAAGCTTTTCAAGTCGGTCGACTTCGAAGTGATTTCTCTGCAAAGTTTGGAAATTATCAAGAATACAGCACAATTAATCCTAATCTGTATCTTGGCCGCGCACCATTAAAACAAGTTGCTCAAGCATTGAAAGAGAAAATTCCACATCTTGCTTTAGTTGTTTCAGTAGTAGAAGATTTTGAAATGGCTGGTCAGGGCTTTACTGAATTACCGATCCAAACAGCACTTGACTGGCTAGCACTCGGTGTAATGCATATTCAATTAGTCGTTCAAGATAGTCGAACAGCAGATTATCCACGACACGAATTAGCATATACACTGAAAAAGATGCACGAAGTTATTGCTGCAAAGGGTGGTGTTTATGTGCACTGTAAGGCCGGCATCACTAGAAGCTCAACAGTGGTTTTTGCTTACTTGAAAAAACACGGCAACGGCGCTGCACTACCACCGAACAGCCACTGGGATACAATTTTAAAGCATCTAACAGGCATACGTGATGTCGTCACGTTAAGAGATTTAAATCTGGACGTTGCAAACGGAGCTATTGAAATACTTGATGCAATGACGCAACCACAACTGCCTCCAGAATACGACCTTCTCAAAAAAATCGATAGTTACCTACAAACTAGCGCCGCCAAAAGCCAATTCGTGCAGTTTATATGGTTCAAAGAAATAAAAAATATTGCACTCAAAAATAGAGATCTATTACCTGCCGCAAAAACTATTCTTAAAAAGTTAAAGCATGCCACAACGTTTAAGGACTACCAAAAAGCTTTAGATCCCCGTGACGCAAAAATATTTACGACTGAAAAATCAAATTTATTTTTGGAATTAACAGACCATCTTGCGAAGATCTTTAAATGCAAAAAAGATGATATTTTACGAACGTTAGGTGAGAAAAGTAATCAGAGTGAAGCGCAAGAACCATCTGCTGCGCGTCCCTAATATAATGTAGCCTGGGGTTTCACCCAGGCTACATTTTTAAGCCTATTTTGATGGTTCTTGTAGTTTGCCACCCATTTGAGTGCATTGCTCTGTAGTCTGCGTCAAGGTAAATCCTTTTCCTTTACAGGAATTTTGTCCTTTACAGGAATTTGAAGCAGTTTTGCACGCACTATGGCCACGACAACTATTTGTGCCATAACATTTCACAGAACCTGTGCTGCTTTGAGCTGTATCTGCTAATACTGTGGTAGACATGAGAATTGAGGCTGCTGCAATAGCGATTAATGCTGGTTTTGATGTTTTCATTGAACTAGTACTCCTTGTAAATAAAAATAATTCCTCACCTAAGTATAGTCGATGATTTTCTAACTTATTTATCACTTGAAATAGCTTAGTCTCTCCAGCCAGTTGAAAATTAAATATAATGACTAAAAAAATCAACCGATCAGTGACTATACTCTTTAAGTGCTTATTAGCAAGAACAATAAGAAGGAATTAAAAATGACTAACAAAGCTATAATCACTGCTCTTGGAGCTGTAGTATCACTTGGATTAAGCCAACAGGCTCTATCTGACACAAACACGAAGGTACAAACCCAAACGATGCAGAACTTAACACAACAAATGCCTCAAGGTTTTGAAAAATGCTATGGCATAGCAAAAGCTGGCAAAAACGATTGTGGTTCTGGAACGGAAGCATGTGCTGGACAATCCACTACCGATAATGCAAAAAATGCTTGGATTGGCTTGCCAAAAGGCACTTGCGACAAGATTGTTGGTGGTAGTACCACAGAAAATAAATCCTAATGTCTACAATAAACTCGGGCCTACCAAACAGTGTCGGAGCTGGATTGAGATCCTGTCATTATCCTTACATCGAAAAAGAACAACCAAACATACCTTGGTTTGAAGTCTTATCCGATAATTATCTCTGTGATGGTGGACCGAGTTTATATCACCTCCACAAAATACGAGAACAATACCCGATTACATTACATGGTGTCGGCATGTCTCTTGGCTCTTGTTCGCCACTAAATAAAAATTATTTGAGTAAACTTAAAACTCTTATAGATTCTGTTAAGCCACAGTTAATTTCAGATCATTTGTGCTGGACGTCAAATAATGATCAGCATTTTCATGAATTATTGCCGCTACCTTATACCGAGGAAGCCGTTAAACATGTGGCAAATCGTATTATTGAAGTTCAAGATTTTCTTGAAAATCAAATCATGATAGAAAATGTGTCCAGCTATTTAACTTTTAAACATTCAACTTTGTCTGAATGGGAATTCGTACAAGAAGTTGCAAATCAAGCAGACTGCTTAATCTTATTAGATATCAACAATGTTCATGTAAGTGCCACGAATAATTGCTTTGATCCACTGGAATATTTATGCAGGTTACAAACAGACCGTGTGGCACAATTCCACCTTGCAGGCTTTGAAGAGCACACTGCTTATCTCTTAGATACCCATAGCGATTTTGTCAATGAAGAAGTTTTGAACTTATTCAAGTTTGCACTAACGCGTTTTGGTAAGATACCCACACTGCTTGAATGGGATAAACAAATTCCTACTTTCGAGAAACTGCAACATGAGGTTGCAAAAATCCAAGGATTAATGGATGAACAAGTTGCAGCTGCATGAGTTACAAGAAAAATTCAGCTCAAATTTAAACTCTAATAATAAAGAAATTTTAACATGCATTGTCTCAACAGAAAATTTATCAGCTGAACAACGTCTTGGGATTTATAAAAGCAGCATCAAAGGTGCATTGCAAAATGTATTAATGGAAATCTATCCAGTCTGTAAGAAATTGGTCGGTGACGATTTTTTCATCATCATGATAAGTGACTTTATAGATCTTCACCCTTCTTATTCAACTGATTTGGCAGGATATGGTCAACATCTGGCTGAATTCATAGAGACCTTTGACGCCGCAAAGTCCCTACCCTATCTTGCAGATATAGCTCGACTAGAGTGGGCACTGCACATTATTTTTAGCGCGAAGACCAGTAAACAGATTAATTTTGAAGCACTTGCAGAATGTTATCAAAATTACAGCGAGCAACTTATTTTTACTCTACCACACGCCAACACTCTTTTAAGTTCACACTTCCCCATTCATTTAATCTGGGAAGCAAATCAGGATGAAAACGACGAAGTAGCTACTATAACACTGCCACAAGCCTCAATTTTTTATTATCTCGTTTGGCGCAAAGAAGAATCTATAATGCGTATCGATTTACTAACAAAAGCTGAATGGCAAATACTTTCTTGGATGAAAGATAGAATGACTTTAGGAAATATATACACAGAAATCACAGCCAAGTTACCAGGCACTAAAATTGAAGACGTCTTGCCTAAATTCGTAATTCAAGGATGGCTAACAGGATTTGAAATAGGAGATCCCCTATGTCGCTGAAAAAGATAGTTACCAATAGTTGGAATGGGTTCAATCATTTTTTTGAATCTCTCATCCCCATAGGAGATTTATTAGTTCGTGTCTGGGTAGCAAACGTGTTTATTAAATCGGGGCTAAGTAAAATTGCTAGCTGGAGTTCAACACTGTTACTCTTTCAGTATGAATATCACGTTCCTTTTTTGCCCCCCGAGATAGCTGCAGTACTATCGGTGATTATAGAGTTAGGCGTGAGCCTCTTATTAATTCTAGGATTAGGTGGTCGTATCCCTGCCTTAATTTTGTTCTTATTTAATATCATGGCGGTGGTTTCTTATCCGTTCCTTTGGACCACTAATGGTCAGGCAGGATTAAAAAATCACATCTGTTGGGGTATCGTATTATTGATAATATTACTTCACGGGACAGGTAAGCTGAGCCTTGATCAGCTAATTAAATATTTTAGTCAGAAAATAAGAGGCTCTAAATAAGATAATAAATTCGTTGTAGGGGAACAAATATTTTTCATATTCTTATCTCCTGTAATAAGTTGGCAGGTAAGAGAAAGGTTTTGGCTATTTTTTGAAGCCTTTTCTTTTTTATAAGTTTATTATCGTAGCAAAGAGAGATTAATATTAGTGCGCTAATTTACAATAGCGCACTAATATTGTGCACTCCCTAAAGCTCATTATTCTTTGACCTCCTCGAGACTACACTCGAGGTTTATCAAGACTACTATCATCATAGATTAAGACTGAGTTGCATTAAAAAAACTAGGTGAGCCACTATTCTGTTTTTCTTCCATCTGCTCAGACTTTTTGTTAGACAATGCCTGTAATAAGCCTTGCATTAATCCCTTAAGTTCCTTAACATCATTTCTTAAATCAGCATTCTCCTTCCGCAATCCTTGCAGTTCATTTCTCAAAGCTATATTTTCATCTCGAATCCCATTCAAAGTAACTTGCAAAACTCCCAATAATTGCTTGTCACCATGAGTTTTAGTGCAAAGAAGATAAGGATTTCTAAACAATTCTAAGATTTTTTGACTTTCTATTTTTAATAACTCAGAAGGTAACTTCCCTGATATCATTCCTTCAGCATTTTTTTGAGTGAATAAGTCTGGTTCTATACCTGCAATGAAATATAACATGGTATAAGTACGCTCTTCATTATCAGGAGTATTTTGAGATAATCTTCTGATAGCGGTATGCACCAGATTGTCGCCATGAGGTCCGTGTAAAATCGATGGATGTTTTAAATCAACCTGCGCATAATATCGACGGTTAAGTCCGTGTATAAAAAATGTAAAGAAATACATATTATCTTCTGAAATTGCACAGTGTAACGGGGACTCCCCTTTTCTATTTTGCACATAAATACCTGCGCCAAACTCTCTCTCAAAATTAGTTAGCAATTGTACGCCTCTTTGGGATCCACCTTTTGCATATAAATGTAGTGGGGTGTCGCCCATAGCGTTTTGGATATCACACTTCGCTCCTCCCTGTATAAGAGAACTTGCAACATCGTCATGCATCTCTTTAACAGCAACATGCAAAGGAGTATTACCTGCTTTATCTTTACTATTTAAATCCGCTTTGGCCTCATTCAACATTTTCACCACACCATCGTTTGGAGTATTAGCAGCATAATGTAAAGGGGTTGACCCATTCTCATCTTTGACATTTGCATCTGCACCCAAAGATAGAAGCACATCAACTGCAATATTTTTCTTTAAACTTACAGCATGATGTAAAGCTGTTCGCTTTTTGCTATCAACAGCAGTGAGGATTGCCGAATATTGGTTTATATACGCTAAAATTGCTTCTTTGGTGTTGTTTATCGGATTCTTTATTATTGTTATAAATTTTTGTAAAACTTCGGATTCTTGTTGTGGCTTGTTCATAGTTTTTAACCCTTTCGTTGGTTATGTTAAAAGAATAAATTAGACATTCTAACCTATTTTTAACAAAATTACATAGTTTTTTTGGCATATGCAGTTATTTATAATGATTTTTAGTCCTGCAAGAAATCACTAGTATAAGAATCAATCTGTATTTATTTATAAAAGGGTAAAGGGCAGTTTCCTGGTTTGCACCCAGGCTAACAAAAATAGTAAGCGTAAAAACATAGTGCAAGAAGAAGTATTGCTAGATGTTTATTATAACTTGGTTTCAAGCTATTAAATAAAACTTCATTTTCTATCATGCCCGAATATTTTTTAGTCCAATCTGACACTCAGGAAAGTGCAGAAAGAACCTCTTTTTCGGTTTGCTCTAAATAATATTGCTGCAGGCAATCGAGCAATTCTAAAGAGAATCATGGTCTTGCTAGCGTGGCATTTAAACTAAGCAAATTGAGCACGAAAGAATAAGTTACACTCAAAATTAAAAAGTAATTAACTTAACAACGGCTTCAAATACTTCCCAGTATAAGACTGTCTGCACTTAACAATTTCTTCTGGTGTTCCAGATGCAATAATTGTGCCGCCTTTTGTTCCGCCCTCAGGCCCGAGATCGATAATCCAATCTGCAGTCTTGATCACATCTAAATTATGCTCTATTACAATCACCGTGTTTCCTTGATCGCGAAGCTGGTGTAACACTTCGAGTAATTGTTTGATATCGTGAAAATGTAGCCCTGTTGTTGGCTCATCTAAAATATAAAGTGTGTTGCCGGTGCCACGTTTAGAAAGTTCTTTTGAAAGTTTTACGCGTTGCGCTTCGCCGCCAGATAAAGTGGTGGCACTTTGACCGATATTGATATAGCCCAAACCCACCTCCATGAGTGTCTGTAGTTTTCGTGCTATTTGGGGAATTGCTTCGAAAAACTTTAATGCTTCCTCAACAGTCATCTGTAAAACGTCGTAAATATTTTTATCTTTAAAACGAATGTCGAGAGTCTCTCGATTGTAACGTTTACCTTTACAAACATCACACATAACATAAATGTCAGCCAAGAAGTGCATTTCAACTTTGATCACGCCTTCGCCTTCACATGACTCACAGCGACCACCACTGACATTGAAACTAAATCTGCCTGGTGTGTAACCACGTGATCTGGCTTCAGGTGTGCCTGCGAATAATTCACGAATCGGGGTGAATAAACCAGTGTAAGTTGCCGGATTTGAACGTGGTGTTCGGCCAATCGGGCTTTGATCGATATCGACAACTTTGTCGAGAAATCCAAGACCTGCCACACTTTTATAAGGGCCAGGCGTTAGTGTTGTTGCGTCATTTAACTCAGTTGCCGCAAGTGGATATAAGGTATCATTAATCAGACTTGACTTTCCTGAACCGGAAACACCCGTGATGCAAGTCATTAAACCTATTGGAATGTCGACGTTAACGTTTTTCAAATTATTGCATTGCACACCACGCAGTCTTAAAACGCGTTTTGGATCATATTGTAATCGAACTTCTGGCAGAGGAATTTGCAATTCGCCTGACAAATATTTCCCTGTGATTGAGTTGCTATTCGCTATGATTTGTTTTGGTGTACCTTGTGCAACGACTTTGCCACCATGAATACCCGCACCAGGACCGATATCGACAACGAAATCCGCATGGCGTATTGCATCTTCATCGTGCTCGACCACAATGACTGTGTTACCTAAGTCACGCAAGCGAGTTAGAGTCTGAAGTAGACGTTCATTATCACGTTGGTGTAAACCAATTGAAGGTTCATCCAAAATATACAAAACACCTACTAAGCCAGAACCAATTTGACTCGCTAATCTTATCCGTTGAGTCTCGCCACCTGACAACGTTTCAGCACTACGACTCAACGTCAAATATTCTAAGCCAACACTATTTAAGAAATTCAAACGGCTTTCAATTTCTTTAAATATTTTTTGCGCAATTTTTTCACGACGGCCAGAGAGTTTTAATTTACTAAAAAAGTGGCTTGCATCTTCGACCGGCATCTCCACAATGCTTGGTAAATTTTTATTACCAACATAAACATGACGAGCTTCCAATCTCAAGCGGGCTCCTTCACACTCTTGGCAGGTACTATTTGTCAAAAATTTACCTAAATCTTCTCTTACAGAAGCAGATTCCGTCTCACGATAACGTCGCTCCATATTAGGTATAACGCCTTCAAAAGCATGGGTTTTTTGAATCGCTTTGCCTCGATCGTTCACAAAACGAAAAACAATTTCCTCATCGTCGCTACCATACAACAAAATATTTTTTATTTTCTGTGGTAATTTTGCAAAAGGTGTTTCGATGTTGAAGCGATAATGTTTGGCCAAAGAACAAAGCATTTGATAAAAATAAAAGTTACGGCGATCCCAACCGCGAATTGCGCCTTCCGCCAAACTTAAATCATCATCGACAACGATTTTGTCAGCGTCAAAAAATTGTCTAACGCCCAAACCGTTACAAGTTGGACAAGCACCTGCAGGATTATTAAATGAAAATAAACGAGGCTCTAATTCTTGAAGACTGTAACCACATAAGGCACATGAAAAATTGGCTGATAATATTTTTTCTTGTGCTTTAGCGTTATCCATATCAACAATTTTCACTATCCCTCCGGATAGATTAACTGCTGTTTCAAATGATTCTGCTAAACGTAATCGTAAATCTTCGCGCACTTTAATTCGATCAACGATCACTTCAATAGTATGCTTCTTGCGTAATTCTAATTTCGGTGGATTATCTAATTCCGCAATTTTGCCATTGATCCGTGCTCGCACAAAACCTTGACGACGAAGTTGATCAATCAATGCAAGATGTTCACCTTTTCGCTCTTGTACAACTGGCGCCAAAAGCATGAGCTTGGTGCCTTCCGGTTCCGCCAATACTAGGTCAACCATTTGACTAATTGTTTGGGCTTCTAGAGGCAAATTATGAGTAGGGCAACGAGGCTCACCTACCCGTGCATACAGTAAACGCAAATAATCATAGATTTCAGTAATGGTACCCACCGTTGAACGGGGATTATGCGAAACAGCCTTTTGTTCGATGGAAATGGCCGGTGATAATCCTTCAATATGGTCGACATCTGGCTTTTCCATCATCGACAAAAATTGTCGTGCATAAGCTGAAAGTGATTCAACGTAACGACGCTGACCTTCGGCATAAAGCGTATCAAACGCTAGAGAGGATTTACCAGATCCAGAAAGACCTGTGATCACAATGAGCTCATTACGAGGAAGATCAAGATCGATATTTTTTAAATTATGGGTACGCGCACCCCGGATAGAGATTTTTTCCATTAATGACTACTACAATAAATAAAAATTACGAAAATTCGAGAGATTCTATTATTATACAATAAAGTTGCCAGATCTTCTCAATTAAGTGGGTAAAAATGAAAGCTAAATCCTTCAGTGAAGCTCGAGCTATCTTAGCCCTCGCAGCAATTCTGTCGTTTCGCATGCTCGGGTTATTTATGATCTACCCTGTGTTTGCATTATACGCGCCACAGTATCATTATGCGACGCCTACTCTAATCGGCCTAGCACTCGGCGCCTATGGCCTAAGCCAAGCCATACTGCAGCTACCTTCAAGCATGCTCTCAGATCGTATTGGTCGCAAACCGGTGATTATCGCTGGCCTGATATTTTTTCTAATAGGAAGTTTAATTGCGGCCTTTACCGACAATATTTATATCTTGATCATTGCTCGCGCTTTACAAGGAGCTGGCGCAATCGGCAGTACAGTCATGGCATTTGCCGCAGACCTCACGAGGGTTGAGAATCGTACTAAAGCGATGGCGGTACTAGGCATGACGATCGGTATTTCCTTCGCAGCAGCTATAGTGTTAGGCCCCATCATTAATGCTTGGTTGCAACTAAAGGGTATCTTTTGGCTAACTGCGCTCTCGGCTTTAATTGGTATTTTATTATTAGCTTTCGTGCCACAACCTAAGAAATTGATTTCACATCATAATGACCTTAACTCTTTTGCCACACTCAAGGCTCTATTTTTTCAACCCGATTTATTTCGGCTTAATTTTAGTATTATGAGTTTGCATCTAATTTTGACTGCTAATTTTGTCGTCATTCCGCTCTTACTTAAGCACCTCGAAATCGTAATGGTTGATCAGTGGCGAATTTATTTGCCTATTTTACTAGGTGCTTTTTTAACTGTGACACCCTTATTATTTATTGCTGAGAAGCGCCACCATACTAAAGCTATGTTATTAACGGGCATTACTGCAATGGCTGTTGCAGAATTTTGCTTATTCCAAAATACAACTAAATATTACTTAGTGATTATTTCTTTATATATATTTTTCACGGGTTTTACTTTGCTCGAAGCACTGTTGCCATCACTCATCACCAAATTATCACCCGCTAACCGCAAAGGTAGCGCAATGGGCGTTTACAGCTCTCTGCAATTTTTAGGTATTTTCCTGGGTGGTTGGTGTGCTGGCTTATTACGTAATTATTTTAGTGATAATTCGGTATTATTCTTTTCATTTGCCCTTAGCACTCTTTGGCTAGTCATCATGCTGTTTATGAAGAAAGTGCCGGCACTTAGAACAAAACTTGTCTCGCTACAACCGGATATCACCACTCAAAATGCACAGCAATTAATTATGCAATTTAGAGAAATACCAGGCGTCATTGACGCCGAGGTTAGTATAGAAGACTGTATTGCATATCTAAAAATTGATCATAAAATATTCGATCAACAAGCTCTTAATGTCATTATCCAAGATGGTTCCTGCCTTCGCAGGAATGACTGGATAGCAGAGAATTAACTTGCAACTAAAGCAGTTCTAAGATTGAATAGTGAACTTCGAACAGGAAAGTCATAATAGGTTTTAAATTGAAGTATTTTAGGAGATAACAATGGCTAGAGGTGTCAATAAAGTAATACTCATAGGTAATCTTGGGAATGACCCGGAAGTAAGATACACACCAAGTGGCAGCGCAGTTGCTAACGTCAATCTGGCTACCAGTGAAACCTGGCGTGATAAGCAATCAGGAGAGTTACAAGATCGAACCGAATGGCACCGTGTAGTATTCTTTAATCGTTTAGCCGAAATAGTAGGTGAGTACTTACGTAAGGGTTCAAAAATCTATGTTGAAGGAACGCTTCGTACCCGTAAATGGACTGATAAAAATAATGTAGAACGTTATACGACAGAAATCATCGCTAATGAAATGCATATCCTAGATAGTCGTAGCGCCGGGGCAGGTACACACAACAATCCTCCTCCTAGCACCAGCGACGATTTCGACGCTAACCACAACGTTCCTGCTCATCATTCATCTCATGAAAGCTTTGATGACGACATTCCGTTTTAAATTGCTCTAAGCAAAAAAAAACCGGGAAAACCCGGTTTTTTTATGTCTTTTGAAATTAGTCTTCGACTTGACGATCCACTAATTCAACCAATGCCATTGGAGCCTTATCGCTAGGACGAAACCCGCATTTAATAATACGGAGGTAGCCGCCTGGTCGATTTTTAAAACGTGGTCCAAGATCTGTGAATAATTTATTCAGAATTTCTTTATCACGAAGCCGATTGAATACCAATCTACGGGTAGCCACGTTGTCTTCTTTGGCTATGGTAATGATAGGTTCAGCTACTCGTCTTAGTTCTTTTGCTTTAGGTAGAGTTGTTTTGATTAATTCATGGCGCAGCAAAGATACGGTCATGTTTTGAAACATAGCCTTACGATGACTGCTATTTCGATTTAATTTTCTACCACTTTTACGGTGTCGCATGTTGTTACCTACTCTTTATCTTGAATACTATGTGGTGGCCAATTATCGAGTCTCATTCCAAGGCTCAGACCACGTGATGCTAAGACATTCTTAATTTCTAATAATGATTTTTTACCCAAGTTAGGCGTCTTTAAAAGATCATTTTCAGTACGCTGCACGAGATCACCGATATAATAAATATTCTCAGCTTTAAGACAGTTCGCTGCTCGCACAGTAAGCTCTAAGTCATCAACTGGTCGAAGTAAAATCGGATTAATTTCTTCTTCTTCAGCATGCTGTGACTTTTGTTCTTCATGCTTTAATTCAACAAAAGCAGCTAATTGATGCTGTAGAATCGTTGCACAACGACGAATCGCTTCTTCTGGATCTAAAGTACCATTGGTTTCTAGATCGATAATTAAACGATCTAAGTCAGTACGATTTTCAACACGAGCATTTTCCACTTGGTAAGCGATACGCTTAATTGGGCTGAAAGAAGCATCAACATGTAATCGACCTACTGGCTTACCTTCTTGACGCAACTGATTTGAAGGAACATAGCCTCTGCCAGTCATCACTTTAAGAGTCATTTTAAGCTCACCATCTTTGGTGATGTGCGCAATTTCATGTTCAGGGTTAACAATTTCAACGTCATGCTCTGATTTTATATCACCAGCTGTAACGGGACCTGCACCCTTTTTGTGTAAAGTTAAAACAACTTCATTACGTCCTAACAATTTAAACGCAATGCCTTTGAGGTTTAGCAAGATATCAACCACATCTTCCCGAACATCTTTAATTGTACTGTATTCATGAAGTACACCTTCAATTTGCACTTCGGTAACAGCAGCTCCTGGCATAGAAGATAGACCTACTCTACGAATCATATAACCAAGTGTGTTACCAAAACCCCGTTCAAAGGGTTCTAGCGTAATGACCGAACGATTAGGTGTAATAGATTGCACCTTAATTGTATGCGGCGTTAAAAAGGAAGAATAAATATCCTGCATGTTACTACCTCTACTTAGAGTAAAGCTCGACGACCATATTAACTTTGAATTCGGCCGGTAAATCGCTTATTTCTGGATAAGCTTTAAATTGACCACTTAATTCTTTCGTGTTGACATCAATCCATTCCGCGGATTCACGTTGCTTAGCTAAATCTATGGCAGCTAAAATACGTAATTGACCTTTTGCCTTCTCTCTTACTTCGATGACATCACCGGGTTTAACAGAGTAGGAAGGGATGTTAACGACTTGACCATTAACTTTAATAGCTTTGTGATTGACTATTTGTCTTGCCTCAGCACGTGTCGAAGCAAAACCCATTCGATAAACAACATTATCTAGACGAGATTCGAGAATGCGTAATAAGTTGTCACCCGTAGAGCCTTTAATTTTATCTGCCTGTTGATAACAACGGCGGAATTGTTTTTCAAGGACCCCGTAATAACGACGAATTAACTGCTTCATTCGAAGCTGCGCGCCGTAATCGGTTAATCTTGCGCGTTTTGCACCATGCGCACCAGGCGGACTAGTCAGCTTCTTACCTTTGGTTTCGTCACGAAGACCACTTTTAAGCTGTAAATTGGTTCCTTCTCGACGCTGCAACTTCCACTTAGGACCTACATACTTTGCCATTTCATCTTTCTCCTATACACGACGCTTTTTAGATGGCCGGCAGCCATTATGTGGAATGGGGGTAACGTCGACTATTTTTTCAACAGTGATTTCATTTGCTTTTATTGTTCTGATTGCTGCTTCGCGGCCTGAACCTGGTCCTTGAACATAGACTTCAACATACATTAAACCACAAAGCTCTTTAGCTCTTTTAACTGCTTTTTCCGCAGCAACTTGCGCTGCGAACGGAGTACCTTTTCGAGAACCTTTAAACCCGCAGTTACCGGAGCTAGACCAAGCAATAACATTCCCTTGGGAATCAGTTAGCGTAATCAAGGTATTATTAAATTTCGCAGTAATATGTGCCTGACCATGAGACACATTGGATTTTAATCTTTTTCGTGGTGCTTTTTTAGGATCTGCCATATATCAATATTCCAATATAATTATTTACGTACAGGCTTTGCTTTGCCTTTACGAGTGCGCGCGTTAGTACGGGTACGTTGTCCACGTAAGGGTAAACCACGTCGGTGGCGAACACCCCTGTAACAACCAAGGTCTGTAAGTCGCTTAATATTCAAAGAAATTTCGCGACGAAGATCACCTTCAATTGTATAGTTGCCAATTTCAGAACGAATTGATTCTAATTCGGCTTCTGTCAATGTTTTGACTTTAGTTAAGGGATCGATACCAACTTTCTGGCATATCACAAGGGCAGTTGATCTGCCAATGCCATAAATTCTCGTCAATGCTATTTCTGCATTTTTATCTGTCGGTATGTTTACCCCTGCAATTCGAACAATTGCCATTCATTAATCTCCCAAGAAAAGACCGTTTCGTCTCGAAAAAGCTGCTAAGAATAACGCTCTAACACAAAAAAATCAACAACCTAATTATCCTCCCTCCAATTTGAAGAAGGGAATAATTAGATAATTCTAACCTTGACGTTGTTTATGGCGTGCATCTTTACAAATAACTCGGACAACCCGATTACGTCGTATAACTTTACAATTTCTACATATTTTTTTTACAGATACTCTAACTTTCACTTCATTTCTCCAAATTACCGTAATAGTCCTAAATGGCGGGTTTTTAAGTTTGCTTTCTTCATTATTGACTCATATTGGTAAGACATTAAATGTGCTTGCAATTGAGCAATAAAGTCCATAATGACCACAACAATAATTAATAAGGATGTACCACCAAAATAAAATGGCACATGCCACATTGAAATTAAAAACTCAGGCAATAACGCTACTAGTGATAAATAAATGGCACCAATGAGTGTCAACCTGGTCATAACTTTATCAATATAATTCGCCGTATTGTCGCCTGGGCGAATACCGGGAATAAAAGCTCCCGATTTCTTCAAGTTCTCTGCAGTTTCTTTGGGGTTAAATACCAAAGATGTGTAGAAGAACGAGAAAAACACGATGGCAGCAGTAAAACAAATTAAATAAAGCGGCTGCCCGACTGACAGAGCAAGCGCTAGATCACTCAGCCAACCCATGTACTTTACGCTGCTAAAAAATTGCGCAATTGTCGTTGGGAACATAATTAACGCCGAAGCAAAAATCGGCGGTATCACCCCAGCCATATTTATCTTTAATGGTAAATGGCTACTTTGCGCTGCGTAGATTTTTCGTCCTTGTTGTCTTTTTGCATAATTAACCGGTATCTTTCGTTGTGCTCTTTCCATAAAGACCACAAAGGCAGTCACCGCTAACACTGCTGCTATTAACAAGATCAATGAAATTACTTGCATTTGACCTTGTTTGACTTGATTAATCACTTTGGCAACTGCTTCAGGGAAACGAGAAACAATACCTGCGAAAATGATTAGTGAGATACCATTACCTATACCTCGTTCTGTCATTTGTTCGCCAAGCCACATTAAAAAGATTGTGCCGGTTACTAAAGTTACTGTGGCGACAAAATAAAAACTAATATCAGGGTTCATAACAATACCCTGACTAGCTAGCCACTTGGCAATACCAATGGCTTGGAATAACGACAAGACCAAGGTGCCATAGCGGGTATATTGGTTGATCTTACGTCGACCAGCTTCCCCTTCTTTTTTGAGCTGCTCTAACTTCGGATTAATCACAGTAAACAACTGCATAATAATAGAAGAAGAAATATAAGGCATGACGCCCAATGCAAATACGGTTAATCGACTTAACGCGCCACCTGAAAACATGTTAAACAACCCTAACATGCCACCTGAATGTTGCGTAAAAAGCTCAGCTAATTTATGTGGATTGATTCCAGGTACTGGGATATGTGCTCCAATGCGATAAATAATTATGCCTATTAAAACAAATAAAATTCGTTTTTTTAATTCGGCTAACCCACCCTGTGATAAACTCGATCCAATCTTAGCTTTTGACATTATGATTCAACCTTGCCACCGGCAGCTTCGATAATTTTTTTAGCACCCGCAGTCACTTTGACGCCAGTGATAGTAACTGGCTTCTTAAGCTCACCTGACGCAATAATTTTTACATATTTGATGTTAGCAGCTATAACATTCGCAGCTTTTAATGCCGCTAAATCGACGACATCAGCACTTAGTTTTGCTAATTCGTGTAAACGAACTTCAGCTGTTACGCGACCCTTGCGAGATCTGAAACCAAACTTTGGTAAGCGTCTTTGAATTGGCATCTGACCGCCTTCAAAGCCTACTTTGTGATAACCACCCGCTCTGGCATGTTGACCTTTATGACCACGACCACAAGTTTTGCCGATACCACTTCCTATACCGCGACCAACTCGGGTCGCTTTTTTCTTTGAGCCTGCTGCAGGCTGCAACGTATTGAGGTACATTTTAATTTTCCTCTACTTTTAATAGGTATATGACTTTATTAATCATGCCACGATTTTCAGGCGTGTCGTTCACTGTAACGGTATGGTTCATTTTTCGAAGACCCAAACCACGAACACATGCTTTGTGACTTTCTAAACATTTAGAAAGGCTGCGTACCAACGTGACTTTAATAGGATTTTTTTTGCTCATGTCATTATTCCAATATTTCTTCAACAGTTTTGCCACGCTTCTGAGCAATTGCTTCTGGGGTAGCCATGTTGATTAAACCTTCTACTGTCGCTCTTACCACGTTCATTGGATTTGAAGAACCGATCACTTTTGAAAGGACATTCTTAACGCCCATCACTTCAAAAACAGCACGCATTGCACTACCTGCAATAATACCGGTACCTTCGGAAGCTGGTTTCATGAAAACTCGTGTAGAGCCATGTCTCCCGATGACTTCATGTTGCAATGTATTTCCCTTAAGCAATACACGAACACGATTTCTTCGAGCACTTTCCATCGCTTTTTGAATGGCAGCAGGCACTTCGTTTGCTTTGCCAGTACCGTAACCAATTTCGCCATCATAATCGCCAACAACAACAATAGCTGAGAAGCTAAATTTGCGACCACCTTTGACAACTTTAGAGGTACGATTAACAAAAACGAGTTTATCGGTTTTCTCTACTGCGACTGATTGTTCATTATCATTTGCCATTTATTCAGACCCTTTAACTATATCTGTAAACCATTTTCACGTGCAGCGTCGGCAAGAGCTTTAATTCTGCCGTGGTATCTGAAGCCTGAACGATCAAACGCTAATTGTTCAACACCGATTTCTTTGCATCGCTGGGCGATAATTTGACCCACACGTTTTGCAGCTTCAACGTTACCACCATAAGCTTGCTCACCTCGAACTGCTTTATCTAAAGTCGAAGCACTTGTTAGAACTTTACCATTAGGATCGATCACCTGAACGTAGATATTTCTAGGTGTTCGATGAACGGATAATCTATTGACGTTCAACCGTTGAATACGCGCACGTGTTTTTTTAGCACGTCGCAATCTTGATACCTTCTTATCCATTACTTCTTCTTAGCCTCTTTAAGTATAATTTGTTGCCCTTTGTATCGAACACCTTTGCCTTTATATGGCTCAGGTGGTCTAAAAGCAATGATGTCAGCACAAACTTGCCCAAGTAATTCTTTATCTATACCCTTTACCACAATTTCTGTTGGCGCAGGAGTTTCAATCGTAATTCCTTTTGGCACAGCGTAATCAATAGGATGCGAATGTCCCAAACTTAAACTCAAAGTACTTCCTTTAGCTTGCGCTTTATAACCAGTACCAACCAGTTGTAACTCTTGAGTAAAACCTTCACTGACACCTTGAACCATGTTGTTAACAATGGCGCGGGTCGTACCTGCTAATGCATCAGCTATATCTACATCACCATTTGGCTCAAAAAGAATGACATTGTCTGCATACTTAACTTTAACAGCCTCATGGATTTCTCGTTCTAATAGCCCCTTACTACCTTTAACGCTGATGGTATTACCATTTACGTTAACAGTAACGCCGGAAGGCACTTTAATTGGATTTTTTGCGACTCTTGACATCCGAAGCTCCTAACTAACGTAACAAATGACTTCACCACCTTGACCGGCTTTTCGAGCAGCACGATCACTCATTAGGCCTTGGGAAGTTGAAATGATTGCGACACCCAAACCGTTTAGCACTTGAGGAAGATCTGATTTATCTACGTAAACTCGAAGACCTGGACGGCTGACACGCTCAATTTTATCGATGACTGGCTTACCATTATAATATTTCAAGCCAATGACGAGTGATTTTTTATTATTGTCATTATCTTCAACTTCAAAGTCTTTGATATAACCTTCATCTTTTAATACCTTAGCAATTGCTACTTTAAAGTTAGAGCAAGGCATTTTGACAGTTCTTTTTGCAACAGACTGTGCATTTCTAATTCTTGTCAACATGTCTGAAACTGGATCTGAAATACTCATTAAATTGTTCCTCTGTAGCTGTTAGTGCTTACCAACTATCTTTCACTAAACCGGGGATGTCACCACGCATTGCAGCTTCGCGTAAGTGAATACGGCAAAGACCAAACTTACGATAAACTGCACGAGGACGACCACATTGCTTGCAACGGCGTTGATATCTTGAAGGACTTTCATCGCGTTTGCGTTTATTTAACTTTTCAACTGATTTTAATTTTTCTTCGTAAGGTGTATTAGGATCACAAATCGTTTTCTTTAGCGTCATTCGAGTTTTACGTGCTCGTGTAGCTTCTTTTTGACGCACTTCATCACGAACGATCATACTAATTTTAGCCATCTATCACCTCATTCCTTAAACGGAAAATTAAATGCACCCAACAAAGCGCGTGCCTCTTTATCTGTTTTAGCGCTAGTTGTTATTGCAATATTCAAACCACGAATTGCATCGATTTTATCAAAATCGATTTCAGGAAAAACGATTTGTTCCTTTATGCCTAAATTGTAATTACCTTGGCCATCAAAACCTTTAGCACTGAAGCCTCTAAAGTCTCTGATACGAGGAAATACATAACAAACTAATCTTTCCAACATTTCATACATTCTGTCGCCGCGAAGGGTAACTTTGCAGCCAATTGGCCAACCTTCACGAATTTTGAAACCTGCTACCGATTTGCGCGCAAGAGTCTGCACCGCTTTTTGTCCAGCAATTTGGGTGAGGTCTGATATAGCATTCGCTAAGACCTTTTTATCAGCGGCAGCATTCAGCCCGATATTGAGAGTAATCTTCTCAACTTTTGGAACTTGCATAATACTTTTATACTCAAAAGTATCTTTTAGCTTGTCACGTATTGTGTCTTTATACTTTTTTTGAAAATTGGTCATCTACTTCTCGCCTAGTTAATATCGATGACTTCGTTATTAGATTTAAAATAACGAACTTTGCTACCGTCTTCTAAATGTTTAAACCCTACTCTACCTGCCGCATTGGTAGCTGGATTAATCAATGCAACATTGGAACTATGAATAGGAGCCTCTTTTTCTTTAATACCGCCTTCAATACCTTTGTTAGGGTTAGGCTTAACATGCTTCTTAACGATATTGACACCCTCAACGAGTACTTTACCGTTTGCAAGGACTTTAATTACTTTGCCCCGCGTGCCTTTATCTTCGCCTGCGATAACAATCACGTTATCGTCTTTTTTTATTTTGCTCATCGACATGACATCATCTCTCTTTATAAAACTTCTGGAGCCAGAGAAATAATCTTCATATATTCGCTCCGTAATCTACGTGATACCGGACCAAAAATACGAGTACCAATTGGCTCTTTTTGGTTGTTAAGCAATACAACTGCATTATCATCAAATCTAATCAACGAACCATCCTGGCGTCTTTCACCCTTTCGAGTGCGCACTACAACAGCCAACATTACATCGCCCTTTTTAACTTTCCCACGTGGGATAGCATCTTTAATGCTGACTTTAATTACGTCGCCAATACCAGCGTAACGTCGTTTTGAGCCTTTTAGCACTTTAATGCACATAACTTGACGGGCGCCACTATTGTCAGCCACTTCAAGCCTGGATCGCATCTGAATCATTTTGATTAAACTCCAGTTCTGTCTTTGCAGCAGGCAAAGACTTGAGATTGTACCATTTCTTTATTATCAAACAAAAAATTTTTAAAATTGTGTACTAAGTAACTTGTTCCAGTACCTTATCAAGAATCCAGCTTTTGGTTTTTGAAATTGGACGACATTCCTTAATTTGTACGGTATCGCCAATTGAGCAAACATTGCCTGCATCATGAACATGGTACTTTTTAGAACGCTTAATGTATTTACCATACACAGGATGTTTAATTTTGCTTTCTACTTTGACCACGATAGTGTCAGTCATTTTGTTGCTTACAACTAAGCCGACTAAAGTACGAGCTACATTGGTTTTTGTCTCGGTCATCATCACTTATGCCTTCTCTTTGAGAATGGTTTGAACTTGCGCAATTGTGCGTCTTACTTTTTTAAAGAGATGAGGCTTTGGTTGTCTACCTAACCCTCTTTGCATTCTTAAATTAAACTGTTCTCGTAGTAACTCAGTTAATTCAGCTTTTAAATCGTCAATCGATTTTTCTCTTAGCTCAGTTGCGTTCATTACATCACCGTTCTTTTAACAAAAATTGTTTTTAAAGGAAGTTTGGCAGCTGCTAAGAGAAACGCTTCTCTTGCCAGCTCTTCAGGTATTCCTTCCACCTCAATCAAAACTTTGCCAGGTTGCACTAAAGCGACCCAGTATTCAACATTACCCTTACCTTTACCTTGTCGAACTTCAAGAGGCTTTTGAGTAATTGGTTTGTCAGGGAAAACTCTGATCCAAACTTTACCACCTCTTTTAATTGCTCGCGAAATTGTACGACGAGCTGCTTCGATTTGGCGCGCAGTAATACGGCCTCTTTCTGTCACCTTAAGACCAAATTCCCCGAAGCTGATTTTACTGCCTCTGTGGGCTAGACCACGGTTTCTATCTTTAAATTGTTTACGAAACTTAGTTCGCTTCGGCTGTAACATTTTCTCTCAACTCCTCTCTTGCTTAAGGCTTATTCTTTGTTAGCTTCACCGTCCAACTCAGGACCTATTACTTCGCCTTTAAAGATCCAAACCTTAATGCCGATAACACCATAAGTAGTATGTGCAGAGCCCGTTGCATAATCGATATCAGCTCTGAAAGTATGTAAAGGCACTCTTCCTTCACGATACCATTCTGTTCGAGCAATCTCGGCGCCACCTAATCTGCCGCTTACCGTTACTTTTATTCCTTGAGCACCCGCACGCATTGCATTTTGAACTGCTCGTTTCATTGCTCTTCTGAACATAACACGTCGTTCTAATTGCTGTGCAACACTCAATGCCACTAATTTAGCATCCAATTCTGGCTTTTTAACTTCCACAATATTGATGTGAACAGGAACGCCGCCCATCATTTTTCTGACTTCTTCGCGCAATGCGTCTACTTCACCACCTCTTTTACCGATAATGGCGCCAGGACGAGCAGCATCAATAGTAATTACGGCATTCTTTGCAGGACGCTTAATTTCAATTTTGCTTACTGCAGCTGCAGCTAGTCTTTCCCTTAGGAATTCACGCACTCTTAAATCTGAGTTCAAATAATTTGCGTAGTTCTCTTTATCCGCGTACCACTTTGAATTCCAATCTCTAACTATACCTAGCCGTATACCAACTGGATTGACTTTCTGACCCATTTAAGTCCTCTCTCGATTAATTATCTGATACCATAACGGTTATATGACATGAGCGCTTCAAAATACGATCTGAACGCCCTCTTGCTCTTGCATGCAAACGCTTCATTGTTGGACCTTCATCTACAAACACACGAGACACCTTTAATTCATCGATGTCAGCACCTTCGTTGTGTTCCGCATTTGCAATTGCCGAGTTTAAAACTTTTTTCATTAATGCAGCCGCTTTTTTATTGCTAAATTCAAGCAAGTCAATTGCTGAAGCGACGTTCTTACCACGAATCAAGTCCGCTACTAAACGTACTTTTTGAGCCGAAATTCGTGCATATTTTAATTTTGCTGCTACCTCAGACACGATTAAGCCCCCTTCTTAGCGGCTTTTCTATCACCCGAATGTGATCGAAAAGTTCTGGTTAACGCAAACTCACCGAGCTTATGTCCAACCATATTTTCTGTAACATAAACCGGTACGTGCTTATTGCCATTATGTATAGCAATCGTAAGCCCTACCATTTCTGGCATAATTGTTGATCGGCGAGACCATGTCTTAATCGGTTTCTTACTACTTTGAGCAACAGCCTCTTCAACCTTCTTTTGAAGGTGATGATCGACAAATGGTCCTTTTTTAATTGAACGTGGCACTTTAATACCTCTCTACTTTTGTCTACGATCGCGAATAATCATTTTTTTAGTACGCTTATTCTTACGTGTTTTGTAACCTTTACTTGGAACGCCCGTTGGGCTCACAGGATGTCGGCCACCGGAGGTACGACCTTCACCACCACCCATAGGATGGTCGACTGGGTTCATCGCAACACCTCGAACGGTAGGTCTTTTACCTCTCCAACGAGTGGCACCCGCTTTACCTAATGAACGTAGGTTGTGTTCAGTGTTTGAAACTTCACCAATTGTTGCACGACAAGATGACATCACTTTTCGTAATTCACCTGATCTTAAACGCAACATGCAATACTCACCTTCTCTTGCTACCAGTTGCACTGAAGCACCGGCGCTACGAGCTATCTGCGCACCCTTGCTAGGTCTCAACTCAACACAATGCACAGTTGAGCCTACTGGAATGTTTTGCAATGGTAAGCAATTGCCCACTTTAATTGGGGAATCCACACCAGAAACAATCTCAGCACCCACCTGAATACCTTTAGGCGCAATACTATAGCGTCGCTCGCCATCTGCATATAAAACTAAGATGATATGAGCACTACGGTTAGGATCATATTCAATTCGTTCTACTTTTCCAACGATTCCGTCTTTATCTCGCTTAAAATCAACCAAACGATATTGACGCTTACTACCGCCCCCTCTATGTCGAACGGTAATTCTACCTTGATTGTTTCGACCATTAATTTTTGATTTTGGAGCCAACAGACTGTCGAATGGCTTGCCTTTATGCAAATCAGGATTGGTGATTTTGACAACAAAGCGGCGGCCAGGCGATGTTGGTTTAGGTTTTTGAATTGGCATCGTTTATTCTCCTACGCTTGTGCGCCAGTAAAGTCTATGTCATGACCCTCTGCCAATTTCACATACGCCTTTTTCCATGCTTTTCGCTTACCTTCGATTTTTCCGAAGCGCACATTTTTTGGCTTGTGATTGACCACTTGAACTTTCATAACTTTGACATTAAATAATTTTTCTACTGCTGCTTTAATTTCAGGCTTGGTTGAATCAGTTGCCACCTGGAAAACATATTGGTTATGTGCATTTGCTGCGGTTGATTTTTCTGATAATAGTGGCGACAGCAATACTTTCAGTAATTTTTGTTCGTTCATACCAATCTCTCCTCAAGGTTTTTTAGTGCCTGCGCGGTCACCAATACTTTTTCAAATTGTATGAGGTTGAGAGGACTCACTTCTGTTGCTTGGCAAATACCGACTTTATGCAAATTTCTTCCTGCCAATTCGATGTTGGCATCAATTTGATTCGTGACGATTAATACACTGCTATCAATCTTTAGATCATTCAGCTTGGTAATCAATTCTTTTGTTTTTGGATTATCCAGCTTGAAATCATCAATGATAACTAACCGCTCTTGTCTGACTAATTCTGACAAAATTGACTTTAGAGCAGCACGATACATTTTACGATTTACTTTTTGTTCATAGCTTCTTGGCTTTGCTGCAAACGTCACACCACCGGTTCGCCATATTGGACTTCTGATAGAACCAGCACGTGCTCGACCCGTACCTTTTTGGCGCCATGGTTTTTTACCACCACCTCTCACTTCTGACCGTGTTTTTTGAGCACTGTTACCAGAACGAGCAGCGGCCATATAAGCGGTAACGACTTGATGGACGAGACCTTCGTTAAACTCTACACCAAAATTAGCATCAGAAACTGTAATTTTATCTGACTGCCCTTTAGCATCAATCATTGCTAATTCCATTATTCACCCCCTTTCTTTTTCTTTACAGCAGGGCGAACGATGACGATACAGCCTGGAGCCCCTGGAACAACTCCTTTCACTAACAGGATGTTTCGCTCTACATCAACTTTAATCACTTTTTGGTTTTGCACAGTATTTTGCTTATTGCCCATGTGACCAGCCATTTTCTTGCCTTTGAAGACACGACCTGGTGTTTGGTTTTGACCAATTGAACCTGG
This sequence comes from Coxiellaceae bacterium UBA6002, assembly GCA_002429595.1. Classification (GTDB taxonomy): domain Bacteria; phylum Pseudomonadota; class Gammaproteobacteria; order UBA6002; family UBA6002; genus UBA6002. The sequence goes on from DJAM01000168.1 coordinate 29,061, forward strand.
CGCACGATGCGACAAAGAGTTACCGTGAGTTGCATCTTGGGTTCTGAAATTGTGACGCTTAACGGCACCCGCAAAACCTTTACCTCGAGTAATGCCGGTAACGTCTATAATTTGACCTTCGCTAAAAATATCTACTTTTAACTCTGAACCAACGCTGATGTCGTCACCTTCATTTTCATCTAACCGAAATTCCCACAAACCAAAACCTGCATCTACACCTGCTTTAGCATAGTGACCTGCAGCAGCTTTTGTAACTCGGCTAGGTTTTTTTGAACCGGTAGTAATTTGATAGCTACGATAGCCATCGACTTCATTATTTTTAATTTGGGCAACACGATTTGGGGTAATTTCTATTACTGTCACCGGTATAGAATTACCATCTTCAGTAAACTGTCGTGTCATCCCACATTTTCGACCGACTAATCCAATTGGCATCTTTGTAACCTCTATAGATATCGCATTTGCGATTCGATTTAACTTAACCTATTTCTCTAATCCACTATGATATGAACGTCTACGCCAGCAGAGAGATCTAATCTCATTAAAGCATCAACTGTTTTATCAGTTGGCTGAATAATATCCAGCACCCTTTTGTGGGTGCGGATAATAAACTGATCTTGTGCATCTTTATCTTTATGAGGAGAGATAAGAACGCTGAACTTTTGTTTCTTTGAAGGCAATGGTATCGGACCTCTTACACGAGCACCCGTACGCTTTGCGGTTTCAACAATTTCCTTCGTTGATCTGTCGATTAAGCGATGATCAAACGCTTTAAGGCGGATTCGTATTCTTTGATTCTTTATCATAGTACTACTCAATAATCTTAGTTACAACACCAGCACCGACGGTACGACCACCTTCGCGAATTGCAAAGCGTAGCCCTTCTTCC
>DJAM01000012.1:0-19684 GCA_002429595.1 Coxiellaceae bacterium UBA6002
GACAGGCTACGGGGTTTCCACCCTAGGCTACATTTTTTTGTCTACGAATACTGATAAATAAAATTAAGAATGAGCCCGCCAAGAATACGACTGGACCAAGCCATAAGATAAACGTTGTCTTAGTAAACTGGGGTTTGAATAAAATATATTCGCCGTATCGAGCAACTAAGAATGTTTTAATTTCTTCATCAGTCTTACCCATTTTAATTTGATCATAGACCTCCCGCTTAAGATCTAACGCCAAAGGAGCATTCGAATCCGCTAGGCTTTGATTTTGACAAACTAAACATCTTAATTCGCTAAGCAAATGATTATATCTCACCTCTTGAACTTGACTGATTGAGGTTGCTTGTTCAAAAGGCTGTGCACTTGCCCACGAACTTATCAGCAATAACAGTATGAACAACCAAACTCTCATGGTGTATCCTTTATCATTTGCTTAATTCGAGGAACCAAATCTTTTTCAACAATATCGAGCGTCAATGCGCCAACGTAGCGATAACGAATAATCCCCTTTTGATCGATCAAAAAAGTTTCCGGTGTGCCATACACTCCAAGTTTCATCGCATATTGACCTTGTTCATCAAAGATTACCTCTTTATAGGGATTGCCATTGCTGATCAGAAATTGTTTTGCTTGTTGGCGCTGATCTTTATAATCTAATCCTAAAACTTGCAGGTTCGAATCTTTCGCTAAATCCATTAACAACGGTTGTTCTACTTGGCATGCTGCACACCACGTAGCCCAGACATTTAAGATAGTGACTTTTCCCTTAAATTGTTGAGCAGAAATTAATTGATCAGAATTCAAACTCGGTGCCGAAAAATTAGGTAGTGGTTTATCAAGAAGTGTTGAAGGCAACAAATTTGGATCACGACTCATCCCATGCCACAAAATTACGAGCAATATTATAAAAATCATTAATGGCACGATAAATTTAAGTCGAAAAATCATGCTACTTGCTCATTTCGTTTTGATCTAGTAAAAGCGGCAATTAAGCCGCCAATCATCATTAAAATTCCACCTGCCCAAATCCATCGTACAAATGGTTTGTAATAGATCCGAACAGACCAAGCCTGATTCGGTAAACTTTCGGCTAAGGCGATATAAAGATCATCAAAAATTCTGGCCTGAATTGCCGTTTTAGTCATTGCCATTTTTTGAGTTTGAAAAAGTCGCAACTGCGGCTTCAATAAAATGGTTTTATTATGTCTGCTCGACACTAAAAATTCGCCTTGGTATCCGGAAAAGTTCGGGCCAACCAGCGGCAATACATTTGCAAAATGCACATTATAAGGTCCAACTTTCAGATCATCATTTGGTTGCATACGTAAATCGTGTTGCACGCTATAAGCTGAGGACAAGACGATTCCAATGACAGTAATCGCAAAACCTATATGTGCCAACAACATCCCTTTTCGCTTAACCTTAGGCTTAGTTGCGCTGTTGAAATGGATATTAGTTTGCAAAGTCGCAAGTAATACCCAAAAAGCGAGTAGCAAACCTAAGACAACACTCACAAAAAAAGTACCTGTAAAAAACAGTGGCAATAGCATCGACAAAATAAATGCAGCTAATAGGGTGTATTTAAAGCGATTGACCACTAGATGCATTTTTGAATGTTGCCAGTGTATGGCAGGTCCAATGGCCATCAAAAACAGAACAGGAATGATCAGAGGCAGAAAAACTGCATTGAAATAAGGAGGACCCACCGATAATTTTCCAAGGCCCAGGCCATCAATCACTAACGGATATAGAGTCCCCAGCAATACCGTTAATGTACAAGTAGTCAACAATACATTATTAGTAAGCAGGAATGTTTCTCTAGACCAGAATTGAAAGATACCACTATTTTGTATTGTGTGGCCGCGCCAAGCATATAATGCAAGCGAGCCACCCACCACTGTCGCAATGAAATACAGCATGAAGGCACCTCGCGCTGGATCCACCGCAAAGGCGTGCACAGACACTAACACACCAGAACGAACTAAGAATGTTCCCATGAGACTTAGCGAAAAAGTCATTACGGCCAATAAAATTGTCCAGGCTTTGAAAGTTTCTCGCTTTTGCGCAACAAGGAGTGAATGAATTAAAGCAGTGCCACTTAACCATGGTAGAAATGAAGCATTTTCAACGGGATCCCAAAACCACCAGCCGCCCCACCCCAGCACCCGATAGGCCCACCAACTCCCCAAAGTGATACCGAAGGTTAGAAAACTCCATGCTAAGAGTGTCCAACGACGAGACCAGGCAGCCCAATTGGCATTAAATTGACCGCTTAGCAAGGCAGCCGTCGCAAAAGCAAATGCCACGGCAAATCCAACGTATCCCATATACAGCATCGGCGGGTGAATAGCTAATCCTGGATCTTGCAGCAATGGATTTAAATCCCTTCCTTGTGCCGGACTGTCGGGCAGTATTCTTCCGAAGGGGTTCGATGTCATTAGAATGAATAGCAGAAAGCCCACGCTGATAATGGCGAGTATGGCTAAGACTCTAGCACGTATCTGCGCTGGAACATGCTGTGTAAACGTCGCGACGAGAAACATCCAAAAACATAAAATAAGTTCCCACAGCAATAACGAACCTTCATGTGCTCCCCAAGTAGCACAGAATCGATATATTAAAGGAAGGTGAGTATTCGAGTTATTTGCCACGTAACTCACAGAAAAATCATTGCTGATGAGCGCATAAGCCAAAAGCAAAAAACTTAGCCCGACAAAAAAGAATTGTCCATATGACAACGGCCTAGCAGTGGCAATCCAGGCAGTTTTATTATTAAAACTACCCCACATAGGCAGGATAGATTGCGTCAGTGCTAAACAAAACGCCAAAATTAATGAATAGTGTCCAATCTCTGGAATCATGCAATTTTTACTTACTTTGTAAATGTCTAACCAGCTTAGGTGGCTTGTTGCATAAATTAAAAAATTTCTCATTTTTGTTCCCTCTCCCACTTGTGGGAGAGGGTTAGGGTTCACCCCTCTCCCCCCACTTCGTGGGTGGGAGAGGGAGAGTTATGAAACAATGTCGCTTAGAGTTAAAAGTATCTAATGTTCAATCCTGTGCTCAAGTTTTATGATTTAGGTTTTATGCCCGGTGGCATATATTTTTCATCATGCTTTGCGAGAACTTGATCGGCAATGAACACACCATTTCGATCGAAGTAACCCTCAACAACCACACCCTGCCCCTCTCGAAAAAGTGCTGGCACGATACCGTTATACGTTATTGTTACGTCTTTATGATAATCAGTGATAACGAATTGCATTTTCAAACTACTTGAATCACGTTGCAAGCTGTGACTTTTCACTAAGCCTCCAATGCGGAATTTCCGATCTGTATTCAATTCTTTGATTTGACTGGGGGTATAGTAGAGATTGATATTTTTATTCAGAGCAAACAACACTAAGCTAACCGCGATTCCTACTCCCACTACCATACAACTTAACCAAACTAATCGTCGCTTTCGTTTCGAATTCAAAGCTTGCCTCGCAGCTCTACCTTAAGACGTCGAAATCGTCTCAAGGGGGAATAGAGATTGACCAAAAAAATAAGGCCCATAGCAGCATAAGATGGCCAAACAAAACCACCATAACCACCCATGTGCAGGAACGATTGTAAGTGAATCATTATGTCGTGCATGGTAGATTGAGTTGCTCTTTCACCCAGGTAGCGCGTTGCTCCCTGAAAAGGATTTCATTTCTAGTTCGTAAGATAAGGACAATAATATAAAACAGGAAAAAAGCCAATATCATAGCCAAGAGTGGCCAAAGCATCTCCGGTGCAATAGAAGGCTTCTGAAGTTTAAGAATGGTTGATTTTTGGTGCAGCGTGTTCCACCAATAAACGGAATAATGAATGATCGGTAAATCGACCGTACCGACCAGTACTAAGATGCTGCTTGCACGTAGCCCTTTTTCTAAATCAGGGATAGCACTTTGGAGCGCAATCACGCCAATATAAAGAAATAACAGAATAAGTTCCGAAGTCAGCCGTGCATCCCATAACCACCAAGTTCCCCAAGTAGGTTGCCCCCATAACGCCCCCGTAATCAATGCGAGCAAGGTTAAACCTGCACCTATGCGGGCACTGCATGCGAATAAGATCTGCGCTAACTTAATTCGCCAAATCAAGCCAATAGCAGCGCCAGTGGCCATAATTAGATAAATCGCCAAAGATAGAATCGCACTAGGCACATGAACGTAGATAATTCGAAACGCATCCCCTTGCTGATAATCGGCTGGCGCGAGATATAAACCACCAAGCAACCCATAACCTAAAAATAAAATAAATAAAACTGATAACCAAGGCAGAAATTTGGTAGTTAATTCGAAAAAATGCTTAGGGGAAGCTAGCTTATATACCATCGCCAACATATATATTCACTACAAGTTAGGGAGTTTTTTGTATAGTAAACTATTCCAAGAAGAAGATGAAGTTCAGAGAACGGCTACTGTTGGTTCAAATGTTTCGCAAACTATCGAGCTAGGATAACGACTCTTAACCTCTAGGTATTCCTGAGGATGCCATTTTTGGAAAAAGGCCGTTTTCTGATCACTTAATCGCCAATTGAACTGCTTATCTCTCATAGTTCTCAATACGAACTGAGATGTTCTCACAACATCTTCTAAATTCCTCAAAGCCCTTCCAGCCACATAAGAAAGGATAATGACCAATAGTTCTGAGGGTAATCTTCGCAATAAAGAATGTTGTTGCGTATAACGCGCTCCCATACCGACTACAATCACCTTTTCGATGAACTGCAGCTCTTTAGCTTTCTGATTTAAATGAATAATTCTCTTAAGACTCTGCGAGGTTCGAGGTTTAACATTATTAAATCTGAAATCGAGAAATGTAAGGACGAAATTTTCAAATAAAGCCTTTGCACCTTCATCTCCTATATGTCCGGCTCTAAGACGAAGGTCGGTCAAGCTAGTATTCTTAGCTAATGCCCTTGCACCTTCGAGGCCGATCTCATTCTCATTTAGATCCAACAAAGTGAGAGTGTTGGTCTTTGCCAAAGCTTGGACGCCCTTTGGACCGATTTGATTGTAACTAACATCCAGGAAGGTCAAGATAGTATTAAGAGCTAAAGCGATAGCACCAGCATCCTTAATGAAATTACGGCTGACATCAAGGGAAGTTAGAGTTCGATTATTAGCTAAAGCTGTAGCACCCTCGGGTCCAATTCCATTATTGCTGATATCTAAATAAATTAAGCGCGTATTATTAGCTAAAACTTCTGCACCCTCATCCTTGAGAACATTGCCACTTAGGTTGAGAGAAGTTAAGAAATAATTATTGGCCAAAGCTTTCGCACCCACCAAACTAATTTGATTGTAACCAATCTCCAACGTTCTAAAGTGTTGATTCCCAGCTAATGCGATGGCTCCTATGTCACCAATCTTGCAATCGGCTAAATCAAGAAACGTGATGTGCGCATTGGTACTGCCTAAAAAAGTTGCTCCTTCTTCACCAACTCGACTGTAACTAATGGTTAGAGTTAAGAGGCGCATGTTGTTCATCAATGCTTTTAGAGTCTCTACTGCTAAAGGGTTCAAGTTTATATAAAGTGCTGTGAGGCTAGAGTTTTCCGCTAAGGCTCTCAAACCATTGGAACCAATATTGAGATTGCCACTGATATCAAGAGAGATTAGACGCGTATTTCTCGCTAATGCAATCGTGCCCTCATCTCCAATCTGGTTATTGCTAATATCCAAAGAAGTAAGCGTAGTAGTACCGGCTAATGCTTTCGCGGACTCACAATCAAGTTTAGGATTGTCGCTAAGGTCCAAAGAGTTTATGTGGTCATTACCGGTAAGAGCCTGGGCTAAGAGGCGAACATCTGCCGGGTAAAGCATCTCACCTTTTAAATTGAGATGATTAAAATCCGGTTCATTTTTTCTTATGAGGCCAAGTATTTCAGCTTTAATGTTTGACATGAGGCATAGATATTATTCTTCTTGGAGGGAATTATTTTACTATTTTTAGTATTTATGGCAAAGTATATATCAATTTTTCGCGTGTCTAGTGCAATTCTTCTAACTGAAACTTCTGTATGCCTTCCATGGATGTCTCTAAAGAACGGCCAGCCGTGCGAGTGTAGAAAAACTTACCCGCGTTGCTATTAATAAGTTTCGAAGGTTTGGAGAGACGTAAGATAAGTTGCTTATCTTCGCTGGAAATGTGGGCATTATGTAGGGCGAGGAACAATATTTTATTATAAGTTGTTTGTTCCTCTTTGAAAAATCGTCTTTCCTGCTTTGTTTTATTGGTCGCGAAAAAACGCGACGCTATGACTTCCTTGTCAAGGCTCTTATGTGTTACTAGCCGTCTAAAACGATTTTCAACAAACTCTAGCTGCTTCACCGCTTCGGAATAACCGTCAACGGATGGGTCTTTCATGAAACTATCTTTTTGATTATTTAACTCAGATTTATATTGTCTGAATTCTTGAATTTTTTGTTTCACGGCGTACTCTTTAAAAATTAAACTTTCCAGCTCACCACTCGTACTTTTTATCTCCGCCAAAATGATTTTTTTACCGTTTTGCAACATAGTAAATTGGTACATTAACCGTTCGACTTCCTGTTCGATATTAATGCGTTCCATCTGAATTTTTTTAAAGGCAGATTGTAAGGTATGGGCTGAAAAAGCATCGTTCGCCGTGAAGGGGGGTACACTACTCTCTTGCTGTCTAATATTGGACCTAAAATCTTTGAATTGTTTCAAAAAGTCCGAATTAAGAGAGTATATGTTAAGAACTTTTTCAAAGTAGTTATCGAAGATTTGGATGGTTTCTTCTAAACGATCAGAGGCGCCTGATTCTAATGCTAAATCATAGACATCATTGACACTTTGAAGCTCTGAAACATATTGTGCGAAATCTGGGTGCTCGAGCAAGAAACTAGAAAGCAACTCAATCTCTTGCATGCGTTTTCTAAGTTTGAATTCTTTGTTTAACTCGATTACGGTTGGAACCCTCATCTCAGGGGTTGGTAGTAAATATCCGTTTAACAGCAGCTCTTTTTCTTGGGCGAATCTCAGCAAGATTTGCTTATCGCTTAAGCTGTGCAATAAGGTACGAGTCAGTTTTTGTAATTCTTCGGCATTATCACAGTACAGTTCGCTCGTTCTTTTCAATGAGTTAAGCACCTCAACCTTACCTTTCAGATCACCTAGTTCGATCGCTAACTGTTGATGCTGCGCTAGTAACTCTGTAATTTCTCTGTCGACTTCCATTTCGACTTTGAGAAAAACATTCTCAAGTTGAATGAGAATGTTGTCATGAACGCTGTACGTGGCCATTGGTTAAAAATCCCGAAGTAAATAAGATAACTAAAAACAGTATAGATAAGCTTTTTAAACGTGAAGCAAGGAGGATTTAAGAATGTGATAATTTAGCTTAAGTTGCAGCTATATTTTATTTATTTTTCAATAACTTGAGCAATATATATAAGAAATCTCCTACAAAATGTCCCGCCTAATCTCACAAAGCTTGCAGCTGTGATTACTCTAGAGAAACTTTAATAGCAGAAGCAATGGCGACGGGAGCAAATGTTAGAGCAAGGGCCAGTAACGCCCCAAGAAACGCCAGCTGACTTAAGGTTGGCAAGCCAAGTATCGCATCATTTGCGGCTCCAGCGCCAAATATTAGAATGGGTAGATACAATGGCAAGAGTAGTAACACCAGGAGAATGCCACGATTGGTAAGACCTAATGTTAAGGCACAACCGATCGCTCCAATGAAGGTAAGTACTGGAGAACCTAAGAGCAAACTTAAGATTAATATCTTAACCCCATGAAATGGCATATAAAAAAATTGTGAAATGATTAGAGTAGTCGCAAGCAATGGGATTATGAGCATGGCCCAATTGATAAACACCTTAACAAAGACTAACCAGGATAACTGGATCGGATTTAATGCCATTTGTTCCAATGTTCCGTCAGCATAATCAGTACCAAACAAATCTTCAGCGGACAACATAGTGGCTAACAAAGCAGCAATCCAAATAACGCCAGGTCCAATAAAAACTAATTTTTTGGGATCAGAGGTAATCGCTAACGGGAACAACAGGGTAATCAGAACGAAAAAAATCAAAGGATTTATGAGCGCCATTGGATGACGACAACTCGATAATAACTCTCTTTTAAAAACTGCAAACAGCGGAAATAAAGACTTCACATGACCTCACTCGATGGGATCAACTGATGACATTTTATTGCACCAAATTTGCGAGTGGCTTGATGAGCGGTAAAAACAATCATGCCAGCATTTGCCAGATGTTGTTGCATTAAACTTTCCACCATCACAATACCTTTCGAATCCAGGGCATTGAAAGGCTCGTCCATAATCCAGATCGTTGCCTGCGCTAAGCAAAGCTTTGCTAACGACAGTCGTTGCTTCTGCCCTGATGATAAAGTGCCGCCCATTCGATTTCTAAGTGCTGCTAAAGCTAAACACTCTAAGACCGATATTATTTGTTCTTCGGTAGGCGAGAAGGCTAATGAAGGACTCCAGTTAAGGTTTTCATAAACAGTTAAAGAGCTCTTAACAGTATTGTGGTGCGGAAGAAACTTAAATTGCGATTTATAAGATTCGCAGTCCTGAATTGCTTCGGAAGACCAATAGATCTGTCCTCGCGCAGGAGGCACTAAGGTAGCAATGCTACGTAGCAAGGTAGTTTTACCAATGCCATTAGGCCCCTGTATATGAATTATCTCTCCTTCAGAAAGAGAGAAAGTCACAGGTTGAAACAGTTCAAGATTATTGCGGCTACAAGTGACCGCATTTAGTGTCAGTTGCTTAGTATCTGTCATTGATAGGCTGGTTGCGTTATTCGATTACGATGCTCTTTAAATAGTTTTTGAAATCCACACTCACTTCTGGATGCTTAAATGCCTGGGTGATCGTAGCCTGTAAATAACCAAGCTTAGTGCCACAATCATAACGAACGCCATCAAATTGATAAGCGTGAACCGATTGCTCTTTTAATAGTAATGAGATGGCATCCGTTAACTGAATCTCACCACCGCTACCCGCTTCAATCTTTTCCAATAACTCAAAAATGCGAGGCGTTAAAATATATCGTCCGACAGCAGCCAAAGTGGATGGCGCATCTTCAGCTTTGGGCTTTTCCACAATCCCTTTAATCTGCTCAGAATCAGGAAACAAATCAATAATCCCGTATTTCTCCGTTTCGCTTAGCAGGACCTCTTGCGCCGCAATGACACTCGAACCTGTTTGGTTATGATATGCTGCCATCGCCACCAAACAGTGGCTAGTACCACAATCAATTAAGTCGTCCGCTAACAGTACAGCAAAAGGTTCATTACCCACAACTTGCTTAGCACAAAGCACTGCGTGTCCTAACCCTAGTGGATTAGGCTGACGGATATAAATACACGAAACGCCACGAGGCAAAATTTCCCGTACTATCGCTAAAAGGCGCTCATTACCTCGCTCTTCTAACTTTGATTCTAATTCATAGTTACTATCAAAATGATCTTCAATCGCCCGTTTGCTGATACTCGTAACAAAGATTAATTCGGTAACCCCAGCCGCTATTGCTTCTTCAACTGCATATTGTATTAAGGGTTTATCAACAATCGGGAGCATTTCTTTCGGATTTGCCTTGGTTGCTGGCAGGAATCGTGTTCCTAGCCCGGCGACGGGAAATACCGCTTTTCTGATTCTGTTGTCGTGTTTTTTGTATGTTAGTTCCGTCATGAGATTATGCCCTGTCGAAATTGGACATTCTACGGAAGTTTCTGGGTTTTTGAAATAAGCTTTTGTTTTCTCTTCGTTCCCGTTCCCGCTCCCGTTCCCGTTCCCGTTCCCGTTCCCGTTCCCGTTCCCGTTCCCGTTCCCGTTCCCGAATCATACAGACAATCCCTGCCTTAATATATTTTTTGTATAAGACTATGTATTGGCACAATCTAAAAACAGAATAGCCCGAGGCACAGTGCTGTATTGCCTAAATGCTTCGTGAACGGGAACGTGTACGTGTACGATAAGAAACTTTGCCACTTCAATACTAATCAACACAAACAATATTCTTATTTCTCTCCACTATCCTAGCCACTACCTTCTTCGAAAACCCTTTAATCTTCTCCAAATCACTAACCTTCCGAAAGACTCCATTTTGGGTTCGGTAATCAATAATAGCTTGCGCCTTCTTAGGCCCAATACCTGCAATTTTCTGCAAAGCGGCTAAATCTGCACTATTTAGATTAACCCTAAGCGATTCCTTAAGAACTTCATTATGGTGTGGTTGTATTGGTTGAATTTTTAACCAAACGTCTGGGTAGGCTAATACTGAAGGAGACAACAAAAGTAATAAAAAAATTGATCTCATGGGGGCATCTAAACATAGAAATCGCTTAGCTTAAAATACCCAAAAAACTACTAGGTTATTTACCCGCTACGCCATGTACGGGGCGAACAGAGCTCCAATGTTTGCACCCCGGGCAATGCCAATAAAGATTCGAAGCCGAGAAGCCACATTCGGTGCAGCGATAGCTTGGTTTATCTGTTAATAGTGTCGCTACTAAATCTTTCAGTAATAACAATTTATCTTTGGTATCGCCTTGCGAGATGGTTAGATAAAGCTCAATTAAACGGTCTAAGCCCCGTAAAGATGGCGAGGTTCGAATCTGTTCTGCGATAAAATTAATTGCGGCGCGGTTGCCTTGTTGCTTTTTTAGGTACTCAGAAATGGCGATCACAACTGAGGTTTTTGGATAATTATCTAAATGCGACCAAAGATAAGCTATGAATTCTTCTTCCTGCTGGATTTTTTCATAACAGAATCGTAATGGTACGATGGTTTCGGAAAGATAGTCGGGGTCTTGTTCTGCAACGAAACGATAGTGTTTGATAGCTAGCAAGTAATCACCCTGACGAATCGCATGCTCAGCAAACGCCAAGCTGGCACGAACGCAATTGTGGTCAGTGTTTAACGCTTTGGTCAGGTAGTCGGTAATTTTTTCGGTATCACCTTCGAGTCTTTTTTGATCGGCTAATTCGCAATAATAATGTGCAATCGCAGTTTCCATCGATTCATTAGTTTGCTCTTGCAACCGCTGAGCAATTTTAATCGCTTGCTGCCAATCTTTTTGCTGCTGATAAATACTTAACAAATAACGCAGGCTACCAATCACTTCCTGATTTTTATCAACTAATTCTAAGAATAATCTTTCTGCTTGATCTAACACCCCCGCGCGCAAATAATCCTGCGCCAATTCATTCAACGCTTGATTACGCTGTTCTTGTTCCAACTGCGGTCGAGTAATTAAATTCTGATGGATCCGAATCGCACGATCCACTTCACCTCGTCTTCGAAACAAACTCCCTAACGCAAGGTGTGTTTCAATCGTGTCGCGATCCACCGCCAATAATTTAATGAAAATATCGACCGCTTTATCTGGTTGTTCATTGATTAGGTAGTTAATACCGAGGAAGTAGTCGCGATGAAAAGGATTTTTAAGAGAAGTCTGAGGGAGTTGTTGGCTTTTCCTGCCCATGTACCAGCCAGATAGGGAGGCTACTGGTAATAATAGGAGCAGGAGTTCGATCATTTATGGGTGATCCTTTTAAAGTTTAACGACTGTCATTACCGCGAAAGCGGGAATCCATGCTATGTGCAGCTAAAAGAATGGTTTCCCGCCTTCGCGGGAATGACAACTTAAGGAGTCACAACTTCCTGCTCTAACTGCTTCACGCGATTCTTCAAGTGATAGTTTTTCTTTTTGAGTCGTAGTATGGGTGCCAATGAAAAAATAAACCCTATCAATATACCCAAACCCACCGTCAGCACTAAAAGCAACGATAAAGAAATACTTTTACTACCAATATAATAATTCAACGTAACGGGGCTTGCATTGAGTAAAGCGAATGATAGCCCAAAGATGATGAGAATAATGGCGATTAGATAAGTAAAAATTCTCATAAAACAAAATCCTGTGGGCAAATTTTTGATCAGTGGAGAAATAAAAGAGGGGTGATTACACCCCTCTTCGCTTACTCATCTTCCCTTTTGGCTTCGATACGTTCTTTTAACAAATCACCTAAGGTTGTGGTCGCTGGGGCCTCAGGTTTGGAACTGCGAGCTTTTGGCGCAGGTGCTGCTGCTTCTAGTTCGCGCATTGTTAAAACAACTAAGCGATTTTTGCGATCGATGCTTGCGACTTTAGCTTCAACTTCATCGCCCTCTTTAAGGTGTTCTCTGACATCCTTAACTTTATCTTCCGCAAGATCACCTGCTCGTAGTTGGCCTTGAACGCTGTCGCCAAGATCGATTAGCGCTTGTTTTGCATCTACTTCGAGCACTTTACCTTTAACTTCGGTGCCTCGTTCATTTTTATCTGCAAAATCACCGAATGGGTCGTGTTCAAGCTGTTTGATACCTAAAGAAATACGCTCACGTTCTGGATCGATTCCTAAGATAACGGCTTCAACTTCTTGGCCCTTCTTGTAACGACGAACAGCTTCTTCACCTGTTTCGTTCCAAGAAATATCTGATAAGTGCACTAAACCATCAATGCCACCTTCCAAACCAATGAAGATACCAAAATCGGTAATTGATTTGATGCTGCCTTTGATGCGTTGATCTTTTTCATGCTTATCGGAAAATTCTTTCCAAGGATTCACTTGGCACTGTTTGATACCAAGAGAGATACGACGACGTTCCTCATCGATATCCAATACCATCACCTCAACTTCATCACCAATCTGCACGACTTTAGCTGGATGGATATTCTTGTTGGTCCAATCCATTTCAGACATATGCACTAAGCCTTCAATGCCATTTTCGATTTCTACGAAACAACCGTAGTCAGCAAGGTTCGTGACCTTACCAAATAGTCGAGTGCCGACTGGGTAACGACGAGCAATATTTGACCATGGATCTTCGCCTAATTGTTTCAAGCCGAGTGATACACGCTTTTTATCGCGGTCGTATTTAAGAACTTTCACTTTAATTTCTTCACCGACAGATAGCATTTCGCTTGGATGTTTAACGCGCTTCCAAGACATATCGGTAATATGTAATAAGCCGTCTACACCACCTAAATCGATAAAGGCACCGTAGTCGGTAATATTTTTAACCACACCGGTAACACTTTGACCTTCTTGTAGATTTTCAAGTAATGCTTCGCGTTCGCTGCCAGACTCTTCTTCTACCACTGCTCGACGTGAAACGACGATGTTGCTACGTTTCTTGTCCATTTTAATAATTTTAAAGCCGAGTTCTTTACCTTCTAAGAATGAAGGATCGCGAACGGGTCTGACATCTACTAAAGAGCCAGGTAAGAATGCGCGGATTGAGTTAACAGAGACAGTAAAACCACCTTTGACACGTTCGGTAATAACGCCTTGCACTGTATCTTTAGCTTCGTAAGCTTTTTCAAGAGTGCGCCAAGCTTCTGCTCGTTTAGCTTTTTCGCGCGATAATCGGGTTTCACCAAAACCGTCTTCGATTGTTTCAACAACGACGCTGACATGATCACCCGGTTTAACGTTTACGTTACCATGATCGTCAAAGAATTCTTCAACAGGAATAATGGCATCAGACTTCAAGCCGGCATTGACAATAATGGCATCCTCACCCACATGGGTAATCGTTGCTGTTACGACTGAGCCCGGACGTAAATCAGTTTTCTCTAAGCTCTCTTTTAATAGTTGCGCAAAATTTTCTGTCATAGTGTTTCCTAAGGAATAAATCCTTGATAAGCCATGCAAAGTTGCATGGGTAGATTAAAAAAATCTGTAGAGCTCTCTTTTGTAGGAGTTACTCAACAGATACCCCGAAAGCTTTCTGAACGAACACCATCACCTGATCAAAGGTTTGTTCGATATTAAGATGGGTAGTATCAAGTAATATCGCATCTTGAGCAGGTTTTAGTGGGGAAACTGTGCGATGTTCATCGCGATAATCACGCTCAGTAAGCTCACTTAAAATGTTTTCCAGACTAACATTATTTCCCTTTTCTTTCAACTGCATATACCGTCGTCTGGCCCGCTCAGTGCGGTCTGCAACGATAAAGATCTTTAAATTCGATTGCGGAAACACGACTGTCCCCATATCCCGACCATCTGTTACCAATCCCGGTGGTGCGCAGAAGACCCTTTGTCTTGATAATAAGGCATCACGAACGTCAGGAATTGCCGCTATTTTTGATGCTAAATTGCCACAGGACTCCGTATGAATTGAATCGGTAATGTCATAACCGCACCATAAAGTTCGACTCTCATCTTCAGAATCAAATTTGACCGGTAACTCTTTTGCTAAGGTCACTAATCTTTGTGTGTCATTTAAATCAATCTTGTTCTGAATAACCGAATAAGCCAAAACACGATATAAGGCACCACTTTCTAAATAGTGCCATCCCAGTTTTTTTGCTAATAGCCTCGCAATAGTGCCTTTACCAGAACCACTTGGGCCATCAATTGTAATCACTGGAATAGTATTCAATTTTTTTCCTAGAACTTGGGTTGCTATTTAAGGGATAGACATTTCAACATGATGAGTGCATTCAATATTGATACCGATTGATTGTGCCAATTCCACAAAATTAGGAAATGAAGTTGCAACGTTATCACAGTTCAAAATAGTAGTTTCCTGCTCCGCAACAGCTCCAGCAATCGCAAAAGACATGGCGACTCTATGATCTCCTTGGCTATCAACGATGCCACCTCGAATTTTACCGCCTTCAATCGACATGCCGTCTGGTTCGGCTTCAACTTGAACACCGATTCGTTGCAAACCTTCGGCCATGACTTGGATACGATCGGTTTCTTTGACATGCAACTCTTCAGCACCACGCAACACAGTTAGACCATGAGCACATGCAGCGGCAATAAATAACACTGGGAATTCATCAATGGCAAGTGGTACTTGATCTAAGGGAATATCAATACCATGGAGGGAAGCCGATTTTACTCGGATATCAGCAACGTATTCAGCTCCTACTACTTTCTCATTTTCGAAAGTGATGTGGCCACCCATTAATCTTAAAATATTAATGATGCCAATCCGGTAAGGATTGATGCCAATGTTTTGCAACACTACGTCGGAGTTTGGAACGATCGTCGCAGCCACTATAAAAAAGGCGGCAGATGAAATGTCACTTGGAACCTCGATATACGTTGGCGATAACTTTTCATTGCCTTTAATTCGAATTTTGGCGCCGCTAATATGAATCGGATAGTGAAACGCCTCTAACATTCTCTCAGTGTGATCACGAGTAGCAATTGGCGCCATCAAAACCGTCTCACCGCTAGCAAATAAGGCGGCTAAGATGATACATGATTTAACCTGGGCACTTGGAATGGTCATGGTGTAATGAATTGCATTAAGGTGCTCAACCGGACGAATAACCAGGGGCGCTGTTCCATCTGGCTCAAGATCAATTTTGGCACCCATTTCGCTCAAGGGATCTGTAATTCTGCGCATCGGCCGTTTTAATAAAGAGGCATCTCCGGTTAAGGTCGTTTCAAATGGCTGTCCAGCTAGGACACCGGCAAGTAACCGCATCGACGTACCAGAATTTCCCAAATCAATGGGCTCACTCGCGGGTCGCAAGCCATGCAGACCCTTGCCATGAATAATGACTTCTTGTTCAAAAGTATCGACCTGAATCCCAAGTTTTTGGACAGCCCGAAGAGTGGCCAAAGTATCTTCTGCATGAAGAAAACCTTTAACAACGGTAGAGCCCTCCGCTAGAGCACCGAGGATAGCGGCACGATGTGAGATTGACTTGTCGCCAGGTACTCTTAACTCTCCCGATAATGGACCCGACTTGTGAATTCGATAGGATAAATTTTTTTCCATATTCCAATACCCGTAGTATCAACCCCAACGCTGGGCAAAATCTTTCATGAAATCAATTAAACTTTCGACGGCCTTTTCAGGCAAAGCATTGTAGAGACTCGCACGCATTGCTCCAACTAATTTATGGCCTTTAAGATTAGCCAATCCTTGATCGTTCGCTTCTTGCAAGAACTTCTCATTGAGCTCTTCATTTTTAAGACAGAAAATGACATTCATTCTTGATCGGTAGCTTGGATCAACAGGATTAAAATAAAAATCACTTTGATCGATTAAGTGGTAAAGTTTCGCAGCTTTACGTTCATTACGCTTGGCCATCTCTTCGACACCACCTTGTTTTTTTAACCACTTAAACATTAATCCCGCTAAATACCACGCAAAAGTAGGTGGAGTGTTATACATGGAACTTTGCTTTGCATGTAATTCATAATTGAACATACTGGGTGTGAAAAAAGTCGCCTTCCCGAGAAGATCCTCTCTTACCACAACAATGGTGAGACCGGCAGGACCGATATTCTTCTGAGCACCGGCATAGAAAAGCGCATAGCGTTTGACATCAAATGGTCGCGATAAAATATTAGAAGACATATCGCTCACTAATGGTAGAGGCACTTCCGGAATGGTTGGAAACTCAACGCCATTGATCGTTTCATTATCGACAAAGTGGCAATAGGCAGAATCTGGATTAATTCGCCACGAATCACGAGGAGGAATAGTAATATATCCTTGCTTTTCAGAAGAAGCAGCGACATTCACAGTACAATAACGCATAGCTTCTTTAATCGCTAAACCTGACCAAATACCCGTATCAAGATAGTCGGCGGAGATTTTATTAGCGAGAAGATTCATCGGAATCATAGCGAACTGGCTTCGCGCCCCCCCCTGCAAGAATAATACTTTATATTCTTGTGGAATTTGCAGCAGATCTCGAAGGTCTTGCTCAGCTTCTTGAGCGATGTTCATAAAAGGTTGACTGCGATGGCTAATCTCCATCACCGACATCCCAAGATCGTCCCAATTAAGCAGCTCTTCTTTAGCTTGAAGTAAAACTTCTTCCGGTAAAGTTGCAGGACCAGCACTAAAGTTGAAGACTCGAGTCATGGGTTACTCCTTAGCTTCTAATTACTCTTCAGTTTCCGAGTCACATTCGGACGCTTCTAAACTAGCCTCTACCCTTCGAATACCTACCAGTTTTTCTTCGCCACTTAAATTTATGAGTCTCACACCTTGAGTATTTCGGCCCAGGACTGAAATTTCACTGACTCGAGTGCGAACCAAAGTTCCTTGGTCGCTGATCAAAATAATTTCATCTTCTTCTTGAACCTGAACAGCGCCAATCACATCACCATTACGCTCGTTAACTTGGATTGAGATGACACCCTGGCCACCTCGACCTGTTCTGCGGTATTCATTAATATCAGTTCGTTTGCCGTAACCATTGGCCGTCGCAGTTAAAATCGCTCCTTCGTGTGCAATCACCATCGCGATAACATGCTGATCTTTTTGCAAGCGCATTCCCCTAACACCACGCGCTGAGCGTCCCATAGGTCGGACCTCATTTTCATCAAAGCGTATCACTTTGCCATTATTAGAAAAGAGCATGACATCTTGATTGCCGTCTGTGAGATGAACATCGACTAAGTCATCATTATCTTTAATCTCTAACGCGATAATGCCGTTTGCACGAGGTCGTGAGAATTGTTCCAGAGAAACTTTCTTAATCACACCGTGAGCGGTCACCATCATCACAAAGCGATCTTCAGTAAATTCGCGGACTGACACCATCGCACTAATGCGCTCATCATTACCAAGCGGTAGCAGATTGACTAATGGCCTGCCTAAGGAGGTTCGACTCGCTTGCGGTATTTGATAAGTTTTTAGCCAATAAACTTTACCTTTGTTCGAAAAACACAGAATGGTGTCGTGAGTACTGGCGATGAGCAAATGTGAAACATAATCTTCTTCTTTAACCGAAGTCGCCGCCTTACCTCGACCACCTCGATGCTGCGCTTGGTAAACAGTTAATGATTGGGTTTTAGCATAACCATGATGGGAAATTGTGACGACCACATCCTCTTCACAGATTAAGTCTTCAACCGACAGCACTTCTTTACTGTCGATTATCTCGGTGCGTCGTTGGTCACCAAATTCTGTTTTGATCTCTTGTAACTCATCATGAATGACCTGCATTAAGCGTGCTGGATTACCCAAAATTTCAAGCAGACTCTGAATGATTTTGAGTAGATTTTCATATTCAGCGAAAATCTTATCGCGTTCTAAACCGGTTAAACGATGTAAGCGCAAATCTAATATTGCTTGAGCTTGTTCCGGTGATAACCGATAGCCTTTTTCGCTAATTCCGTAATGTTTAGCCAAGTCAATTGGCCTTGAAATTTGATTATCCGTACGGTCAAGTAATTCGGAAATGCCAGTCAGGGGCCACACTTCTGAAAGTAACTGTTCTTTAGCTGTTTGCGGGTTTGGAGAGCCCTTGATGATCGCAATGATTTTATCGATGTTGACTAAGGCAATTCCGAGACCTTCTAAAATATGGGCTCGATCTCTCGCCTTTCGTAGTTCGTAAACAGAGCGCCGAGTCACTACTTCGCGGCGATGTTTAATAAAGGCTTCTAGTAAATCTTTTAAATTTAAGGTGCGTGGCTGACCATGATCAAGTGCCACCATATTGATGCCAAAGACAGTCTCAAGTTGGGTATGAGCAAAGAGGTTATTCAGTGTCACCTCACCATTTTCACCTCGACGCAGCTCAACCACGACCCGCATACCATCTTTATCTGACTCATCTCGAATCGCAGTAATACCCTCGATTTTCTTTTCTTTAACTAATTCGCCAATCTTCTCGAGTAAGCGAGCTTTATTAACTTGATAGGGTAGTTCATGAACTAAAATGGTTTGTTTATTGGAGTCTTCATCATATTCAATGGAAGTGCGAGCTCGTAGATAAATCCGTCCCCTACCCGTTTTATATGCTTCGATGATACCCGCTCTACCATTAATAATACCTGCGGTCGGGAAGTCCGGACCGGGGATATAGTTGATTAACTCATCAATACTCAATTGCGGGTTTTCAATTAACGCAAGGCAAGCGTTAATGACTTCAGTAATGTTATGAGGCGGGATGTTTGTCGCCATACCCACAGCGATACCTGAAGAACCATTTACGAGTAAATTGGGGATTCGGGTCGGTAAAACAGTAGGCGCTAATTCGGTTTCATCATAGTTAGGTACGAATTGCACCGTTTCCTTATCCAAGTCGGCAAGTAAACTATGTGCGAACTTAGACATACGAATTTCGGTGTACCGCATAGCCGCAGGAGCGTCGCCATCAACTGATCCGAAATTTCCTTGACCGTCGATCAGCATGTAACGTAGAGAAAAAGGCTGAGCCATTCTGACGATAGTGTCATAAACCGCCGTGTCACCATGAGGGTGATATTTACCGATAACATCCCCCACAATTCTGGCAGATTTTTTGTAGGGCTTATTGTAATCATTACCAAGTTCGCTCATGGCAAATAAAACCCGGCGATGCACTGGCTTCAAGCCATCCCTAACGTCCGGTAAAGCACGACCAACGATAACGCTCATCGCATAGTCTAGATAGGAATTCTTTAACTCTTCTTCGATAGTGACGGAAACAATTTCTTTTGCAAAATCAGTCATGAGGGGCTCATCTTTCACCAAAAATTAATCTCGGAATTTTAACATAATTTTGGGCGGAAGTCTCCACTATGAGCCAATAGTATTCTGAATCGTCTCCGTACACGATTAACGCTCTTCTCATTCCTTCCCGTACACGTACACGTTCCCGTTCCCGTTCCCGTTCACGA
>DJAM01000012.1:19836-26018 GCA_002429595.1 Coxiellaceae bacterium UBA6002
CGTGAACGGGAACGGGAACGTGTACGTGTACGGGAAAGAAGAGACATCGATATTGACTTGGATCACAAATCATTAAACAATCTGCCCTTTCAAACCTACACAATACAAAAACCATGATCAAAGTAGACACCATTTTATACTGCCGCTGGGTGATCCCCATTGAGCCACACACTAAAATTTACAATAACTATGCCGTAGTCATTCATGACGGCAAAATTTTAGATGTTCTTCCCGAAGACAAAGTCGAAGGAAAATATAGCAGTGATGACGTCCAGCGCCTCACTGACCACGCACTGCTTCCTGGCTTCGTGAATGCACATACTCACAGTCCGATGGTGTTATTTAAGGGTTTGGCTGACGATTTACCTCTTATGGAATGGCTAAATGACCATATCTGGCCAGCCGAGCGACAATGGTTGAATGATGAATTTATTGCAGATGGGACCGAACTTGCGATTGCGGAGATGATCCACAATGGCACGACTTGCTTTAATGAGCACTTCTTTTTTCCGCAAGTCATGAGCAAAGTTACCGAGCAATATAAGCTACGAGCTTGTATTGGGGCGACGATCATCAATTTTCCGACTAATTGGTCCAAAGATGAAAACGATGGCTTTAAAAAATTTCAATCGTTTTACGAAAACATGCCTAAGAATGACCTCCTAACCGCCAGTCTTGCGCCGCATGCACCTTATTCAGTCACTGATAATATTCTTGAGAAAATTAATCACTTTGCCGGCGAAAATAACTTAACGATCCATATGCATGTTCATGAAACAGCTCATGAAGTCAACGAGAGTTTAGAGACAATCGGCAAACGACCATTGCGTCGTCTTTATGATCTAGGTTTATTATCGGAACGATTCCAGTGCGTTCATATGACTCAAATTGATGATGAAGATGTCGAACTTCTAACAGAAACGGCTGCTCATGTGACCCATTGTCCGGAATCTAATCTTAAATTGGCGAGCGGTTATTGCCCTGTCGATTTATTTTTGAAAAAACGAATTAATGTGGCATTGGGAACCGATGGCGCTGCCAGCAACAATAATCTAGACATTATTGGTGAGTTACGATCTGCCGCTTTCATCGGCAAAACCATCTCAAAATCGGCAGCGGCGGTCTCGGCTGCCGAAGTCTTGCGGATGGCAACGCTGAATGGTGCCAAAGCACTAGGCTTAGTTGACAAAATCGGTTCTATTGAGATAGGCAAAGCGGCTGACTTAATTGCAATTAATTTAAATCATTTCAATACTCGACCTATTTACAACCCGATTTCACAAATTGTCTATTCTGCCAATAACACTCAAATTACCGATGTTTGGGTAGCAGGTGTGCAGCTGTTAAAGAATCAGCAATTAGTATTAATGGATGAAGACCAATTACAAGCTAAAGCGAGCAAGTGGCAGCAACGATTACATTAATCGTTACCTCTCGCTAAAGGATTAGCTAGGGAGCATTATGAGTTTACCTCGTCACGTCAAAATTGTTGAAGTGGGTCCAAGAGATGGACTTCAAAATGAATCGCTGACTATACCAACCGAAAATAAAATCGAATTTATTGATAAACTATCGGACACTGGATTGTCGGCAATTGAAGTGACTAGCTTCGTCTCACCGAAATGGATTCCACAACTCGCCGATAGCGCCGACGTTTTCAACAGTATTAAAAAAAATCCTAAGATAAGTTATTCAAGCCTGGTACCCAATCTAAAAGGACTAGAGCGCGCAATTGAAGTAGGCGCCAAAGAAATCGCCATTTTTGGAGCAGCTTCCGAAACCTTCTCGCAAAAAAATATTAATTGTTCGATCTTCGAAAGTTTTCAACGTTTCGAAGAAGTGATCAACCAAGCTAAACCTCATGGCATCAAAATTCGAGGCTATCTTTCTTGCGCGTTAGGCTGTCCTTTTGAAGGCGATATTGCACCTGAAAAAGTTGCCTCACTTGCCAAAGAACTGCGCGAATTAGGTTGTTATGAGGTTTCGTTAGGTGACACGATCGGCGTTGGCACTCCGCTTAAAGCAAAGCGTTTAATTGAACTTACTGCGAATGATATGCCCCTTGAACAAATAGCAGTCCATTTTCATGATACCTATGGTCAAGCTATAGCAAATATTTTTGCGGTGTTGGAGCAAGGCATTTCTGTAGTGGACTCATCAGTGGCGGGACTTGGTGGTTGCCCGTATGCACAGGGCGCAACTGGCAATGTAGCCACCGAAGATGTTGTTTATTTATTACAAGGTTTAAATATTAATAGCGGCGTTGATCTTGTGAAGTTAGCTAAAACCGGAATATTTATCTCAAAATTATTAAATAGACAAACCCAATCTAAAGTAGCACGCGCCATCGCTGCTAAGGACTTTAAATCTAACAGCAAAGAAAAATTATGAAACAACAACCCGAAATAATGTGGCAACCCACAGCCCAACAGATAACGCAAAGTAATCTTCATCATTTCATGGTTTTTTTAAACGAAAAGCGAGGGTTAAACTTCAGCAATTATAATGACCTTTACCGATGGTCGATTAAAGACAGTGCTACATTTTGGCAACTGCTTTGGGAATTTTGTGATGTCATTGCAACAGAACCCGCAACCGAGGTCATGGTAACGGAAAATCATATTAAAGATACTCATTGGTTCGTCGGAGCTAAACTTAATTTCGCAGAAAATTTATTAAGATATCGAGACGATCGCACTGCGATTATTTTTAATAATGAACAAAATCAGCGTCGAGAGTATAGCTACCGAGAGCTTTATCAGCTCATTGCAAAAGTTGCTTTTTATTTACGAGAGTTAGGCGTTAAGAAAAATGATCGGGTTGCGGGTATTTTACCGAACATGCCTGAAACCATTATTGCTATGCTGGCAACCGCTAGCATTGGAGCTATTTGGTCTTCATGCTCACCTGACTTTGGCCAAGAGGCACTTGTTGATCGCTTGAGCCAAATTCAGCCAAAAGTCTTATTTACTTGTGACGGCTATTTTTACAATGGCAAAACATTTGCACTTACTGAAAAAATTTCCTGGTTACAACAACAAATTTCATCCATTGAAGAAATCATTAGCATTCCCTACATCAATCAACCACTTGAGGTCTACCACACAAAGTTCGCCACACTTCTTGAATTAAAAGTCCAACAGTTAGAATTTACCCAAGTGCCATTTGATCACCCTCTTTATATCATGTATTCCTCAGGCACGACCGGTATTCCCAAGTGCATTGTGCACGGCGTTGGTGGTACGCTTTTGCAACATCTTAAAGAATTAAAATTACACACCAATATCACTCGTGAAGATAAATTTTTCTACTACACGACTTGCGGCTGGATGATGTGGAATTGGTATATCAGTGGCTTAGCGTTAGGATGTACTCTTATCCAGTATGAAGGCGCGCCATTTTATCCCTCTCCTGCCAAGTTACTAGATTTAATCGACGGCGAAGCAATTACCGTATTTGGTACAAGCGCGAAATATCTAAGCGCCTTGAGTAAAGAGAAATTGCAGCCCAAGAACACTCATAGTCTTAAATCACTGCGTCAAATTCTGTCCACCGGCTCTCCATTAGTGGCCAAAAATTTCGAATATGTCTACCAAGAGCTAAAAAAGGATGTCTGTTTATCCTCAATTTCTGGTGGCACAGATATTATTTCATGCTTTGCTTTAGGTAATCCAATCTTGCCAGTTTATAAAGGCGAATTGCAGTGTATTGGTTTAGGTATGGCAGTGAAAATTTTTAACGAACAAGGTGAGGCCGTTGTCGGAGAAAAAGGTGATTTAGTTTGTACTAATGCATTCCCCTGTATGCCGATTTATTTTTGGAATGATCCAGACGGTGTCAAATATTACAATTCATATTTTGCTAAATATCCAAATGTCTGGGCTCATGGCGATTTCGCAGAAATTACAGAGCGCAAAACGGTAATCATTTATGGTCGTTCTGATGCAGTGTTAAACCCCGGTGGCGTTCGAATAGGAACGGCGGAGATTTATCGACAAATTGAGAAAATTCCAGAAGTGAGTGAGAGTTTAACCGTGAGTCAGGAATGGGATGATGATAATCGCATTATTTTGTTTGTTGTATTAAAAGAAAATATCAACCTCACACCAGAGTTGCAAAACAATATTAAAAAAGAAATTCGCGAGCACTGTTCGCCACGCCACGTGCCAGCAAAAATAATTGCGGTGCAAGATATTCCAAGAACGCTAAGCGGTAAAATTGTGGAATTAGCAGTCAGAGAAACGATTCATAATCGACCCGTAAAAAATCTTTCGTCAATCGCTAATCCAGAGAGTTTGTCCTATTTTAAAAATCTATCTGAATTGCAGGAGGCTTAATGAGCAAAATTTTTGGCTAACAAATGAATCAACTTTGAAGTTAAAAGGAAATGGCCCACTAATTATAAAATTCAAAGGATCAGAATATGAGAAGCAGAACTTTAAGATCTAGACATCAGCCTACACGACCTGTTAGTTTTTTTCTTCCCCGAAGACTTTTAAGTAACCGAGTTTATGCTATACAGCAAGAAAGGTACGAAAAATTAAAAGATCAGTATTCATTATTAAGCCCGGAAGCAGTTCATATTCATTTGCAACAAAAACTCCAAATCAGAAATTCACTTATAGATCATCCTGAAAACACTCACGACCAACTTGAACTGAAGATTCAAGCGTTACGCGGATTACTTAATCCGAAATTTTCTGCTATCGGTGTTCTAAATCGTGGCGTTATTGCTAAAAAAATTATTGAAGTAGCCAGCAAAAGGGGGCTAGAGACTTTTCTCATTTGTCATAAACGAGATAAGAGTTCTGTCGCTGCAAAAATTGCTGATCATGTTGTCATCATCGAAAATCCAATGGATCTATCTGAAATCGCTTCCGCATTGCTCGATATTAAACAACAACTACCTTATCCAATTGCAGTCCATCCGGGTTATGGTTATCTATCAGAAGAACCAGCCTTACCACTTTTATGCGACAAATTAGATTTACCTTTTATCGGACCCAATTCTCTTACTATGGATGCCTTCGGAAATAAAGCTAACGCCCGAAAAATTGCAAAGAAGGTCAAAGTCCCTGTTGTTCCGGGTTATGAAGATCACAGTCACGATACTGACACTGTATTAGCTCAAGCAAAAAAAATAGGCTATCCAATTATGGTTAAAACAACTGATGGTGGTGGCGGCACTGGCAATAGAGTAGTCGCTGATCCTCATGAATTAAAACTGTTGTTAGAAAATACCTTTAAAAATAAGAAAGTTATTTTTGAGCGTTTATTGAATAATCAAGTACGGCACTTTGAAATACAATTGGCTATTGATAATACTAAAACAGTTGCAGTATTAGGATCCCGAGACTGCTCATTCCAAAAACAGTTCCAAAAAGTAATTGAAGTTGCTCCCGCTCAGACAAGTAATTTAGCCAAATTAGAAAGCTATGCCAAAAAACTTGGTGAAGCAGCAGCAGAACTAGGTTATCGCAGTGTTTTAACCGTTGAGTTTTTAGAAGAAAATGGTGTCCCGTATTTCAACGAGATCAATACTCGTATCCAAGTCGAACATGGTCCCACTGAAGATATTCATGGCAGAATCATTAATATTGTCGAATTACAACTTGTAATTGCAGCTGGCGGCACGATTGAAGAGTACTTAGCTTCAAAACTTGAAGACATAGAACATAAAGGATTTGATGAGATGTCTGTGCAGCAAATGCTTGATCATTTGCGAGCAATTTCTCCTATTAAATATTCGATTGAAGCTCGAGTAAATGCCCTCGAAACCCAAGTCTTTGAAGGTAAACTTTTCCAAGGGCCAGTACGAGGTACCGTTACCGAATGTCACCTGCCCGACACTAAAGACCGTGGCAGTATTGAAAGTGGCATTGACAAAGATAACTTTGTTGATTCCTCAGAAGTGAATCCAAATATCATCTTAGCTTGCGGCCATGGCCAAGATTTAGAAGAGGCTTCACAAAATTTGCAAACAATTCTCGATGGGATTGTAATTGGAGGAATTAGTAGCAATATTCCTTATTTACAATTAGCGCTTAAGGAACTAAGTCGTAAGGGATTTGTATCAAACCTTAAAACTTCTCAAGAAGTTGATCGTTGCTATGTTGATCAGCAAACATTAGAGGTTAATCCTAGAATGGGCTATGATTAAAATCTGTCATTCCCGCGAAGGC
>DJAM01000011.1 GCA_002429595.1 Coxiellaceae bacterium UBA6002
ATGAAACGATTATCAAGACTGAATGCACCTGTTTGCGCTGCTATCCAACCCCCACCCGATTTATCATCAAGTAAATTTTTTGCGCAAATCGATTTTCCTGTTTTAGTGCTCCATAGCATATCGTCGCTATCACCAGTATCTTGCCGATTAGTTCGCCCATGGCAAAAAAGTATATTACCATCATTACTGATGAAGATTGGATCCAGTGCTTCACGGAATTCAAAACCAAATTGCTGTGTTATATCGTTTTCTGTCATAACATCTAGAATGATTTTGTCTTGAAACAAGACATCAGAAAATATGCAGAGCCTTCCTTTAACCCGAATAAAAGGTGATTCAAATCCGACAGGATTACATACAAAACTCTTAACGCACTCCCCTGTTTTTAAATTCCACGTTTTAACTGTGCGGCCGTAGTCAATTGAAGCGACAAACTCTTCATCTGCTGTAAAATCACAAGAAGCAACTGCGCTTGAATGCCCCACTAACGTACGAAGTAACTCACCTGTTTCTGCGTCCCAGATTTTAACCGTGTGATCGTTTGATGCTGTTGCGATCATTTTATCATTTGGTGAAAAAATACATTCTGTAATTGCGTCAAAATGACCCTCAAGAACACGCAACAATGCTCCATTTCTTGGATTAATAATTTTAACAGTATTATCATCATAGGTCCCAGAGAGAAAAGCTTGCCCATCAGATCGAAAAGACTGGGTACGCACCCTGCTAAAACGATTATATAATTTACATAAAGTTTTCCCTGTTTTGACATCAATTAAGCGATGATATAAAGCATTATCATTGCCCCGAACATGAGGATGCACAGCAAGTATTGAGGCGTCTGGACTAAAAGCACAGCTTGTACCATGAATGTGTTTTTTTAATATCCGCGTTGGTTTTGGATGCGCCCATAGTACATGATTCCATTCAATCTTAAGTCGTGGCCTATCTATTGCAAGATGATGTTCAAAATACCGAAACAAATAAAACAGCTTTGAGACACTGAATGTTTTTCCCATGTCACGTACATTTAAAAATGACAGTATTTGCATGAGAAGCTCAGGTATAAAAAATGGATTTATCTTTTTTTGAGTTGCCGAGGAGATCGCGACCGCTTTATTAACTACTTTTTGATCGGATTTTAGTTGACGCATAATAAACCACTGGTAGTGTAAGAATATGATGATTTAATATCTCTTGATAGACCCAACGGAATTATACAGATTGTTTATTAAAATTTCCTGAAGTAAGGTTTTCCAAAATGCAATGACGAATTGCCCAGCAATTCACCTAACTTTAGAAAAGGATTTTCAAGGAGTTAAACCTCAACGTTGACCAGTAATTCACCTAACTTTAGAAAGAGGTGAATTATCATGAAAAAATCAGTCAATTTAGAACATATTCGATATCGTTATGCCCGTTGTAAGCGCAAAGAAAAAAGCAAGCTGCTAAATGAGCTTTGCGACTTGTATGGATATAACCGTAAATATCTGCTGCAATTTTTTAACCACCTGACAGGCAAAAAATATGGACGTGCAGGGAAAAAAGTAACGTACACTCCTTGTGATGATTTATTGAAGCCGCTGACACAAATATGGCTTGCCAGTGATCAGCTCTGTAGTAAACGATTAAAAGAAGCCATTCCAGTATGGCTGCCGTTTTATGAGGAGATCTATGGAGCGATATCCGATGAAATCAGGCATCAATTATTATCGATGAGCACAGGGACGCTGGATCGTTTGTTAAAACCCTCTCGTGTGCGTTATAAACGCCATGGATTAACAGGAACCAAACCTGGATACCTGTTAAAAAATCAAATTCCCATCAAGACAGACAACTGGGATGTGACGCAGCCAGGGTTTATGGAAGCAGACACAGTAGCGCATTGTGGTAATTCATTGGTAGGTGATTTTGTTTGGAGTTTAACACTTACTGATATTTTAACTGGTTGGACAGAGGGTCGAGCAACATGGGGAAAGGGAGAACACGGTGTTGTAGAACAGATAGAAAACGTCGAGAAAACACTACCTTTTGCGTTATTAGGATTTGATTGCGATAACGGGAGTGAATTTCTCAATTGGCACCTGATGCGATATTTATCTGACAAGCGAAAACAAAAAGTGCAGTTCACACGCTCAAGACCTTATAAAAAAAATGACAATGCGCATGTTGAACAAAAAAATTGGACGCACGTCAGACAATTGTTTGGTTACGATCGTTTTGATCAACCAATCTTAGTTGGTCTTATGAATGATTTATATTCCACTGAGTGGAGCTTGTATCAAAATCATTTTATTCCAAAACAAAAATTAATTTCTAAAGAAAAAATAAATTCAAAATATCGGAAAAAATATGAAAAAGCCAAAACACCTTATCAACGCATAATAGAATCTGGGCATATCGATAACGAAAAGAAAATGGAATTAGCTTTTCTGCATCAAACGCTCAATCCATTTACACTCAAGAAAAAAATTGAAAAGAAATTGCGCAATATTTTTAAATACGTTACTGTCAACACAAAACCGCGGACAAAGATCTGAGAGGAATCTGTGGACGATCCTGCGGAACGTGTGGACAAGATTGATGGATGAAATATGGAAAACATCCTGTTTCCCACATTATCGTCCACAATCTTGACCACACTTCGTCCACAGATACTTATTTGATTACAACAACAAATTTTTAATATTTTTGGTTAGGTGAATTATTGGTCAACGTTGAGAATATTAAAGTTAGGTCGAATTATTGGGCAATGCG
>DJAM01000142.1:0-15448 GCA_002429595.1 Coxiellaceae bacterium UBA6002
CGGGAATGACAGCTGCGCGGGAGTGACATGCTAAGTCTGATTAAAATCCAAAAAACCCAATAAATTCACTTTAGTGAGTGGTAGCCCCTACAAAGTACGTCTACACTTAAAGTAACGATTGTTATGGTGATTTCACCTAATAGCTGGATCCTGCGGACAAGCCGCGGGACGACGTAAAGGGAATTTATGGACAATATCAGATTTTTTTCGCAAATTGATCTGCGGGATATTGACCTGGTAGGTGGTAAAAACGCTTCTTTAGGCGAAATGCTTAACCATTTGGCTAGTCTTGATATCAACGTTCCCGATGGCTTTGCTGTGACTACGCTAGCCTATAAAAACTTCTTAATGAACTCCTCTCTTAAAAAGAAAATTAACCACATTTTAGCAAACTTAGATGGTGATGATCTGGATGCCTTAGAAGCAGGTTCAGCTCAGATTCGCGCGTTAATTGAACAAACTCCATTTTCAGATGAATTAATTGCTGACATCAAGCAATCATATCAGGAACTTTGTAAAGGCGAAGATATTAGCGTCGCCGTTCGTTCATCAGCAACGGCCGAAGATTTACCCGGTTCATCATTTGCGGGACAACAAGAAAGCTATTTAAACGTTAAAGGTTTGGACAATATTTTAAATGCGATTCGCAAAGTTTATAGCTCATTGTTTTCAGCTCGTGCAATTGTTTATCGCTGTAACAATGGTTTTGAACATCATCAAGTCGCGATTTCAGTGGGTGTGCAAAGAATGGTGCGAAGCGATTTGGCGGCGAGTGGAGTGATATTTACGCTTGATACTGAATCGGGATTTGACCACGTAGTTCTTATTACTGCGTCTTATGGATTAGGTGAAAATATCGTTCAAGGTGCAGTTAATCCCGATGAATTTTATGTCCATAAAAAACTTTTAAAAAAAGGTAAAGGTGCCATTATTCGCAAAAATTTAGGCACAAAAGAAAATAAAAAAGTTTACCAGGACGATAATGACTACAGTAACGCACTAAAAGATGTTGAGGTCAGTCAAGAAGACCA
Source organism: Coxiellaceae bacterium UBA6002 (assembly GCA_002429595.1). Lineage (GTDB taxonomy): Bacteria > Pseudomonadota > Gammaproteobacteria > UBA6002 > UBA6002 > UBA6002. Next base: position 1,032 of record DJAM01000142.1, read on the forward strand.
AAATCGATATTGTCTTACCGATGAGGTTATTCATGAACTAGCTAATTATGCAATCAAAATTGAAGAACATTATGGTCGACATATGGACATTGAGTGGGCACTTGATGGCAAGAATGGTAAGGTTTATATCGTTCAAGCACGGCCAGAAACCGTCAAAAGCAAACAAAACCAAAACGCTCTAGAACATTATAGGCTACAAAAAAAGGGTAAAATAATTGCTACCGGTAGAAGTGTGGGTGAGCGCATTGGACAAGGTTTGGCACGTCCGATCTTAGATCCTAAAAATATGCATCAAATGAATACTGGAGAAATTTTAGTGACTGACATGACCGATCCTGATTGGGAGCCAGTCATGAAGCGCGCCGCTGCGATTGTCACCAATCGAGGTGGTCGCACTTGTCATGCTGCAATCATCGCCCGTGAATTAGGAATTCCAGCTGTAGTTGGTTGCGGTGATGTTGCTAGTAAAATCAAACAAGGTCAGCCACTTACCGTATCTTGTGCATCTGGAGAAGTTGGTTATGTCTATGATGAAATACTTCCCTTCGAAGTTGAAACAATAGCAATCAATAATTTGCCTCGTTTACCTTTTAAATTGTGTATGAATCTAGGTAACCCAGAAATGGCATTTGCTTATCAGGCAATTCCAAACGACGGCGTCGGATTAGCAAGATTAGAGTTCATCATCAACAATATGATTGGAATTCATCCATGTGCATTATTTGATTTTGCAAACTTGCCAACTGCATTAAAGAAAGAGATTCAGGCTAAAACAGCGGCTTATAGTTCTCCTATTGATTTCTATATTGAAAAAATCAAAGAGGGTGTCGCGACTATTGCAGCTGCATTTTATCCAAAGCCAGTGATAGTGCGCTTTTCAGATTTCAAATCTAACGAATATGGTAATTTGCTCGGCGGTGAAATCTTCGAGCCAAAAGAAGAAAATCCAATGATCGGCTATCGAGGCGCTTCTCGTTATCTCTCAAAACAATTCCGAAAATGCTTCGAACTTGAATGTATTGCTATTAAAAAAGTACGAGAAGAAATGGGGTTAACTAATACTAAAGTAATGGTTCCTTTTGTTCGAACTGTCCAGGAAGCTAAAAATGTAATTAAACTTCTAGAAGAATTTGGATTGAAAAGAGGCGGAGATCTTGAAATTTATATGATGTGTGAAATTCCATCTAATACTGTGTTAGCTCCACAATTTTTAGAACATTTTGATGGTTTTTCAATTGGCTCAAATGACCTAACTCAACTCACTTTAGGATTAGATCGAGACTCGGGACTCGTCGCAAATTTATTTGATGAACGAGATGAAGCGGTCAAAACTTTATTACATAATGTGATCAAAATTTGCCGAAAAGAGAACAAATACATTGGAATCTGCGGCCAAGGTCCATCTGATCATTTAGATTTTGCAAAGTGGCTAGTGAGTGAGGGAATTACGAGTATTTCTTTGACTCCAGATACCGTCATTAGAACGTGGTTGAGTTTTGCACAGCAAACTGCAAATGTCTAACTCCCTCTTCCCCATAAAGTGGGGTAGAGGGTTAGGGGGTATTTTTGAAATCACCCTCACCCTGGCCCTCTCCCGCAAGCGGGAGAGGGAAAAATTCTAAGTAGCCAGAGTCAAAAATTCTGAACGAGATTGGCTATCTGTTCGAAATGTCCCAACCATCATTGAAGTTTTCATCACAGAATTTTGTTTTTCAACTCCACGCATCATCATACACAAATGCTGAGCTTCAATAATCACGCCAACACCTTTGGCATTTGTGACATTCATCATGCATTCTGCAATTTGCTTTGTGAGACGTTCCTGAACTTGTAAGCGTCGAGCGTGAAAATCAATCACACGCGCAACTTTCGATAAACCAATTATTTTGCCATTGGGAATGTAAGCAACATGACACTTTCCAATAAAGGGCAGGAGGTGGTGTTCGCACAGGGAATATAATTCAATATCTTTGACTAACACCATTTCGTCCATGTCTGATTCAAAAACCGCGCCATTAATAATCTCATCGAGATTTTGGGAATAGCCTCGAGTCAAAAAACGTAAGGCTGCAGCAGCTCTTCGTGGGGTATTAACGAGTCCTTCACGAGTGACATCCTCGCCTAGGCTTTTTAATATTTCTGTAAAGTTATTTTCCATGGTATCAATATCTTGGGAATTTTTAATGAGAATATCTTGTGGATGTGCATAAGTTAGCATATTAGAATTTATTTGGCTATTTTATTTAACCGGGAGGCCAAAGCATTTGACGGCCACCGAGTAAATGCAAATGAATATGATAAACTTCTTGGCCACCATGGTGGTTACAATTAAAGACTAAGCGAAAGCCATCCTGCTCAATCCCTAAGTCCTTAGCAATTTGTTTAGCGGCTAGCACCATTTGTCCAACTATAGTGGCATCATCTGCCGTTAGTGCATTAACTGTTTCAATGTGGCGCTTAGGTATAATAAGTTTGTGATGGGGTGCTTGTGGTCGAATATCATCAAAAGCGAGTAGTATTTCATCTTCGTAAATTATATTGCTTTTGATAGAACGATCAATTATTTTACAAAACAAACAATCCATATAAATCTCTAAAGTGGCTAGGATGCAGTGTATAAATGTAGCCTGGGTGAAAACCTAGGACACCTTCAACCTGGATTCAACTACGCGTCATCCAGGCTCTGATGCCTGGTCTTTTCCCCAGGCACAAATTGTAAATTAAGTATACCAAAAAAACTGTTAAGAATCTGTTAATAATATCTCGATACTATTGGTTATAAAGAATAAGGGTAAGTTATGGCAGACAGAGAAGTACAATTTGTTACTAAAGTTTTCAAAGCTCTTCAAGATTGTGATCAGCAAGCGTTTGATGCTTTGGTCGGTTCCCAAGAAGCACCCCGTTGGACTCCCTCACAGAAGGAAGCCATCCTCGAAGCTCAGCATTACGAAGATGAAAATAACACGGTTGCACATAAACTTTTAACCTCAAAAAACAGATGGTCATTTTTGTTGCGATGGTTAAGGGAAGGAGAAGCGTATTATTTTTGGCTGTTCTTAAGTAAAGAATTCCAAAACGACCAGCAATTTGTAATGTTACAACGCTTTTTCCAGGAAAGAGGGTTTGCGCGAACGATTGAGCTAGCCAACTCACAAGGCGATAAACCCTTGCATGTGGCTGTTGCGAATAATGCAGACACTACCGTAGAGAAATTGCTAGACGCAGGAGCTGACTTGACCGCAGTTGATGGCCAAGGCCGGACCCCGATCGAACTTGCTGCAGCACTTGGCAAACACCACATCTATGAAAAGATACTAGCCCGTAGCCAAGAAAATGCTAAACAAGGTAATTTGAAGAATTCCTATACTCTTGAACAATTACGAGCAGCAAAGCGTGCCTACAGTGAAAATTTAAACTCGAAGAAAAATAAAGCCATGAAAGTTCTTGGCACGATTATGTCTATTGCTTGCCCAGTAGGTGCCGTACTTGCGTTTTGCGAATGGCCATTGTTGGAAGTGTTTTTCACCATGTTTTTAGGAACAGCGGGTATCTTTGTCGGTCTTGCTGGTGCTGTGGTAATGGCTGGTTTATTGTACTGGACTTTTCATACTAAGGCAGAAAAAAAATTTGGCGAGCACGCTCAAAAGGTCTTGGATCTTAAATCTGCTCTGTCACAAGTTGCGCACTTAAAAGCACAATTAAAGGATGTTCTAAAATTAGAAGCAGAAAAAGGACCCAGCGATGAATTGGACTCTCAAAAAAACTCAATTATTCATGCATTAGATACCATTTACGCTCAAAAGATCCCCGAAGGCTTTAAAAAAAAGGAACGACCTTCATCGACAAGTTGGGCTTCAGCGACAGATGTCATTCAGACCTATACTTCAGTTGCCGGCGGATTTCTCTGTGCTTTTAGTGGGATGTTAGGGATATTGGGCGCCTTTGCGTCTTATATACCCCAAACCGCTTTATTGAGTGCGGTGTGCTTAGGGGTGCCTGTCGCTGGATGGTGTGCATTGGCAATTGCGCTTTCTGTTTGCGCTGTAGGATTGTGGGTCTATTCTTCAAAAATACAAAAGGCTCTCGAAGAGAAGGGCGAGTCGAGAAAAAAAGTATATAATCTTGAGGAAAAACTATTTGATAATTGTGCTGCTAGCAAAAACGAACATAAACAAATTAAAGAGGCCATAGCAGCTAGGACTTCGGGCCTCGTAACTGAGCAAAGACAGTCATTGAAACCAGATGAAAGATCTACACACCAAGTAGGTTTTCGTTCTAGTTCATCATCTGCTTCTACCTATGAGCATGGACTCTCTCCGGCAGAGCTTCTAGTAGCCAGGGGCGGTCTTGGGCTTGCTGCAGGCCATGCGCCTGCAGAAGTTAGAGGTCATGCTGTGCAACCACCTCCACTAGCTAATAATTTAGGATTAGCACATTGATCTTTGACTCTCAAAATTATCTAACATTATTAGGTATCACAGCATGGAGGCAGCGCAACGATACTAGCGAAAACAACGAACTTCCCCTCTTCAAGGGCTCCAAACAAATTGGAAAAATTTACCTTACACCGGGGTTATCTTCGAATCAAAAACTCTATAAACTGTTGGACAATATTCTTAAAGCGGTAGGCTGTCACATTGCAGGGAGCTTACAGCCTGGTGTCGGAATAGCTTCAGAGCAGATATCTATAATATTGTATGAAAACAATGAATTAGATATAAAGCCAGACACTGATGACAAGAGGCAAATCCGGATGCCATTTTCGAATGAACTCTTGCAAAATACAGCGTTGAAGCGAGATCTATGGAAAGTGATGAAAAAAATTCAAAATCCTTAATATTTGCTTAATTTTACTATATTAAGCGGGGGCAATTGCGTATTTAGCATGAAAATGGTATTTACATTAATAGCCAACTGAGTTATTATTTTGCTGAAAAATACTAAAAGTTAATATTCTCTACTAATGACGCAATTACTGATATAAGTCGGAACACGTGTTTTTAGACCTAGGGTTTCAACCTTAGCTTTTCTTATACCTCTTAGGAGACATAAATGCCTGACCACAACGATCTACTGATTAAAGGTGATGTACGGGAAATTAATGCCGTCGTAGCGAAGTTTTTGCCTTTTGCTCGGGCGGGTTTAAAGGTTGATGAGGCTTCTGATGCTGTAACTTTACGTGGTTTTATTGCTTTCGTTCGAGCCAACCCCGGAAGTGAAGAAGCTAAACGCCTAGGGGATATCAAGCAAATCGCTGAGGTAGAGGCAGATATTAAGCAAGCTGCAGCTGCATTTTCTGAGTACGGTCCATTACTTAGTGTGCTAGTAAACCATCACGTTGTGTCTCGTATCCAATATAAATTAGCCGAATTAGGTAAAACCTTTCAAGCAGAGTGGCAATCAAAAATCGATCGGCTGTCAGCGCATTCAGCTGATGAATTACAAAGATTACGTGATGAACAGATCACAATTCTGAGTAATAAAATCAAAGCTCTTTTCAAAGAATTTGACAGAGAGAATGATTATTCCAAACATCTTACTGAAAGCTTAAAGTTTTTAGATAACTTGCAGTCTCCAAATCAACTCGATGCATTCTTTAAAGATTTGATTGAGGCGATACAATTAAAAGATCAAAGAACACAAGAAAATGCTGCTATTTTGGATGCTAATGAAGCAAGAGTTAATGGTAAAGCATTTTGTGAAGGTCGTTCATCAGCAAGAGATGTTACTCGTTTAGATAAGTTTCAGGAAGCACTTGAAGTGGAGGGAGTTGTGCCTGAACTTGCTAAATTTATGACTCATCAATTTAACCAAGGTGAGTTGATGAGGGGTTCTCATTTCTTATTAAATAATACGTTTCAACCTGTACTTAGAACATTAGGCGCAGGTTATCCAGTAAGAAGCTATAACTTTACGCGTGGCGATTCAGATAATTCCGCCATAATGACCTTCGAAAATTGTATATTTGATTTTGAAAAAGATGGTCCAAGAGAATTGCAAGTAAAAGCTTCTTTGCAATATCGCTTTACTTATTTTCCTGAAAAGGAAGGCGCAGAACAATATCAGATTGAACTCCTTAGCTCACCAACACTACAGGTAAAAGACCAAGCAGTGCACGCACTTTATTTAGAAAGTAAAGGGCCTACCTTGGTTGCTAAGGTTCGTAAGGGTCTTGCTGAGAAGGAAGATAAGCTTGAGCCTCATGAAAAGAGACTTCTTGATCAAGATCTCGCACAATATTTATTAGAAAATAAAAAGCTTGATCAAGCAAAAGTTGACGCAGCAAATGATAAATACTTATTTTTGCTCATGCACAATAAACGTGAATATGCGGATCAAATCTTAGAAAGAGGTTTGCCAGATCAATTCTTTAACCGAGTACCCGTTGCTGCTACCGAAGAAGAGCTACTTTTACTTCAAGCGGCTTCAGAAGGATCTCAAGCCCCAGTCGATCCAAATGCCAGCTATATTGCTATTGAAGACGATTTAGTCAGGGTTGCAAATAAACATTATTTGTCGGATACAGTTAGAAACGAAACGAACCAATATTTAACTTGGATTAGATTATTTAAACGATATCGAGAAACAGAAGCTCCAGCTACTTCACAAAAGAAAGCTGAAATTTACAGATCAATTATTGCTGGATTATCGGGACCAGATGTTACTAAGCGACATCTAGAATCTGCAATGTTGAGTATTAAAGATAGAGGTTTCGTCAGAGATTTAATGGGTCAGCGTGAAATACGAAATCGCCTCTGCGGTTCTGTTTTAACCCATTTTGCATTACAAGATAAAGAAACCGCAGCTAAACTGCTTGAGCCTACATGGTGGGAGCGCACTCGATTAAAAATTGCATCGTTTTTTGTTAATAAGTTGCCACAAGGTATTACCAAATTTTTTGGTATCACCACTAAATCGGATGATACTTTACCTAAAGATCGCTTTTCTCCATCTGAACATGGCAAGATTGTTTCTGCACATCATGATTTATGGGATACCGCATATGCTCAAGGTAAAGAAGCAGCTGATAAGTTAGGAAAAGAAGAATTGCGTACGGTTCTTTCTTCTGATCAGACTGAGGCTGCATCTTCTATAAAAGCAGCTGACAATATTTTCAGAAGAGATGATCTATTTGATAAAATTAAACCAGAAATAACTGTTAGCGATGATATTCGTTATCATACACAACATCCTCTCTCAAGTTTAGAAGCCTTAGCAGAGATTGAAGAAGAAAAAGGACATTTTGCTACGTTCCATGCCTCTGCATCTGAATCTGATTTGTACAATTTTTATTACAATAAATTTATCCAGGGGACAGCGACTAACCGCTTATTTTTAATAAAGGCTATTGAAGATGTTTTTGGCGTTTTCCCTAAGCACACAGTAACAGTAGAGGGTGTGGAGAAAGAAGAATATATACATAACAGAAATTTTCCTTGGGCTAATATTGTTAATGAGGATCCCAATGTTACTGCTGCTAAGAAAAATATCATTAAAGAGGCTTTAATTGCAGCAATTCATAACCAATGGTCAAAAATGTCTGATCTGGTTGAAGATCACGGCTTTACCAAGACCCCTGGTTACACCAATGTTCAGAATGTTACTATCGCTGAAATCTTCATTAGTAATCCTTTCACCAATGGCTTTCGTAAAGAAGTTTTACCAGAAGCGGCGTTTAATGAATTAAAAACTGCACTGTTAGCAAATCCTGAAACTTTTGCTTCTCTAACTCCTCAATGTCATTTCAATGGTGCAGATGTAAATGGATTGGCGAAGGCATTTATTGATGAAAATAGAATTGATGGTGCTGCGTCGAGCAAAGAAATTTTCCATGCTGTCTTTGAAAATTCAGACTTCAAAGCTTTGATTAAATCCTCTTCTGATTTATCCAAAGAGCTTAAAAAGATTTGTACTCACAATTTAATTAAAAATGCAGCAAAATCCGACTTTTATTTAGATAATTTGGTCAAAGAACTAACCAAAAACGAACCTGATGGTATTGAAGACTATCGTAGCTTCCAATTAGTTTTAAGATTATTTGGTAACACAGGTAGTAACGCAGGTTTCATCGAAAATCTTAAAAAGCTTCAATATAAAGATGAAAAGGGAACCCATGCACCTCTCTATGAGCAATTATTAAATCTTCACACTAAAGCAAGATTCTATGATGCAGTTCGTAAAGAAGAAAATTTCTTTATGTTTGCACAATTGTGGCTTAAACATAAAACATATCAGCCAACGCAAGATGATCTTGCTAAAAAATCAACACAAGATTTTCTTAACTTGATTTTGTTTGTGCAGGCCAGCCATCAGGAAAAATTATATAACTGGTTGCAGAAGTCACCAACAGAATGTCGTTACCTGATCAATTTATTAATAACGAATGAGCTATTCCGAAATGACTTTATTGCTAAAGCCAATCCAGCAACTTTGGAATTATTATTGCTTAGAGCTGATCATAACGATTTAGTAACCTTATTATTGCAATCAAAAAAATTGAATAAAGAGTATTTCGAAACTTTAGGCAAAGAAAACTTATCTCCAGGGGCAAAAGAGACTGTTGAAATACGTAGGTTTAAAGCGATCCTTTTTGCGGCATCTAAATATGATTTGGCGTTATTAATTACCTCAAATATTCAATTCCTTGAAATTGTAAACAAACTTGGACTATATGAGTCATATAAAGACCAAATAGACAAAGCATTAAAGTATGTTAATTTTCTCTTGCCAATCAATATGATTGCAGAATTAAAAAACGTCAGTGATGCAACAAGAGAGCGCATTGAAGCGTTATACGCAAAAGTTGATAAGGCCTCTGTCAAAAAATATAATCGTGAAATTGAAGAGCAGGAGGATGCAAAAACTCTAGCTATTGCCGCAACAATCAAAACGTTATTAACTTCTAAAGAAAAAACAAAAGATCAAGCTACGGGTCTTGAAGCAGAAAAATGGAAAGAAGTAGATAGCACTTTAATAAAAGTGTTACTACAACATCGTAATTTGCTTCGTAGGATTTTGCAAAGTGCTTCAAAGACTCAAATTGTTTCTATCTTCGAAAATATTGGCAAACGTAAAGAAGATGTTCGTCAGGGCGAGTCTCTCTTAACAAATTTTGCTAATACAATTCTAACAAAAGGATTGGCAGACCCCATTTTTTGGAAACGTATTGATGGTGATGAGCTAAGAGGACAGTTGAGTCATTACGCGAGTCCTGAATTAATTGCAAAAATATTAAGAACTAGATCAGTTATCGATTCGCTCTCATTTGGTTGGAGTAAGGGGCTTACTCGTGTAGCAGAAGATCAAAAGCTGTTTGAAACTTTTCTTCCTAGTCTACAAAATTTACCAGGCTTTACGGGATGGTTCTTTACCTATGCTAATACTCATAACGATTATCATTCAAGTACTAGTGGCGCTACTTTAATTACTTCTCAAGTGTTAACTTCGCTGATGGAAAATCGTGAATTAAAAGAAAAAGATTTTCCACGGAAAGCTTTCTTTGAGCTGTTTAGTAGACAGTATAAAATACTATTTCCAGGTGAAGTTGCCATTCGTGATGTTTTATTGTCAAGTGACAAGGCTAGGGAAAATTTCCGGGCTCTTGCTAAAGGACATCCTGATACTATTTTAGAATTATGCATCGAAGAAGCCAAACTTAATAAAAATTCACCATTATTAACAGAATGGTTAAAGGAGCCGTTCATTAATTATGTAATCGAAAATAGTGATGTTAATAGTATTGAAGACCTAGTTGAAGAGTTCGAGATACTGGGTTTAGAAAATAAGAAAGGGGCCATATTGGGACGAGTCATTGCTTCAGCAACGGCTAATGATGACACTTCAAGTCGCTTATTAAATTCAGAAAAACTTTTACCTTCAGCTTTAGAGCATTGCTTGGCTTCTAGAAAAGACTTGGCAATGGATTTCTTGCTTAAGATGTTTAATGATCCTATCGATGAACGGTTTATTCCTTTAGTACCAAGTTACGTCGGTAAATTTGTGGAATTATTTAATGATCAACCCAATAAACTTGATAAACCCGATCAAGGCAGTCGCTTAATTAAATTGTTCTTACAGCTAATCCATTATTTCAATCAGATGCAGCCAGAAACTGATTTACAACAAGAACGTTCTGCTTTGATGACATTGCTTAAAAATGGAAATCTGAACGCTATGTTATCAAGTGACATTGATCCTGGTTTACATCAACAATTATTCATCGCTCTTTTTGCGGTATTTGGTAATGAGGTTGGAGGAAGAAATGATGACCTCTATGCTGCCTGGTTGCCACATCCTCAAGAAGTTTCAGCTAGAGCTAATTTGTCAGCTCTTAGAAAGAAGCTCTTCTCAGATCCGCTTTTACATGAGTCAACAAGAGACGCCATTAATGCGAAGCTGGATGGATTACCAATAGCAACTAATACTGCTGCGTTAAAAGCTTACTTAAATGCTCTTAGTGCAGACCAGCTTATTGAATTATATTGTGCATCCTTCGCTCTAGTAAAATCAGGTGCGAATCCAGATCACTTCAGCTTCACCTTCAAGCAAGAAATCAAAAATTGTTATCTTAAGCATATTTTCTTAAATGCAAGCGGTGAAAAACTCTGCGGATTATTGGAAAGTGATGCTAGCCTTATCTCTGATTATATGCGCTTTGCCAAGGAGCTTCCTGCTGCAAATCCAGCTGAAAATCTTAGAGAAATTAAAGCTGTAGCGATAAGACTGGGTAAAGATCTACGTTCGAATATCTTATTAGATAAAGTCGATGGACCTTGGATTTTAAGAGATCTTATTTGCAATAGTGATCCATCACAAATTGCTTTACAGTTTGAATTTTTGAATTCAGATCCAGGTTTGTATCAACAATATCTGGAAATATTCAAAGTCGAAGACAGAATTAGATTCTTTGCTGATTTTGAACCCGAGCTGCTCAAGGCTAATATTGTTGAGATAATTAAAAAAGAAAATACAGCCGACGATTTAGCGGCAATAATCGGAAGTTTTGATATAGTCGAAAATAACCCTGTCACGAACTTCTTAAGACAACTTTTAATGGGTGATGTTAGTGAAGTTCGAAGTAAATTTGTTAGCTATCTAAATGGTAGTGTGAAACTTCGCGAAGCATTCTTCCTGTCACTTGCTTCAACAAGCTCTTCGAAAGATATATTTGAACTCTTGTTAAGAGATCAGCCTATTGAAGGCTTTGCTTTAGATTATTTTGAAAAATCTGAGGCGCTCGATGCAACTATGGGATGTGACATCCGAGGGGAAGTTCCTAATGCAGAAGAAGAGTTTAAAAATTACTTTTTAAATAGTCCAAATAAAAGACGAATATATAAGCTCTTGAATAAAAACGCATCTGACTCAGTACTCGTTAGAATTATTGATCAGACTTTCATAGATGAAGTTCACCACGCTATGTTATTTTTAGCTGATGAGCCCGCAATGACTTCTGTTGAATTGGCTGAAATCTATAATTTTGAAGCTAAGGGTGTTGAAAATAAAGTCAAGGATGGAACGCCGCTCACTGATCGAATTGTAAGTTACGATCCTTACTTCCAGCACATGATTCGTGAATTGTATGCGATTGATCCGAATTTCATTTATCCAGCTCCAGCTATTTTAGATCGACTGCACTACAGTGCAGGAAGACGTAGTGAAAGTGTTGCTAATGCAAAAGCTGTGCTTAACAATTTTAGCGTTGATGCAAAAGGCCTACGATTCAAAGTCGACGGCCAACAAATTACTGAGACCCATGAGTATTTATATTTTTACGCACATCACGTAGATTTCTTAGGTGAAGCAATTAGGAAACAAGCAGCAAGACGAGGCGTAAATCGTCCTTCAAATGCCGATGTTAGTCGAAGAACGAATGAGTTCTATCCTGATTATGAACAATATCTCACTTCACTTAATCAGCTTGTAACAGTGACTCAAGAGGGTCTGGTATTTAAAGCAACTCGATCAGCTGTTCCTGAAGAGCTAAGTATTTTATATTTTGAGGCATTAGCTCGATATCTCTACCAGCCTAAACAGGAATTTAAAGCAAAAGACTTACTCGAAGCATATCCTGCATTTGCCAAAGGTTTATTCCAGACATTGCTTTTTGACGAAAATGGTAAAGCACATTTACGCTCAGAGGAAACTTTAGTTTTGTTGACCCCTGAAGCATCAGAAGGTTTGCATGCTGTGCCAGTTTATTATAGTAATACTGCTCTTTATGCCTATGCATGTTTACATCGCAATGGTGTTGAAGCGGCAATAACTCCAAATATGGCGTTAGCATTCTTGCAAAGTGTAGCTGCAAAAGATTTGCCAGAAAATGCAGGTTCAAATTTGGTATTCGCTGGAGTAACCGACGTTGAAAATCCTCACAGTTGGATTGAGGAGCCTTATCTAACTTTTGTGAAAGCTAGTATTCAATTGTTACTCAACAATTCTCCACAAGTATTTAATACCGTTTCAAATTTGAAGACACTGGTGGCAATGCTCGATGAAGATATTGTATTAGAAGAGTATGAGCCGATTTTTAAATTGTTTTTAGGAAGTGTTAACTTCGATTTTGAAGGTAAAGTTCGATTTAAGACAACTAATGAAGAAGTACCTGATTTCTATTGTCAAAAGTTAATTGATGTACTGAGAAGTAAAAAGGATATTAAAGATCCAATCTTACATCTATTGAAAGTTTTGACTCGAAATACTGATCAAGTAACTCCTGTTACCCCGAGAGCATTGTTAGGAATGCTTTGTCTTAAAGATCAGACTATTAAATTTAAAGACACTGATATCACTGTTCCTCAACAATGGATGAATGTTGCTTTAAATGAAATCAAAGCAATGATTGAAAATAATACCATCGTTGGAGTTCAGGATTTCGAGATTTTCAGGTTAATTAGTCAATTAGATAAAGAGTATTTCTTTGCGAAATTCAAAGAAAAGCCAGGGTTTGCTGGGTATATAATGGATATAATTAAAATTAAAGTACCTGAAGATAAGAATTTCAGCAAAATTCCGAAATCTATACTCAATTGGGTGTATCATTATACTTGGAAAGTAACTGATCAACAGCGTCATCCTTCGCTTCGATCAGTACTGGCGAATTTTGTTAAAAATTATGAACACACAGGGAGGGAACCTGGGAACTACGAGAAAATAATTCTTGATGCAGTGCCAGAAGATTCACACCCAGTAGATTCACAAAGAGCTAGACCTGCAGAGGCACCTGAGAGAACTCCTCAGCTTCTGCCTGACCCTGAAGTTGGAGAGACATATGATGTTGGAAGCTATCCGGGTCAGTCTAATACACCATCTACACTTACGCATTTCTTTGACAGAAAGAGAGGTGGTGGTGCCGCAGCCGCAGCAAGCCCGGCTGGGGGAGATGACCGACCGAATGTCTTTGAACATCAAGGGTATGGGGCTGCTCCTGCTCCTATTCCCGCAGGAACTCCTACGACTAGTAGAGTAGGAAAATAGAAAAGGTGCTAGCTTTGCTAGCACCTTTTTATTCTTCACAGCATTATTGCGGATTGCAACAACCAACTACTACTTGAGTTGGAAATACAATAAAGGCATCGTAGCCATAACTTTGACCTGGAGCGCCATTCACACAGCCAGCCGCATTACGATTTATTAAAATAGTAACATTACGGTTGTTATTATCTTTCGCTGTGAACACTTGCAGGTTGCCGGTAGTATCACCCATCGGTCTTGTCATTAGAACGCCCTTAATCTTCACATTTGGATTTTTAGAACTTGAATAAGTAATCAAGTCCTTTGAAACATTTAGATTCCAATTAGGGGTATTCCCCATACAAACAAACGACGTCGCCGAAGTTGTACTCGTGCTTGTAGTACTGCTCGTGGTAGTCATCGTAGATGTTGTACTAGGCGCAGTCGTAACAGGTGTAGTTGTCATCGGCGTCGGAGTTGTATTCACCGGCGTAGGTGCAACAGTTGTTGTATTATTGCCAGGTACATTTACATTGGTAACGCCATTAGTAGTGGCTGGCGTCGACGTATCGGGTGTTGTTAGATTATTATTATCAGTCGACGTATCGGGAGTGGTAGTTCCAGGGGTCGTAATAGTTGTAGAGGTATCGCCATTATCTTGCGCATAAACACTAAAAGCACTTAGCAGTAAAGCAACACTCAAAGGTATTATTTTTAACATTTTTTTATTCCCTCCTAGTCTTCCTGCACTCATTTGCAGTAAAAAAAGTATAGCAGACCCCCTAAGAATCTTGTTTTTCAATATTTTGTAAATTTAAAATATTAAATTAAGCGAAATGCTAATGGTTGTGAGGTTGACTGTGTTAAAAACTCCCTTTCCCGCAAGTGGGAAGTGGATAAAAGCAGTGTCCTTCCCGCAATGGTGTCATTCCCGTGTAGGCGGGAACCCATCTAGGTGCGGCTGG
>DJAM01000142.1:15567-25601 GCA_002429595.1 Coxiellaceae bacterium UBA6002
GGTGCGGCTGGAAGGATGGGTTCCCGCCTACGCGGGAATGACATAATTGCTGGAATGACACTAGTTGCTGGAATGACTGACAAGCTGCGGAAAGGAGAAAGTTGTAGTCAACCCTTATAAGCTTTCAACAAGCTTTAGCCTCTCTCGTAATTTTTCCAGGATCGTAGCCATTTCATTCGCTTTCTGTTTTTCTTGGTCCACTACGTTCGGGGGTGCTTTATAAAGGTAATTAGGGTTGCTTAGCTTAGTTGCCGACTTATCGAGGTCGGTTTCGATCTTTGCAATTTCTTTGTTTAATCTTGAAAGCTCCACTGACTTATCGATTAGTTCGGCCATTGGAACGAAGATTTCTAATTCTTCAACTAATGCAGTTGCAGCGGCGCGTGGGGGTTCGTTGATCCATTGGATATCATTTACTTTTGCCAGTGATTTGATGTAAATCTCTGTGGCTTGTACTCGACGTTTATCAGAAGTTGATCCTTGGCTTAAAAGGATTGAGATCTCTTTACCTGGTGAAATATTCATTTCACCACGAATGTTGCGGATAGCAACAACTACCTTTTTTAACCAATCTATGTCAGCGAGGCTGTCGCTATCAACCCGAGATTCATCATAAGTTGGGTATGGTTGCAGCATGATGGTGTCGGCATTGATTTTTAAAACCTTTGCGACTCTTTGCCAGATTTCTTCGGTGATGAATGGCATTAATGGGTGGATCAAACGTAACAGTGTTTCTAGGACTGTTGTTAGGGTATACCGTGCACCTAATTGCTTTGCTGGGTCTTTGCTGGCATATAAAATTGGCTTCGATAGCTCCAAGTACCAATCACAATACTCATTCCAAATAAATTCATAAACGGCTTGAGCGAGTAGATCAAAACGATATGTTGCAAAACAATGATGAACTGTTTGGATGAGGTCTTGCAAGGAGCTTTGAATCCATTGGTCTGCTAGGCTCAATTGCATTTCAGCTGTGGCAGTTAGGTCATGCTGCTCGGTATTCATTAAAACATATCGGGCTGCATTCCAAAGTTTATTACAAAAATTTCGGTTTCCTTCGATGCGTCCTAAATCGAATCGGATGTCTCGGCCCGTAGAAGCTAGCGCATAGTAGGTAAAGCGTAAGGAGTCTGTACCGAAAGCTGGGATGCCGTTTGGAAATTCTTTAGTGGTGACTGAGGTAATCTTTGCGGCGGTGCCTGGATGGATGAGATTTTGGGTTCTTTTAATAATAAGTTGCTCTAAAGGGATGCCATCAATTAGATCGATTGGGTCAAGAATATTCCCCTTCGATTTTGACATCTTCTGGCCTTCGCTATCACGAATTAAGCCTGTAATATAAACAGTCTTGAATGGAATTTTGTTTTGAAACTTTAAACCTAACATGATCATCCGGGCGACCCAGAAGAAAATAATGTCGAAGCCGGTTACAAGGACATCTGTCGGATAAAAAGTTTTAAGCTCTTCTGTTTCTTGTGGCCAACCCAGGGTTGCAAATGGCCATAAGCCGGACGAAAACCACGTATCTAATACATCTTCATCTTGCCTTAGCTTCACTGCGTCAGACAAACTGTATTTAGCTCTAACCTCGTCTTCTGTATCGCCAACATAAATATTCTCATGTTCATCATACCAAGCAGGTATGCGGTGACCCCACCAAAGTTGCCGACTGATACACCAGTCTTGGATGTTTTCTAACCATTGGAAATAAATCTTCGTCCAAGATTCAGGTACAAACTGAACCTCTTTGTTCGCTACTACGGCCAATGCTGGTTCGGCAAGCTGTTTAGCTTTAACAAACCATTGCTTCGTTAAGTAGGGCTCAACTACCACTCCAGAACGTTCGCCACGAGGTACATTTAGATTATGTGGCTCAATCTTTTCTAAAAGGTTTAAAGCTGTCAGATCCGCGATAATGGCCTTACGCGCTTCAAATCGATCTAACCCTTGGTAAGCTTTTGGAGCGTTACTGTTAATTTTAGCGTCGGCAGTCAAGATATTGATAAATGGCAGATTATGGCGTTCACCCATAGCGTAATCGTTGAAATCGTGAGCGGGTGTAATTTTGACGACACCGGTACCAAAATCGATGGCAACAGATTCATCAGCTATGATAGGAATTTCACGGTTTACGAGTGGCAAAAGTAATTTTTGACCAATTAAAGCTTGATAGCGTTCATCATCAGGGTTAACAGCAACTGCAACGTCTCCCAGCATCGTTTCGGGTCGAGTGGTGGCGATGGTAATAAAATTGTGGGGAGCGCTAACGACGGGGTAGCGAATATACCACAATGACCCCACTTCTTCGTGGTTCACAACCTCTAGATCTGAAATAGCCGTACCCAAGGAAGGATCCCAATTAACTAAGCGCTGACCACGGTACAGCAAGCCTTCTTCATAAAGGGTGATAAACACGTTGCGAACAGCTTCATTAAGCCCTTCATCTAATGAAAACCTTTCTCTCGACCAGTCTACACTGGCACCCATCCTGCGCAGTTGTTTTTTGATAGTCCCATCAGAACTGTCTTTCCATTGCCAAACGCGGTCAACAAATCGATCTCGACCGATTTCTTTGCGACTAGTTCCTTCATTGAGAAGCTGTAATTCAACAACCATTTGGGTTGCGATACCGGCATGATCGGTACCAACTTGCCATAGGGTTCTAAAGCCACGCATACGATGATAACGAATCAAAGCATCCATAAGACTGACTTGAAAGCCATGACCCATATGTAAAGTTCCAGTCACATTCGGCGGCGGTAGCATAATACAATAGGGCGTTCCAGTTTGCGCTGGAGCAAAATAGCCTTGCGCTTCCCATTTTTGATACCAGCTTTGTTCAATATTTTCGGGTTGATAGGTTTTTTCCATCTGCGTCTCTACTTAAGAAATTCAATTGATATGAAAGGTATTTATTTGGTAGCCACAATCTCGGTATTGCCGATATTTTTGTCTGCCTCGTTCAGGTATGTCATCTTGGTCATAAACTAATTCGACCACACGCTCAAAATCCTTGAAAAAAGGGGGTAGCTCAGCCTGCAGGTTAATTAATACATTTGCGGCTACCTTCTCGCTAGTGCTGATGATGATCGGTGTGTTCTCGCTGTCAGAAGAATAAATTTCGTGAGGTAAAAAACTTTCCTCTTGATAACTCCATAAGAGATCGTCGAGATACTCAGCTTCTGTCTGAGAGCCAGCAAAAATCAACACCGTTTTTTCCAAGGTATAGATTTTCTCCACCAGGCGAGCTAAAAACTGATACGCGGCAAGACGCTCTGTCTTTAGAATGTAAAAATCAATTCGTGGGGCCAAGTTAGACAAGCTCTCTTATTTAATAGATAATAACCAAATTTTTTGCTGCACAATACGCGATCGATCAATAGCACGCTTTCCTAGATGCTATTACGCCTATTGTGCCTAATCAATACCTTTTTTTTGTCATCCCCGCGAAAGCGGGAACCTATGCTTCAAGCCCTACGTAACATGGGTTCCCGCTTTCACGGGAATGACACGAAATTAATTCAAAGGTCCTGTTTTAATGGGTCTAATTTTTCGTTATTTGGCTAAAGAAACTTATACTACGATGCTGGCAGTTACCAGTATTTTGGTATTGATTTTTATGAGCCATCAATTTGTTCATTACCTAGGCGATGCTGCTGGAGGTCGTTTGACTCCTCAAGCCGTCCTCCAGATGATGTGCATCCAAATTCCCTTGCTGCTTGGCTTTATGTTACCACTTGGCCTTTTTATAGGCATTTTGCTCACTTATGGACGATTATACGTTGATAATGAGATGACAATTTTGACTGCTTGCGGCATCAGTAAGACTCAAATTTTGGTCATGAGTCTGTTATTAGCGACCTTTGTAACAGCTTTAGTGACGGTCATCATGTTTTGGGTAGAGCCAGCTATGGCGAAATATCGGAACGAAATTATAGCTAAAGCAGCTATCTCTTCTCCAATCGAGAAAGTCTCTCCTGGTCGTTTTCAATTAGTCGGCGATTGGGTTTTATATTCAGAAGGGATATCACGTGACCACCAAGTGATGGCAAATGTATTTGCAGCTCAACTTCCGATGGTGGATAAGGAAGGCGTAGGCTATCCTCCTTTGGACGTGATCACCGCAAAGCAAGCCTTTCAAAAAAAATCACCTACGAAAGAAACCTTTATCGTTTTGCAAAGTGGCCATCGTTATCAAGGCACTCCTGGTAGAAATAAATATCAGATTGCCAATTTTGGCGAATATGGCATGAGGCTGCCCAATAAAGTTCCAGACCTTGGCAAGCAAGAAGAATTCATGTCACTGTCAAATTTGTGGAAAGAGCGGAAACAAAATTTAACTGCTAGCGCCGAGATTCAATGGCGAATTGCAATGCCGATTTCGGTCGTCATTTTGACACTGTTTGCTGTGCCGCTGAGTGAGGTTAAGCCACGAAGAGGTCGTTTTGCCCAAATATTACCCGCTATTGTGATTTATATCGCTTATACCGATTTATTATTTTTAGGTCGTGCCTGGATAGAAAAGGCCAAGATCTCACCCCAATTAGGTTTATGGTGGATTCATTTCATATTATTGCTGATGGCGATGATAATTTTGTATTACAAATTTCCCATAAGGGTACGAGCAACTCGGTAACTTAAAAAGTATAGGTAACTAACCGCTTGAATATTTTAAATAATTATATTGGCAAATCGGTGATTAGCAGCGTCTTGTTAGTGCTACTGCTCTTGTTGGGTGTTGAAAGTTTTCTGGAGCTTGCCAGCGAATTAAAAGATATTGGCAAAGGAAATTTCCATTTCTTACAAGCATTGATCAATGTACCTTTAATGTTGCCAACAGATATTTATCAATTATTTCCTATGGCGGCTCTTATTGGCAGTCTCATGGGGCTTGGACGCCTTGCGAATCAAAGTGAATTAATTGTGATGTCTGCAGCAGGCATGTCACGGTGGCAGATCATGCGGGCTCTGTTATTTACAACAGTCATCCTCTTGGTCTTCGTTTCTTTGATTGGCGAGGGCATTGCCCCTCAAACGCAACATATTGCTAAGCAATACAAAATGTTGTCTTTGAGTGCCGGTCAGACCTTTAAAAGTGCCAGCGGTGTTTGGTTTCGGGACGGTAGCAATTTCATCTTTGTGAGAGATATCTATGTCGATAATCGTTTAACAGACGTCACTCGGTATCACTTTGATCCAGATAAGCGCTTAACTTTAATCAGTCACGCTTATAAAGGCTTGTATAAACAGGGAAGTTGGTACTTTCGAGATGTCCATCAGTCCGAAATCTTCGATGATCACGTCGTAAGTAAAACGATACCGCTACAAAAATGGGATATTAAACTAGATAAAAGACTACTAGGTGTCTCCAACATTAGTCCCGACCAGATGTCATTAAAGCGTTTGTATTCTTACATTAAGTATCGTCGTCAGAATGATTTAGGTATGGGCATGTATGAATTTGAATTCTGGAAGCGGCTTACTCAGCCTCTTGCGAGTTTGGTCATGGTATTTTTAGCTATCCCCTTTATCTTTGGGCCATTACGCTCTGTATCGATGGGATTTCGAGTGATGATCGGGGTAGTCATTGGCTTTAGTTTTTACATTTTAAATCAATTTTTCGGTCCTTTAAGCCAGGTTTATCAAATACCGGCTATCTTAGCAGCCACATTACCTACCATTACATTTGCCTTAATAGGTACTTTTTTGTTATTTTTGAGAGCTTAACCATTTGATGTGTGAGATTCTTCCTATGCAAGTCGATAACGCATACCAGTTAGAAGCAGGTTTTCAAGAAAATAAAGCGAAAGCAAAATCATTCTATCCTTGGGTCATCTGGGGTTTAGGTGCTGCATTCTTCTTATCGGAATATTTTGCTCGTATCGCTCCTGGGGTGATGGTCCCTGAATTAATGAGCACGTTTAAAGTTAATGCGCTAAGTTTAGGCTCATTGTCAGCCATTTTTTATATTGCTTATCTTGGCATGCAGATGCCGGTTGGAACTTTAGTCGATAAATTTGGTCCTCACCGATTGTTGACAATTATGGCGGCACTTTGTGCCTTAGGATGTTTTGTATTTGCTCATGCTGATCATTTAGTGACTGCCAAAATAGGTCGCTTCGTGATGGGCTTCGGAGCAGCGTTCGCCTTTGTGGGAACATTGAAACTCGCTACTATCTGGTTTTGCCCCACTCGCTTTGGATTGCTATCTGGTTTAACCCAGGCACTTGGTATGGCAGGTGCTGCTGTTGCTGCGGGTCCCCTTGCTTTACTAGTTCACGGCATAGGTTGGCGAAATACGATGTGGACCATCGGCGTCGTGTTGCTGCTTTTGGCGATTTTGATTGGTTTAATTGTTCGTGATCAACCTAAAGTTGCCAGCATCCAAGAAAGGCAAACGGATAAGAAATTAAAATTTTGGGAAGCATTTGCCAAAGTTCTACGCAATCCTCAAAGTTGGTTAAATGCAGTCTATGTCGGCGCAGTCTATGCCCCGACCGCAGCTTTTGCTGAATTATGGGGCGTCAGTTATTTAAGTCGTGTTTACAACATTGACCGAACGATTGCTGCTGATGCCATTAGTTGTATTTTTATCGGAATCGCTCTAGGTTGTCCTTTAGCCGGGTGGCTATCTGATTCAATTTGTCGTCGTAAGCCAGTGATGATTGGTGCAGCGATAGCAAGTTTAATCTTTATGTCTTGTGCTCTTTATTTGCCGCACCTATCAGTGCCCATGTTATTTACCCTACTATTTTTGTATGGTGTCTCAAATTCTGGATTTGCCACAGGCTATGCGCTTGCAGGTGAAATTAATCCCCGAAGAGTGGCGGGTACTTCACTAGGCTTTGCAAATATGGCTTCTGTCATTGTGGGTGCTTGCTTCCAGCCAATCATTGGGTGGTTCCTTGATTTAGAGTGGGATGGTCAAATGTTAAATGGAGCTCCCGTCTACTCCGCAGAAGCCTTTCGTCATGCGTTAATGGCTTTACCGATCTGCTTAGCATTAGGAGTTGCGATCACCTTTTTTGTTAAAGAAACGTATTGTCGCGTTGTTGAAAGTTGATCATAGCGTCCAATGAATAATACTCCACGTAAAGCAGTCGCATTGATATCAGGTGGTCTTGATTCAATGTTGGCTGCAAAAGTCATTCAAGAGCAAGGCGTCCACGTCGAAGGCTTAAACTTCTTCACCGGATTTTGTGTCGAGGGGCATACTCACGCTATCAGACAGCATCATAAAGATAAAAATAAACGCAACAATGCTCTATGGGTCGCTGAACAACTTGGGATTAAACTGCATATTATTGATGTCGTTGAAGAATACAAAGATGTCGTCATCAATCCCAAACATGGCTATGGCGCCTATCTTAATCCTTGCCTCGATTGTAAAGTCTTCATGGTTAAACATGCCTTTAGATGGCTGGAAGAAAATCAATTCGATTTCATTATTACTGGCGAGGTGATTGGTCAGCGCCCTAAGTCACAACGCAAACACACTATGCCGTTAATTGCTAAACGTTCCGGAGCAGAAGACTTATTGTTGCGGCCATTATGCGCCAAATTTCTTCCGGAAACCCTACCAGAACAATTAGGTTGGGTTGATCGTCACAAATTATTGGCGTGGTCAGGCCGCAGTCGCAAACCACAGTTTGAACTTGCTGCTCAATTTGGATTTTCTGATTATGCCCAGCCAGCAGGGGGATGCTGCTTTTTAACGGATGAGAATTACTCCAATAAATTGGCTGATTTATGGCAATCTCGAGGCGAAAGACAATATGAATTAGACGACATTATGTTGCTCAAAGTGGGTCGTCATATCCGTCCTGCTGCGAATTTTAAGATGATTATTGGTCGAGAAGAAGGCGAGAATAATTTTCTGGAAGGGTACCGCAAGCAATTTATACATCTTCGGATGCTAAGCCATAATGGTCCCTTAGTATTAATAGATGGCAAACCGGAACAAGAGGATTTTCAGCTCGCCGCAAGAATTGCAGCGCGTTTTAGTGCAGGACGCCTAGCTGATAAAGTGACGGTACAGATCCAGCAGCGCGATGGCAGTGCGATGATTTTAAATGTTGCCCCTTTTACTCCCAATGAAATTTTACCTGAATGGTATTTAGCATGACGTATCAACTGGATGCTAGACGCTTACTCTGCCCCTTACCGGTGATCAAAACCCAAAATAAAATCAAAGAGCTTAAGCCTGGAGATTTACTGGAAGTTATCTGTACTGATCCAGGCGTTATTAACGATATTCCCGCATGGTGCCGCATTCATGGGCATGAAGTTATTGCCATAGTAGAGCATGACCAAGAAATCACTGTGAAAATTGCAGTCAGCTAAAAACTTGTGATTGCTTCTGCATCTTATTTGTTTCAGAATAAACGTCCGACATGAGACTTCTTTTCTAATCTTTCAAGCAAGCTTTTACAGGGTAGTAAAACGTCATTAAACCCTTTTATCTTCTTGAATCCGGCCTCGAAGTCAAACTGTAACTTGCTCAACCCCTTAGGAGAAAAAAATGTCGGTCGATTCCGTTTGCAAGCTGATAGAAGAAAAACATATTCATTTTATAGATCTTAGATTCACAGACACGCGTGGCAAAGAACAACATGTTACGGTTTGGGTAAATGACAGAGAAGACGTTGAAAGTCTCTTTAAACATGGCAAGGCCTTCGATGGGTCTTCAATTGTAAAGTTTGCGACAATTGATAATTCTGATTTGCTCTTGATGCCTGATGCTGCCACTGCAGTAATTGACCCATTTTTTGATGAACCAACGTTAGTCTTACGTTGCGATGTTATTGATCCCGTGACAAAGAAAGGTTATCACCGCGACCCTCGTTCCGTCGCTAAAAAAGCTGAAGCTTACTTACAAAGCACCGGAATTGCTGATATTTGTAATATTGGCGTTGAGCCTGAATTTTTCATTTTTGATCATGTCACGTGGGAATCCAAGGAAAATTGTAGCCAGTATCGAGTCGATTCTAAAGAAGGCCCCTGGAATTCCGTCAGTGAATATGAAGAAGGCAATAGAGGCCATCGACCACGAATTAAGGGTGGCTATTTTCCAGTCCCCCCAGTTGATTCTTCTCAAGATATCAGATCAACGATCTGCATGACTTGCCATGAAATGGGGTTAAGAATTGAAACGCACCATCACGAAGTGGGTAGTGCCAACCAGGTCGAAATTAATTGCGTATTTGATAGCTTGACTAACAAAGGTGATGAAACCCAAGTGTTTAAATATGTGGCGCACAATGTCGCACATGCTTATGGTAAAACAGTGACTTTTATGCCAAAACCTTTGTTCGGTGATAATGGCAGTGGTATGCATTGTCATTTGTCTTTAGTCAAAGATGGCAAAAATATTTTCGCAGGTGATCAATATTCAGGTCTTTCCGAAACAGCCTTGTATTTCATCGGTGGCGTTATTAAGCATGCAAAATCGTTAAATGCTTTTACTAATCCAACCACGAACAGTTATAAAAGACTCGTTCCTGGGTACGAAGCCCCAGTATTACTAGCTTATTCGCAAAGGAACCGTTCGGCTGCTATTCGTATTCCTTACGTCCCTACAGAGAAAGCGAAAAGAATAGAGATTCGTTTTCCTGATCCAAGCGCCAATCCCTATTTAGCGTATTCTGCTTTATTAATGGCGGGGCTTGATGGCATAAAAAATAAAATCCACCCTGGAGATGCAATCGATAAAGATCTTTTTGAACTACCACCTGAAGAAATCGCTAAGATACACACAGTATGTGGCTCTCTCGATGAAGCGTTAGCGTCATTAAAAGCAGATCAAGCGTACTTGCTAGAAGGTGATGTATTTACGAAAGATTTGATTGACACTTATATTGAATTGAAGCAACTAGAAGTGGATAGATTAAGAATGATGCCAAGCCCAGTTGAGTTTGACATGTATTACAGCGTTTAAAATGTCATTCCTCGTATTATTTGTCATTCCCGCATATAGATGTCATTCCCGCGCAGGCGGGAACCCATCCTTGTAGCCGCACCTGGAATGGGTTCCC
>DJAM01000119.1:0-5375 GCA_002429595.1 Coxiellaceae bacterium UBA6002
GGTGCGGCTGGAAAGATGGGTTCCCGCCTTCGCGGGAATGACAAATAACGCGGGAATGACAAATAACGTGGGAATGACAACACAGGCGTGGGAATGACAAATAACGCGGAATGACACATAAGTTAAAACCTAAACAAGCGCTTCCTCTAAATCATGCGAATACATCTTATCGAACTTCAGCGCTGAGTTTCTGACCAACAAAGCATTATCATGAAATTTATTTAAGCTAGATCGATGACCAATACTTAAAATTATAGCTTGCGGTAAGCGGTTTTTGAGAAGCGTATAGATAAATCCTTCCATTGATTCATCTAAGGCTGAAGTAGCTTCATCTAAGAAAATGATATTAGGCTGATTCAGCAGTATCCTCGCAAAGCCTAACAGTTGTTGTTGGCCCAAGGAAAGTGTTCTAGGCCAATCCCTAGCTATCTCGAGTTTATTTTGTAATTCTCCTAATCCGACTTCTCGTAAAATTGTTGCCAATTTTTCTTCAGCGATAGTTTCGTTGTCTGGATAAATTAAATTTTCTTTTAATGTACCCTCAAATAAATAAGGTCTTTGCGGCAGGAATAAAAGTTTGGCAGCTTGTGGCAGCTTTATTGTACCACTCCCATGTATCCACAAATCTGCAATTGCTTTGAATAAAGTGCTTTTGCCAATACCTGTGTTACCACGAATTATGTATGACGTCGCAGGTAACAAATGCAAATTGATACCCGTTAATAAATTGCGTCCTTGTGGTGTTGTGATCGTTAAATCTCGTATTTCAACATCTGTACGATTATGACGGCTGACGCAAATGGTCGCGTGTTCTCTAGGATGTTGCTTAAGTGTGTCATCGAAGACCGCAATACGATGCAAGGTAGCTCGCCAATCAGCTAGCGCTTGAAAGCATTGAACAAAAATTGAAAATGAATTGATAGTATAAGTAAACGCTCCAGATATTAACATCAACATACCCATATCGATTTGTTTATTCAAATAAAATGGAGCAGTAATGATAAAACCTAACACCATCCCAATCTGACTATAACCACCAGCAAAAAAAGTTAAACGCTTTTTAATTTTGTTAATGCTAAGTGCATTGGTTAGAACAGTTAGAAAAGATTTAGAAAGTTTATTTTGTTCTGCAAGCTCACCGCTATAAAATGCAATTTCCTCGCTAGATTCCTGCAATTTGATCAGTCCGAATCGATAGTTTGCATTAAACTTCTGTTGATTAAAATTTAAGCCTGCTAACTTGCTACCCAGTAGACTCGTTATCCAAGTACCCACAATCGAATAAGTCAGTGCACACAAACAAAAGAATCCTGGAATATGGTAGGTACTACCATTTAATTGTAATGGCACCGACGACTGCCATAAGGTCACCCCAAAGGTCAAAATAGTCAGTACCGAATTAAAAATTATGCCGTATAGTCCTAGTGTGGCAACGGGAAATTGATCCAAATCACTTGCGATACGTTGGTCAGGGTTATCTACTCTATTTTCTGATTTCAAAAAATAATATTTCTTATTGTTCAGCCATCTAGTCACAAAGTTGTCGGTTGTTAACCTACGCCATCTTATGGCTAATAAACCGCAAAGATAAGTATTGTATGCTTCGGCAAACATTAACAAGGCGATAAATACTGTAAGCTTGCCAATTTGTACCATGATTTCTTTACTATGATACCCCGACAAGGCATTGAAAAAATCACGATTGAACATATTTAGTCCAACAGTGGCTCGCACCGTCACAATGGTGCAAGTAGTAATTAGCAGAAGGTAAAGGAACGATTTGAGCTTTTCTGTTTGTAAGTACTGAGTAAA
Source organism: Coxiellaceae bacterium UBA6002 (assembly GCA_002429595.1). GTDB lineage: Bacteria > Pseudomonadota > Gammaproteobacteria > UBA6002 > UBA6002 > UBA6002. The sequence continues at coordinate 1,813 of DJAM01000119.1, forward strand.
TACTGATTTGAGTTCAATTAAGAAGAGCTTGTTAAATTTGAGAGACCGAGGTTCATTGTTCGTCATAATCCTTATGTCCTTTTTTATACCGGCAATGGCTGACAGCATACTCAAAAGTTATTGGTTGTCAATAATATATTATTGAAATAGGAACAAAAATACATGATAAAGGCATTGGGCTCAGAGCACCCTTTTCGGCATTATGATCTTAAGCTAAGCGCAAAAGAGCAACAACACTTGGCTCAACTAAACATTGTAGAGTCTAGAAATTATGACAACTTCGGGGAGCTACAGGACTTAAATAGCCAAAGTACAAAGTTTCTGCAAAAAATTGCTGCTGGCGCAACCAATGAAATTGCAGCTTTGGTTTGCAAGCTGGTAGGTAACGTTCTGGAAGATTATCAACAAGAAACAGCCTGGATCACGCTACGATCATGCACACCAACCCCTTTATATAAAACACCACGCTGGCACACTGATGGTTATTACTATTCACCTAAGGTGGGCAACCAATATAAAGTTGTAATGACCTTGAAAGGAAAACCAACTTTATTTACCAACGCACCACCAACCATGAAAGATCAGTTTTACATGCTTCAAGAAAATAATGCGTCGAACGAGATTAATAGCTTGTTAGCACACTGTCTCATTGAAAGTGCAGATAGTGGTCAAGGAACACATTTCATTGTCGGCTCAAAAGATGCGGCCATTCATTCGGAACCGGATATTACTGAACCAAGATTGTTTTTAGGAATTCTGCCAGGTACTAAAGAACAAATTGCACAGTGGCAGCAGATAACAAATGATCATCGTCAATTATAAAAGTTCAATCAAACCGCTTAATGCTTTTTTAACAGCGAGGTAATTTACGGTATTTCTATCGCCCTGAAAATGTTCAGCCGCCGTGATGATCTTATTATTGATCGACCAAGCAAACCAACAAGTTCCAACCGGTGGCGAAGAAGTTTCATCCTTATCGGGCCCAGCAAGCCCTGTGACAGCAATACTAATCTGAGCTTTACTATTAGTGATCGCTCCTTGCGCCATTGCGATTGCAATCTCTTTGCTGACCGCACCATATTGCTTTATAGCTTCGCAGTTGATATCCAACATCTCTACTTTTGATTGCTCACTGTAAGTAACAAATCCACACTCAAACCAACTCGATGAAGTCGGCACCGAAGTCAATACTTGCGCAATCCAACCACCGGTACAAGACTCTGCCGTCACCAATGATAATTTTGATTTTTCTAAATGATCACCGATTCGAACCGCTAAACGGCTGAGTTCTATATTGATAATATCGTTCATCTATTTTCCCTCACCCCAACCCTCTCCCGCTGTTAGTTTCTAAAACTCGAACTAATTGCGGGAGAGGGTTGGGGTGAGGGCTATTATTTGAAAAAAATAAACAACTTGCGTATATTGAATTAACCAAAATGCTTATCGTGTAACATATGCGTTATCGCCTGTGCTACCCATTGATTTAAACTCATTCCGGCTACTTTTGCGGCAATAACCACTTCACGATGAACCTCAGGATCTATTCGCAAGTTAAATTTTCCAGAAAAAGGCTTATCTGGATCTTCCCCACGTTGTTCACAAAAGTCTAAATAATCTTCTACAGAATCGATAAATGCATTTTTAAGTTCTTTAACACTCTTCCCCTGAAAAGTAATAACATCTTGAATATTTACTACTTCACCATGGAAAATTTCTGCCTCGTCGTCAAATTCAATGTGAGCTATATAATTTTTATATTTCATCATACCTTTATACCTGCCTCAGTTAAGAATCGTCGCATAGCTTTCAATGCACCTCTATCAGTTTCTTTTTTAGGATGCGGCCTATGAAAAACTGCTCTCATACCATTCAATGCTATCCTTACTCTAGAACCTCTTCCCTCTGTGAGCTCAGCCCCAAGAGCTAATAACATTGCTTCTATTTCTGTCCAAATAACTCCAGATTTTACCGGATCATGAAAAATGTCTTCTAAGACTTTCTTATGTTTGTTTTGAATTTTCATACTAATTATAGTACTATTTTTTGGTACTATGTCAAGAATGTAAAGAATTGCTTAATAATTGAAGGCCCCTCTCCATGGAGCAGCATTTTCACTGAATAAATTGTCTTTAAAATATGTAGTCATCTGACGATTTTTATAGTCTCTTAAAGCTAGATCAAAACCCGTCTCTCCTCGCCTGTTTTTTTCAAAATAAAGTTGCGGGCATTTTTTGGCAAGTAGCTCCAACATTATCATACCAAGACCATTTTCCATCCTATCGCAACGGTCTGCCATCGCTGTGAGAAGAATATGAATGAGAGTGTTACCATTTCCCGCTTGGCGGTAATTACAAACAGCAGCTGGATCGAATGTTAAAAATTCTTGAAGAAGAACTAATGCTCGACACTCTTTGAACGCGACTCTAAGAAATTCGATACCTATTCTTTTTTTAACGGGGCCATTGGGAGAAGGTAGTGTTTGTTCTAATGCCATTATTTTTCCGTAAAGAAAGCCATGTTGTTTTCTAATTTCTTTATAATGTGCCTCAAACAATTCTTTGATCACTGCCGCGTTAAGTCCCCAGATGAGATTTTTTTCATAAGGGGTGTGCCTACCCTGAGCCCTGTTATTAAATACTTCAAGATTGGCCCCCTTTGCTAGCAAATATTCTAAGATAGCACCCCATCGCTGTTCAGTCCCATCTTCCGAGTAGGGCAATACCTGACTCCCCCCCAATGTAATGGAACCATCCCTTGATTATCTGTCTGATTTACCAGTGCTCCCGCCTCTACTAATCTTCTAACTCTAGGTAAATTTCTATAGTGTACGGCGTAGTGCAAAGGAGAAATTCCATCTTCATCGGGAACATTTAAAATAGGATTAACAGCCTGGTAGCGATTCATTAAAAAATCGAAAGTCGAAGCGTTACATCTAAGCGTAAGATGAAGCAGAGTGAATTGTTTAAAAAGCCATATTTTTATCTAAGGTCTGTCTAGACGAAGCACTATACCGCTCTATTATTAAATTAAACTTAAAGCAAGCTACAATATCTAAAAGGCATAAGGAGCGTGCAACTTGAATTTTGTTGAAGCAGCCATTTTTCTGCTATTTCTGGCGAGCGTTTCAGTTCCAATTGCTAATCGTTTTCAGATTCCTCATGAGATTTTTTTGGTTATCGGCAGTTGCATCATCAGTCTGATTCCAGGCTCCCCTTTTATTCAACTGCAGCCGACTGTGGTATTTCAATTATTTCTGCCGCCGATTTTATTTTATTCTGCTTATTTTGCTTCTTGGCAAGATTTGAAATTTAATCGCAGACCTATTCTGCTACTTGCTTTTGGCTTAACGATATTTACTAGTTTCGTAGTGGCTGGCGCTGCGGTTTTGTTTATTCCTGGGTTTACTTGGCTCGAGGGTCTGCTTTTAGGCTCAATCGTTTCGCCAACCGATGCCTCTTCAGCCATTAGTATCATTAAGCGGATAGGAGCGCCTAGAAGACTGTTAACACTACTTGCCGGTGAAAGTCTAATTAATGATGCGGCGGCGTTGATACTTTTTC
>DJAM01000119.1:5488-6106 GCA_002429595.1 Coxiellaceae bacterium UBA6002
GGCGTTGATACTTTTTCGTTTTACTTTAAGCGCTTTAATCGTTGGGACCTTTTCAGTCAGTGGCGCTATCATACAATTTTTTATTATGTCAATTGGTGGGGTAGCTCTAGGTTTAGCGCTAGGATATATCGCTGTTAAATTGTTGCAATGGATTAAAGCAATGCAGGCTGAGGTAACCATTAGTTTTATAACTGCTTTTTCATGCTTTTTAATTGCAGAACGCCTGGGACTTTCCGGTGTGATTGCCACCGTGGTTTGTGGCCTTTATTTTGGGCTACAAATACCCTCTGTTGGGTCATCAACAACCAGGGTGAATGCCAAATCCAACTGGAATACTCTAATTTTTATTATTAACGGTTTTATTTTTACCATCATTGGTTTGGAATTGCCCTTCATTTTGCAACATATTAAAGAATATTCAGTTCCAACATTAATTTTCTATGGAGCTATTATAAGTCTGGTCATCATCGTCACTCGCATTGTATGGATGTTCCCAGCTGCATATTTACCAAGGTTATTTTTCCGCAAAATAGTACAAAGAGACCCAATGCCTCCTTGGCAGTTTTTGGTAGTGTTAGGGTGGGCCGGCATGAGAGGAATAATTTCGCTAGCGGCTGC
>DJAM01000119.1:6232-7571 GCA_002429595.1 Coxiellaceae bacterium UBA6002
GCTGTCCATTCCAATTACTCTCACGAGCACCGGCGAGAGTTTACATCGAGATCTCATTTTATTTTTAACATATTGTGTTATTGTTGCTACTCTCTTACTGCCTACTTTTACCTTACCCCTTTTATTACGTTCTTTTAAATTAAAAGATGACTCGGACGAATTGCTCAAAGAAGAAGTCATGACTCGAATAAATCTTATCGAAAAGGTAATGGCCCACATCACCAAAGTTGCCGAGAAAGAAAATATTCCTTGCGAAATCTTCAATGATTTTTATAAACAAATCGAGCGCAGAAGGCGAACGATTGAGTCACAACTCACTGAAACACCTTATTCAACATTATCAAAAGAATATTACGTTATTAAGAGACTTGCCTTATTGGCAACCAGAAAGGAACGCAATATTTTACTCGAACTTAGAAAAATGGGTAAAATCCATGATGATACCTTTCATCTTCTATTAGATGAAGTTGATCTTGAAGAAGTTCGCATTCGAAGTGTACGTTTTTAATAACTTAAATCTTGGAATATTAAAATGTTTGATCCTTTGGTCCAGTTTGCTTTATTCGCAGTATTTGGTAACTATTCACAACAAGATATCGATACAATCTTAACGGAAACCTTACCAGAAGGAATAAATCTAGAGATTTACTCGCAGAAAGACAACCCAGAAAAATTTGAGGTATTTATTAAAAACCCTCCTTATTGCGACGATTTTCCAGTCGATAATCCCGAAACCTACCAACAATTATCTCAGAATAGTCATTGCGTCTATCTCTTTGGCAGCTGGGAAAATCCCATTAACCCATTACAAAATTACACCTCACTACTAAATATTTTACATTTCATTGCTTTAAATGAGAGAACCGGTGCGATCGCAAATCATTTATTAGTCAAATTATTTTCTCAAGAGCAATGGCTTGCTGAAGTCGGCAAGTCTATCTTGAATGGTGAATTTGCCATTGAACAGCATTTTCTAGTTGACCTGATACCTCAAGAAAACAATTATTTTTGGATGAAGACGCGTGGCTTGATTCAATTTGGCAAACCCGATCTTTCGCTTCACGATTTGCCAGAAGATCTCATTGACCCTTGGCATAGCATTATAAATAGAATCGCATCTGTGATGATTTTTAATAATTATTTACCAGCCGATCAACAGGAAATCATTCTGTATAACGAGCCAACTGGGATAAAGGCATCCTATGGTGGTTCTTATGATGATGATGTGTTTTGGGGTAATGTTCATATTGAGCTTCTTCCTGGATAGAGGCTTTCTCTGTCATTCCCACGTTGTTTGTTCATTCCCGCGTTGTTTGTCATTCCCGCGAAGGCGGGAACC
>DJAM01000038.1 GCA_002429595.1 Coxiellaceae bacterium UBA6002
TGGGTTCCCGCCTGCGCGGGAATAACAGACTGCGCGGGAATTACAATTAGAATTATTTAAAATAAGCCTGTTTAAATTTATTAAGCGATCCATCTTTAATCATCGACGTAAGCGCATTGTTAATGCTGTTCAACAACATATCGTTGCCTTTTTTAACGGCAATTCCATAACCTTGATCATCAGCTAATTTTTCAGGACTGCCTATCAATTTGAATAAGCCTGTGCTGTAATTAACCCAGTAGCTCGCAGCAGGAGTATCTAACAAAACCACGTCTACTTTACGTTCCGACAATGCAGTCGCTAGAGCTTCATTGGTCAAAAAAGTCACCACTTGAGCTACGTTGCCATATTTTTGTGTAAGGTAAGAGTAAAAAACACTACTTCGAACAGCTCCGATGCGTTTACCTTTTAGATTTTGCAGATCTATGTTGGCACTAGTTAAGGTCATATAACTCATTGTGCTATTGAAATAAGGCTGTGAAAAATCGAATTGAGTTTTCCTCTGATTTGTAATAGAGATTGCACCAATAATGGCATCTACTTTGCCCTGGTTTAAACTGCTAAAGAGAGACTCTAAAGGCATTGGAGTAAAGCTACATTCCGCATTAAGTCGAGCACAAATTGTTTTGGCGACATCAACATCATAACCGTGGATGTAACCAGATTTACTTGAAAATGCAAACGGGGGATAAAAATCAATTAGACCAAAACGAATCGTAAGTCCATAACTCAGTGATGAGCAACAGCATAAAACGCCAAGCAGTAAAGTAACAAATAATTTTTTCATCCCTTTCATCCTTGAACAAATCTAGAATTCTTGTCATTAAATTTTATTATAGCCTACGTCCGCGACTTGTTTGCAGGATCAAGTTAGCTAGATCCCGCGAACAAGTCTCGAGACAACTGTACTATGCGGTCACAACACCTTTCTTGAAAAAGACCGCTATCATCACTAAAGACCAGCCAGCAAAAATTAAATCAATACCAATAAACAAACCAATTACCCAAAGGCTGGAACTTGGCCAGTGCATCAAAATTAAAATACCCAAGATTAAGCTGATTAAGCCATTCAGAAAAAACCAGCCCCAACCTTTAAAACGTGAGACTAAGGAGCCAATAATTCGAAACAGCCCATTGCTTAAAAAGAATGCTGCAATGAGTAAAGTCAAGGTCGCTAAGGTAATGCCTGGACTATATAGCATTAAAAAACCAACCACGATGGTAAATGCTGCGATCACAAGATGTAGCCACAAGTGGTTAGAATTCTTATCGAGAAATGCGGTGATGATATGGATGACCCCAGCACATAACAATAAAGTGCCAAATACGAACACAGAAGCAATACTTGCTATTACTGGGCTACTCAGTAGAAAAAATCCCCCCACCATCAATAGAATCCCAAAGATAAGCCAAAAAACCCAATATTTTGGCCTGGTATTTACATCAATCATATAATGCCCTCCTTTTTCTTATATTAAAAATATAGCAAAAAGTTAGCTTAAATTATGATCTACAACCATTATTTACTTGAAGCTAGGAGCTAGAAACTGTCTTGACGCTAGCGATAGGAAAGCTCAAAATATATCGTTAGATATTAACTACAAGGTAAAGACAATGAAAAAATTAATTACAACTATGAGCTTACTTTTTACTACTTCCATCTTTGCCAACAGCCCCCTGCATTTTGACAACAAACAAATAACTTTAAATAGTAATCAGCCAAAATATTCGGTAGTTTTAAACTATCCACAGATTTCAAATCCAGCGACACCAAGCGAAAAGAAATTCAACCAGCTTGCCAAAAAATGGGCATTAGACAATTTAGAAACCTTTAAAAAATCCGTGTCTGAAAATTCACAATATCCGATTCCAAAAGATTTACAAGCAGCGGGTAGCACATTAAATGTGACTTATGACTTAACATCTTTAGAACCCGCTAAGCTTGTTAGCTTACGGTTGAGTAATGATACCTCGATGGCAGGTGCCGCACATCCGAGCCATAAATATTCAGCATATAACTATGACCTCACCAAGAATAAAGTTGTAACGCTTGCTTCTTTATTCAAGAATGAATCAGCGGCACTCGAAAAAATCTCAAAAATTGCGACACAACGGGTCACCACTCAACTCAAAGAAAATCCCAACGGCGGAAATAATGTTGAAGTCTTTAGCGATGGGTTGACTCCAGCCGCTAAAAATTATCAAGTATGGAATATTGTGAAGAATGGGATGCAAATAACATTCAATGAATATCAAGTTGCGGCTTATGTTTATGGGCCACAAGCAATTACCTTGTCGTTTGATGAAATTAAAGACTCACTCAAAGCAGATACTCCTCTAGCAAAATGTCTTGCTAATAATAATTGTGACATTAAGGTATTTGCTCCTAGCAAATAAAAATCGCCATCGTCCCGCGACTTGGAAGTCGCCGACGTCCCGCGAACAAGTCACGGGACGTCGGCTGGAAAATAAACATTATCTTTTTCTATACTTTTTATAAAGGAGAGAAAGATGGAGTTAAATATCAATCCCGACATTGTTTGCGCAATAATATCTAGGGCGAAAGAATTCTTCGCTAAAGAAGAGGTCGCCTTCCCGAATGATCCGGGCGATGATGATCAAAATGATGATTGGTACTTTGCACTTTTTGAAGATTATAAACATGATCTTACTTTCGCTGAGCTACAAACCAGAATCAGAGATCTAGAACCCGATCAGCAAGCCGCTCTAGTAGCAATCTTCTGGATAGGACGGGGTGATTTTGATGGCAAGGAGTGGGACGATGCTTTTAATCAAGCAAAAGAAAGTTGGAATAAACGGACACCGGAATATTTATTATCCAAGCCATTGCTACCAAGTTATCTTGAGGAAGGTCTCAATCAACTAGGATATCATTGCGATCAATAAACAGAAGGCATCAAGGAGGATGTATGTTTGCGGGCAAATTTCTTAAAATTATCGCCGTTGCTACTTGCCTATTTTGCAACTCTAGTTTTGCATCTGATTGGTATGAGAATCTGATTTTTAAAAATCCGAGTTTTTCTTATGAATTTATTCGCACCATTGGTTATAGTGTTTCAGGTGGCGCTGATATAGGCGAATCGATTTCAACCGCACGCAATATCCCAAACGGCGACATTATACGATGGTACGCACAATGGTATATGTTAGGTGATCGACTTTACCGCTTAGCAGACAACTTTAAAGCAAATCACAACAACACTTCCGCTCAAGAAGCTTACTTACGTGCTTCAAATTACTATCGAACTGCTAGCTTTTATATGGATGCGCCCAAGCTTAGACCAAGAGCAATTGATGCTTGGCAGCGCAGTCGTTTGTCATTTTTACGAGCCATTACTGACTTGCCATATATTCGGACGGTTCGGATTCCCTATGGCAAGACAACACTACCCGGCTACTTTATCCAATCAAAAATACCAAATGCACCACTCATCATTGTGAATACCGGTTTTGATGGCACAGCAGAGGAACTTTATTTTGAAACAGGCCTTGCCGCACATAAAAGAGGCTACCATGTATTACTCATTGAAGGTCCGGGCCAGGGTGAAATGATTAAACAACAGCACATCCCATTTCGTTATGATTGGGAAAAAGTCATCTCTCCGGTTATCGACTTCACCAATCGTTTACCAAATGTAGATCACAATCGAATTGCACTCATGGGTATCAGCATGGGCGGCTACTTAGCTGCACGCGCGGCAGCGTTTGATCCGAGAATTAAAGCTGTCATTTTAAATCCTGGTGTTTATAGCATGTTTGACAGCTTAAAAGTCAGCTTAACAGATGAACTAATTAACCTTGCGAAAACTGACCCTAATAAGTTCAACAAAATTATCGAACAACAAATGGCAAAGGATGTTAATGCCAACTGGTTTTTCAACAATGCTATGTGGGTATTTAATGTGAATTCTCCAGCTGCGGTACTAGATGCACTGAGACCCTATAATACCGCTAATATTCTAAAGAGAATAAAATCCCCGGTTTTAGTGGTTGATAGCATCAGCGACCAATTTATGAAAGACCAGCCACAACAAGTCTATCAACAGTTAACTTCTCCCAAGACACTACTCGTTTTTGGAACACAGGGGGCAGCACAAGCCCATTGTCAAATGGGAGCTATTGCTATTTCCAATGAGAAAATTTACAACTGGCTGGACCAAACCTTCAATTGGCATCCAGTAATGATCAATTAAAGAAGAATAGGTAGCGTAGGTGCAACCCAAGACCCATGTACTATACTAACAATTGGAATAGCATCTGTAGATTGCTTTTTTGAAACAATTGGAGGTTATAATTATGGCAAGCCAAAATCCTTCTAGCTTACACGCTCGTCGAGTACGTGAAGCAGAAAGTGCAAGCAATGAAGCTGAATTAACTGAACGCGCTGGTGACGTTCTTAAAGATACATTCAATGAACTTAAAGATCGTAGCGAAGACGTTAAAGCAACAGTTAAAGAGTATGTTCATCAAAAACCTTTTAAAGCCCTCGGAATTGCAATGCTTTCTGGCATGGCTCTAGCATTATTGATGAGACGATAAGGTATTATTTAAGTCATGACTCACGAAAAACTAGAGAATTCTTCTTTACTAAGCGCGATCGAGAATATCTGGAAGAATTCTCTAGGTGTTGTCAATGATATTTTCAAACTATTTAAACTTGAAGTAAAACTCGCAGGACGCAGTCTAGCAATCATTTTGATGCTAATCGCCATTGCGTCATTGCTTTTAATTTCAAGCTGGTTCGCTCTATTAGGAGCGTTTGCTACCTGGCTAACTGTTGTTCATTTTACGCTGATTCAAGCTTTACTTATCGTCGCTGCAATCAACTTTATCATTGCGATCTTTCTAGCTTTTTACATTGCTCGAATTTCTTCAAACTTGCAGTTCAACGAAACTCGTAAGCAACTATCAATAAGGAGTCAAAATGAGAAAAATACACCAACAAATTGAGACTCAAAAACATGCGATAAATGATCGCAAGAGATCCATTAACAGAGACTATAAAGTTATTAAAAATAAAGCATCAAACTTGAGCTTAACTGCCTTAGGCTTTTTTGCAGCTGGCTTTATACTTCTGCCACGCAAAATGCGTTTATTACGGTTAGCGTTTAAAACGTTTACTGTGTTAACGACAGCGAGACAGTTTTTAGAGCTATTACCACATTCAGGTGAAATTGAAGAAAAAGGTAATCTCCAAACGAGGCGTAGACGTAGCTAATCAGCCATTAATAATTTCTCCGCCATTTGGATGAAGCACCTGACCTGTCATGTAGCTGCTATCTTCTGAAGCTAAAAATAGATAGCAAGGAGCAATTTCATCTGGTTGTCCCATACGCCCCATTGGCGTATTTTTACCAAATTGCTTTATGTGCTCTTTACTAAAAGTAGACTCAATTAAGGGCGTCCAAACAGGCCCTGGAGCGACGCCATTGACTCTGATACCTTTCGCTGCCAGATTCTTAGATAACGAACGCGTTAGTGAAACGATTGCACCCTTGGTCGCCGAGTAGTCAATCAACTCCTCACTACCACGATAACTGGTTACAGATGTCGTGTTGACAATAACACTGCCCTTTTTCATATGAGGCAAGGTTGCTTGAATCATATAGAAATATGAAAAGATATTAGTGGCGAATGTTTCTTGAAGTTGTTTAGCTGTGATTTTCAAGATATCTTTTTGAGGGTGCTGCTCACCAGCATTATTAATGAGGATGTCGATTCTTTTAAATTTGTTAAGCGTCCTTTTGATAACTTCTTGGCAGAAGCTTTCATGTCTTAAATTACCCGAAATTAATAGACAAGATCGTCCTGTTTCCTCTACTAAATCCCTAGTTTTTTTCGCATCAATATGTTCATTTAAATAGGGGATGACAATATCGGCACCTTCTTTAGCGAACAAAATTGCAATTGCCCGACCGATACCACTATCACCCCCTGTTATGATCACAACTTTGTCTTGTAATTTATTTGAGCCTTTGTGGCTTTTATTAACAGACACAGGCTTTGGCTTCATCCTTGCTTGAACCCCTGGCTGACGCTTTTGTGTATGCGCAATCCTTGTAATTTTCTTCGCTAGTTTGTGTTTATCGGCCATGATGCTGCCTTCCTTTTTTAGCAAGCCGCGGGACGGCGGCAGGAATTTTTTTCCCTCAGAGCTAGATTATAGTAAATAAAATGTGTCATCCCCGCATTGTTCTCTTTGCCATCTCCCGCGGTGTTTTCTTTGTCATTTCCGCGGGGTTCTCTTTGTCATTCCCCGCGCAGTTTTCTTTCTTTGTCATTCCCCGCGCAGGCGGGAACCCAT
>DJAM01000165.1 GCA_002429595.1 Coxiellaceae bacterium UBA6002
TTGAAGATTTAGCGCTTACGCTTTATAAATATTGATTGATCAATAATTCTGCCCATCATTAAAAATATAAATTGTTTTGTTTACAATTTTCTCTAGAAATACTAGTGATTTACAAGGAAATAGTTATTGTCAAAATTCGTTTGGTTATATCTAATATTTTAATTGCGCCTGGTCTGAGTAGGAATAACTCGAAGATCTTTAGGTCTCAGTAAGCAATCTTCCAAACCAAAAATATCATTTAATTAAATGATTAGCATAATTTTCACTTTCAGAAAATTCCCAGGGCAAATATTTATATTTTTCAAATGCTAACTGAATCTCGTTTAAAATTAAGTCTTCATCTTTTAGATAAAATTTTGGATTATGAACTTTTATAATCCCACAAACACTTTCGCTAGGATCTTGGTTTTTTTCAGCATAATGAAAAGGAATATTCGTACAAATGATAGCATTAGGCAAGTTTTCAATATGGTCTTGTATAAATTTATTAATTTGCTCACGCACTTTGACTATTTTCTGGTTCATGTTACAAACATTGAACTCTGGCAAATTCAGGTCAACAAAAATAATATATGGATGAGAAACATTTTTTTCAATAGCGTTTCTTAATTTGTCATAAATTTTTATTTTATTTTGATTCCCTTCACTTGCTCCCATGACATCTTTAACGTTACGTGTTTTAGCCTCAATCTCGATAACGATGTTAGTATCCTTATAAATCGCTTTACATTCAGTTACTTTTCCTACGCCTAAGGTTTCATCATAAGGTTGAATTACAAATCCTGCTCTTATTAGTGTAGCAAGAACCAAAAGCTCGTATCTCGCACCATTAAAATTCTGCTTTGATTTTAGTCTACTTATTAGCTTCTTTGTGATGTGATTTTGATTATTTAAAACAAACAAGTCATAAGCAAAGTGTAAATAAGCAAGCGAACTGCCATTGAATTTCCTAGATGCAATAGGTTGTGCTGGGTCTAAAATTTCATATTTACCATCAATTGCCCAAGTAACAATAATATGCCTATCTTCTGTTGATTTTTTTAATTCATTATCAAACCATTCAATCCCTAATACAGTTTTTAGATGTGAGTGAAAAAACTGAGCCAGCTCTGGCCAATCAAACTTAGGATTATCACTACAAATTAATTTGCCTCCTAAAGCAACTATTCTTTTTCCCTGATAAATAGTACTTACAATCTCTGGTGTATGACCTAAATGATCAAAATGGTATTTACTAGCTATTTTGGGTTTTTGTATGAGTTTTTTAAGTGCTTCCTGCGTATCGAGAGGCAAATCATTAAAGAAAACTTTTTTTTCTTTTCCACAGCAGTTTCTATACTTTTTTTTACTTCCACATTGGCATCTACGATGAGGTCTGACTGACTTCTTGCACATCAAATTTTACTCATTTGTCTATCATTCTAATATGAATACATGGAAGCTTATGCTAACAGCTTAATCCTGACTACCTTCTAGCCACCCTCTTAAATACACCTCCGTATCCTCCATCACCCTTAACAACTGCTCATAAAGCTGCTCAAGCAACTCACTATGACCAGCAAGACGATACCGCTCTAAATATTGAGAAGCATAACGTAAGCGCGTGGTGCCACTATAAAGTGCACCTCCCTTAATTTTATGCGCTGTAGATTGAATCTGATCCCAGTTACCTTCTTGGTAGGCGCTTTTTAAAATTTCTGATTCCTCTGGGATTGTCTGATTGATTACTATGCCAATTAGTTCTTTGAGAAAATCGATATCTCCAGCGGCAACCTCAAGCCCTTCTTTTTCGTCTAGTAGAGGATAATTTTCAAGCTCAAAAAGTTCTTCTTCTGAATTCGGGAGATCGATCCCTAATTTGGAGACATTATCTTTACTTGCGGTTTCTTCTTCAAAGCATGTCGCGCTCTTAAAGAAGAGCTCATTAATTTGGTTTACTTTTTCATCATTCAATGGTTTTGAAAAAAGGATATCCATGCCTGATTCTTTTGCTTCTCTTTTTTGTTTTATGGCATGGGCTGTCAAACCAACGATGGGGGTTGGTCTATGTTTTGTGGCTTTTTCCCAGGCCCTAAATGTCGAGGTAAATTCATAGCCATTCATTCCAGGTAGACCAATATCAGTAATAATTAAATCATATTCATTTTGCATTACGTGCCAAAAACCTTGTTCCGCATCTTCGACTTCTTCAATCTCAAAATCGAATTTTGCGAGCATAGTTCTTACGACTTTTCTTGCAACAGTCTCATCTTCGATTAGGAGTATTTTGACTTTTCCACCTTGGGAACTTTCCTGCAAAACTGTTGACGACTTAGCAGGTAATTTTTGTTTCTGTTTAATAGGAGTTGTCTCTATAAGGGAGTCCAAAAAATCATCACCCTTCTCGCTCTCTATCACTTCTGACTCTTTCCCAATTCTAAGCGGTATTGTAACAATAAATGTTGTACCCTCCCCAAGGTTACTTTCGACACAAACTTGTCCCTTTAAAAGTTGTATGTATTTTTGAACGATAAAAAGTCCAATTCCATGCCCTTTATGTTTATTTTCATAAGAGGGATCTATGCGGTAAAGGCGTTCAAATATTTTTCCAAATTGATCTTTAGCTATCCCAATACCAGTATCTTTAACTTTAAACTCAAGCATTTCTTGTTTTTCTTGTTTAATCGTTTTAACTGAAACAGTAATGGCACCCGAAGGAGTAAATTTAATGGCATTGCTGATTAAGTTTACTAAGATTCGATCAATTTTTTTCCGATCGCTGGTAATATATTCGGGTACTTCAGAGTCAACATCAAAAGATAGCTCTACTTGATGTTGCTGTGTGCTTGATGCCATTAAATTTATTAAAAAACTTAAACGCGAACGTAAGTTAAATGTTGTTTGTCTAACGAGATTCTCGTAATCTTCGATTGAGACCACTTCTAGGATATCATCTAACAACTGAAGCAAGCTTTCTGCAGAGACATGTATGGTATGCCCTAAATCTCTATCCTTAGAAGAATCACCTTCTTGTTCTAGAATATCTGCAATACCGATCATACCGGTTAGAGGTGTTCTTACGTCATGGCTCATATTAGCAATAAAGATTGATTTCGCTTGATTGGCCGCTTCTGCTCTTTCTTTAGCGATGAATAATTCTTGCTCCATTCTTTTTCTTTCAGTGATATCTACTGATATACCAATAACGCCTAGGACATTTTTGTTTTGATCAAATAAAGGTACTCTGGTAGAGACATAGAAAACCGGTTTGCCTGATTCATCATATAAAGACGGTTCCTCAACGTTTATCTTGGGCTTCCCAGAATTGATAACTTCCATATCATCTTTTTTGAAAGACTGAGCTTGTCCCTCTGTCCAACCTGCTAGCTTACCCATCTCTTCATAAGTTATACCAATAAACTGATCCAACCTTTCTAAGCCTACCAATTTCAATACATTTCTATTGCAGCCTTGAGTTACACAGTTTTTATCGAGCCAATAAACATTATTGGGCATATTCTCAATGATATTAAGATAATACTCATGAATGCCAATGGGGTCATTGGGATCCGAAGGCTTTGTGGTATGCAAAAGAAATGTCTTCTTATCCATAAACATTAAACTTTATATAGAAAAAATTAAGTGGTATTATTAAAATTGAATAAAAACAGCCTACAGCTAAGACATAAAAACTCATAACTACAAGTCTAATATTCAATATTTATATGCATAAAAGTAGGATGCCTAATATAATCTTTTTTGCTAGGTTTTTGATTATAGTTCATTAACACCATAAAGTTTCTAACCCTGATGAAAAAACAGAACACCGAAGCAGTCATTCGTGAAATGTCAGAAGATGAATTAAAATTGGTAATCACTTGGGCCGAAGCGGAAGGCTGGAACCCAGGCAAGTTTGATTCTCGCTCTTATTTTGCATTGGACCAAAAAGGACATTTTTTATTACAAGTGGGCCAAACACCTATAGGTGCCATCTCTGTGGTGCGATATGATAATTATCTTAGTTTCATTGGCTTATTTATAGTTCGGCCCGAATATCGCTCCAAAGGCTATGGAAAGCTGCTCTGGGATCACGCTATGCGCCAGATTGAAGGAATTAAAAAAACTGGCCTTTATGCTGTCCCAAAAGAAATACCAAGATACCAAAAAGCTGGCTTCAAAGATCGTTATCATAACTTTCGCTACCATCAAGTTTCATCACAAAATATCGAAAATAGCTCTCACTTATCAGTGAGAATTAAAAGTTCTGCTTCATTTTTCGAAAATCTTTGCGATTACGACCAGTTATATTTTGGACACAGCAGAAAAAACTTTTTCGAAAGCTTGTTTAAAATGCCACAAACATGGGCATTTGTTTCATTGAGCAATAAAAAAGTAAATGGATATGGCGTCATTCGACCGTGCAAAATAGGATATCGTATTGGCCCCTTGTATTGTGACAATATAGAAACTGCAAAGGATATCTTCAGAATGTTACTAACCAATATTCCAGGACAGAACTATATTGTTGATATTCCTTCTACAAATACTTTCGGAGAGGTATTTGCTAATTATTTTAATCTTGATCGTGTGCCTGACTCTGATACAGCAGCAATGTTTAAAGGAGCCGATCCTACTGAAATAGATCAATCAAAATGCTACGGAGTATGCTCACTTGAATTTGGGTAGTTTACAAAATAGGCAACCCATAGCAGGGGCAAATTTTAGTTATGACAAAGAAAGTCTAGTTACTGATCATTTACAAAATATTGTCAAACAGTATCCAAACGAGATAGCTGTTATAAATAACGAAACAGAAATTGATTATTACACGCTGGATAAAAAAGCGAACCAGCTAGCCCACTACTTGATAGCTAATAAAAAAATCAAGGCCGGGGATTTTATAGGGGTATATTTTTCACCCTCCATAGAATTAATTATTTCCATATTAGCTATCATAAAATCTGGCGCGGCGTATATTCCTCTTGATCTCAACTATCCAGAAAGCCATATTAACCATATCATTGAGAACTCGAATCCAAAACTTATACTCACTAATCTTCAAAAAAACACTCGATCTGATTTGACTGTAGAGTTCGATGATATTACTTCTAATGAATTTCCAGAGATACCGCCACCCAAAATGACCGATTCTGAAAGTCCTTTATATTTAATTTACACTTCTGGTAGCACAGGTCAGCCTAAAGGAGTCTTAATTCCACATCGAGCCGTCATTAATCATATGTTGTGGATGTGTGAGCAATTTAATTTTAAAACTAGCGACAAAATCTTATTAAAAACTCCTCTGACATTTGATCCTTCAGTTTGGGAAATTTTTGCACCTTTATTTTCTGGAGCAAAAATCGTCATAGGACCAGCTGGATCCCACATTGACACTACTCAACTTTTGGCTTCAGTGATTGAACACCAAATAACTACCGTTCAGTTTGTACCAAGTATCTTGGGGAAATTTTTGGATCATCCTGATATTTCACAATGTAAATCATTAAAATGGGTATTTGTAGGTGGAGAGTCTCTTCCAGAACATACAAAGAGAGCTTTCTTTCGCAAAATGTCATGCACACTTATAAACCTGTATGGCCCTTCAGAAACAACAATTGATATTACATATCACATTGTTAAAAATACCGACGATGATATGCAACAAAACTACATTGGCCGCCCCGTCTATAATAGTGAGTTATATATATTTAAAGATGGGTTAGAAGAATGTGAACCAGGTGAGGATGGCGAACTATATATTGGTGGAGAAAGTTTAGGAATTGGGTATTTAAATAAACCGGATCTAACAAAAGTAAGCTTTATCCCTCATCCTTTTGCTGCTAATAAGTATTTATATCGTACTGGTGATATTGTCCGTTATTACAAAAATGGTAATTTGGAATATAGGTGGCGAAAAGATAAACAAATTAAAATTAATGGTGTTCGAGTAGAGCTATCCGCTTTGACTTCTAAGATTTTAGAAATCCCAGGAATTGCCGACTGCTTCATTGATAAACACGTAAATAAAGAGAGTTTTGCTTATCTTGTTTGTTATTTAGTGCCTAAAACGAATCAAGAGCTAGATATAACTTATATAAAAAACTTTCTTTCAAGCTATTTTCCCAAGTTTGTCATTCCAAAAGAATATTTTATTATTGATCAATTACCCATTCTTCCGAATGGGAAGTTAGATATAAAACAATTGGAATCTTACAAACATAAAACCGTGCACAAACAGCTATCCTTGTTTCAAGGTAAAGAAAAAATAGACGAAGCTCTTATATCTCTAAGCAATAATCTTCTTGATACATCCATATTAAGTATTCACGACGATCTTCATGAAACTGGAATAGATTCTCTATCCTGCTTAGTGCTAATTGAACAAATAGAAAAGAAATTTCATGTCGATCTTCTAATACACGAAATCTTGTCTCACAGAACCATTGAAGAGCTGTCAAAACTCATAATAAACAAAATTCAGAATATTGATACCGATTCGCGGACAATTAATAACACGGTTGTGGCACTCAAAACAAGTGGCAACAAAACTCCTCTTTTTCTCATACATCCAATTGGTGGCACAGTTTTTTGGTATAACAATCTTGCCAACTATATAGATAAAGATCGTCCTTTATATGCTATTCAAGATCCTGGAATAGAATGTGAAGATTATCTTTTTGATAACATTGAAGAGATGGCAAGTTTTTATTGTAGGCAGATCAAGAAAATTCAGCCTAAGGGACCCTATATTATTGGCGGCGCTTCCTTTGGAGCCACTGTGGCTATAGAAATTTGTAGACATTTTTCACCTGATGAAATCGTCGTAATCCCAGTTTTAGATGGCTGGGGAGTTTACCCAGAGGAATTGAAGGATGAGAACTATTTCAGAGAATCCATGAAGAAACAACAGGAAGACTGGGCAACAAAATTTAGTATTTATTGTAGCAATGAATATCAAAAACTATTTGAAATACAAAGGCATCGTTTAGAGATGTTATATAAATATAAGATGAAAAAAGTGAACTATAAAATTTTGTTATTCAAGGCTAAAGAAATTATGGATATCTTCAAACCTATTAACTCTCCTGATAATAATTGGACGAAATATGCTATGCAGGGCTTACAAATAATTGAAGCAGAAGGGAACCATGAAACGATGTTTCAAAATCATTATGCTAAGAGTTTAGCAAATCAATTGAGTAAGTTTTTAGACGAAACAGATGATTGTATTTGAAATACTTGGAGAATTTATATCTTTGAGAGACGTTCTTCAAGATCTTCACAAATTTCCAAAACTATAGCCTCATCATTTTTAGTAAGCGGCTCGAAATAGTTACCATAGCCATCATCATGAACAAGTTTAAATTTTTGACCCTTTGAAGATAGTATCCAACATCTTGCCCCTGGGCCATCAGCCTCTGAAATCACTTCCGCATCATAGTATTTTTTTACAAATTGAATTAGTTTATCAAAACCTTCCCAGTCTGGAATATCACTTATCGAGGCTTGTAATAATTCACCTGATTTTCTTCTATACCAAATATTTTTTTTCATATTTTCACCTTTTTTTGAATGATAGTGTTATATATTCTTAGGACTTTATCAACAGTTTTATTAGACTTTTTTGAACCACCTAAAATACTCTGCCATAATTCGTCACCAACTAAACCTCGTTCTTTATATGCTTTTCTACGGCTCTAGAGAGATTAGCGGAAGGGGTAAGGTGTCGAGCATTTCTAAATCTGCCATTATGGATCTTGCCTCTAACTTTATTTCGTACGGAGAAGATACGATACAAAAGTGGCTTGGCATATATTTTGTCCTTCAACTGAACCAATTGTGTTACGCTTGCTGAATTACGAAGGATCATAAATATAGATATTAGTAATATATACAATTAAAACTAATTTACTTCGTGGTATTGTCTAATTCTATGTTTACCAAACTCTTGCAAACCTCTAACACCGTATCTTCATCCTCCTCGGTAACAGGCTCGAAATATATTCCATAAAAATCATCGAATATCAATTCAAAATTTTTACCATTACACTCAAATAAACAAAGACTAGCATCAGGTCCATCTGTTTTCTTTATTAACTTAACTTTATAGTTATTTAGTAAGAAATTAATCAGCTTATCAAATTCTTCCCATGAATAACCATCTAGTATTGTTGCACGTAATTTTTTACCAAATTTTTTTTGATATGATATTGCTTTGTACATCGTTATCTCTTAGGTGCGAATGTATTTTTAACTCCCAACATACTATCAATTTATTAGTGCGCTGTGAGCTATCCAAAATAGATATTAGCCAATTTTTCTATGCCCTGTGCTTCAGCTCCTTTACTGCAAATAATCTTCTCAGCTTAAAGCAACCCCAGTGAGGCTATGCTAATAATGTTCCTCTTAAGTATTCATCTAGCTATTAGACTAACCGTCAATATCTACAACCAGGATACTCAGATTTGCACGAATTCGGTCCTTTTTATGTTATACAATTTTTCTGCCTTTTTAAAAGCGCCGTCCAAATCATCATACAGATAGTCAGCCAAACAAAGACCATTGTTCAAATCATAAATATATAAATAGAAGCCAACTGCTTGATCATAATCTATGACCAGTTTTACTCCCTGAACTTTAGAGGTAACTTCAAACATATTCTCTCCTTACAACTTTGGGGTCAGTAAATATCGATAATCCAAATCTACGTTTTTATTTAAATCGATACGCTGCTTACCGCGAAATCTAGCCAATCTTCTCCGTCAAAATATTCAACATGTCCATGCGGATTACATCCATGAGGATTTTTAGAATCAAATCTTATCCGTTTCGTGTTATATTTATCAATAAATACTGGATCGCCCGATTTATTAATTTTCATTTTAAAATCTTTGTCCAAATATTCTTCAATTACTTCCATCATTTTCTTAACGCGTGGATTTAAAGTAAACGAGGATTCTACGATATTTGTTGCTTGTCTAAAAAACCCAACTGAGCGCAAACCAAGAACGGTCATATCCATGACAAGATTAGCAGCTAAACCTTCAATACCTACTATTAAAGCTATTCCTATGCACTTATCAACCTGGCCTTCCCCCATACCCAAATAA
>DJAM01000059.1 GCA_002429595.1 Coxiellaceae bacterium UBA6002
ATCCATGCTTCCAGCCGCACCTATGATGGGTTCCCGCCTTCGCGGGAATGACAAAAAAAACGCGAGAGTGACAATCGGGAAAACTCCGGTATTTAACCAACTTAAATTTCACTATAAAACTATAATAATTCAATTAAACGAAAAAGTCGTTAGCAATGCTTAAAAGAGTGCTCGATTGGATATTGCCAATTTCTTGCGTAGTGTGTCAGCAAGTGGATGGCCACTATTTTTGTAATAATTGTTTAAGCTACTTACCTTGGCTTACCAATGCTTGCAGGCTTTGCGCCTGTGAGATGGAATTATTGACTACACCAATTTGCGGTGAATGTTTAATCGATCCACCCGCTCACGATAAGATCATCGTCTTGTTTAAATATGAGTTTCCAATCCCCTCATTGATTACTCAATTTAAATTTCGAAAGCAGCTTTATTTAGGAACTGCTTTTGGCACAGTGCTTAGCGAAAAGGTTAAAGAATGTTATGAGGGTGATAGTTACCCTGAATGTATTATTCCGGTTCCGTTACATCCAATAAGATTACGCCAGCGAGGTTACAATCAAGCACTTGAAATAGCTCGCAGTCTAAAAAAAAATCGACTCAAGATTGATTTCACAAGGGTTTCGCGAGTCATTGCTACGAGACCTCAAACTTTAATTCATTATGATGACCGGCGAAAAAACGTGGTAAATTCATTTCTTATTGCGAAAGATTTCAACTATCAGCATGTCGCAGTTTTAGATGATGTGATTACCACGGGTAGTACTATCAACGAATTAACCAAAACTTTAAAAAAGAACGGGGTAAAAAGAGTCGACGTGATTTGTGTAGCAAAAACGATGTAATAACTCTCCTCTCCCGCTAAGCGGAAGAGGAGGACGTATTGACCTAGTCTTTTTTCTTTTTCGGTAAATAAAGATCAGTAATCGTTCCTTCAAATACCTCAGCAGATAGCATATTCGTTTCAGATAGCGTTGGATGCGGATGAATAGTTAAGGCAATATCTTCAGCATCACAGCCCATCTCAATCGCAAGCGCTAATTCAGCAATAAGTTCGCCTGCATTAACGCCGACAATACCAGCACCAATAATTCGATTCGTGCTTTCATCGAATAAGATCTTAGTTAGACCTTCTGATCTTGCAATACTTAAAGCACGACCACTTGCTGCCCAAGGAAAGACACCTTTGCCATATTTTATGCCTTGTTTTTGCGCTTCAGCTTCAGTCAAGCCAACCCATGCTACTTCAGGATCGGTATAAGCTACCGATGCGATGCATTTCGCATCAAAATAATGCTTCTTACCAGCAATCACTTCTGCAGCGACATGGCCTTCCGGAATCGCCTTATGCGCCAACATTGGATTACCAGCAACATCTCCGATGGCAAAGATGTTTGGCACATTGGTGCGTAATTGTTTATCAACTGCGATAAAACCGCGTTCGTCAACTTTGACACCGGCTTTTTCAGCAGCAATTTGATCACCATTAGGTCTTCGACCCACTGCAACTAAGATTTGATCGAATTTTTGTGGCTCTGCGGGAGCATTCTTGCCTTCAAAGGTGACATATAAACCATCTTTTTTGGCGTCAACTTTAGTAACTTTAGTTTCAATTAAAATGTTTTCGTATTTCTTGCTAACAAATTTATGCAGCGGGGCAACGACATCGCGATCGGCACCTGGAATCAATTGGTCCATCAATTCCACAACTGTAATTTTAGATCCTAGTGCGTTATAAACAGTAGCCATTTCCAAGCCAATGATCCCGCCACCAATCACTAACATTCGACCTTTAGTCTGCTCTAACTTTAATGCGCCAGTTGAATCGATAATGCGCGGATCTTCTGGAATAAAAGGTAATTTCACTGGACGCGAACCCACCGCGATGATAGCGTTTTCAAAGGTAATTACTGTTTTACCGTCTGGACCTTCAACTTCAATGGTGTGCTCGGAAGTGAATTTAGCTGTTCCTTGTACGACTTGTACTTGGCGTTGTTTCGCCAACATTTTTAAACCGCCAGTTAATCTGCCAACAACATTTTTGTCTTTCCATTGGTTAATTTTTTCGATGTCGACTTTAGGTTCTCCAAAGGTCAGACCCAATTCAGCAGCGTCATGGGCATCAGCCATTACTTTTGCAATATGCAATAAAGCTTTTGATGGAATACAGCCAACATTGAGACAAACGCCTCCTAACGTCTCATAACGTTCCACTAAAATCGTTTTTTTACCAAGATCGGCAGCACGAAATGCAGCTGAATAACCACCAGGACCACTACCAATAACCACCACATCTGCTTTTAAATCAGTCATAAAATCTTTATACCTCTTATAGTAATAATGTTCGGATATCTGTCAGACAGTTAGCCAAGAAAACTAAGAATCTAGCACCATCTGCGCCATCAACGACACGATGATCGTAAGAGAGAGATAGCGGTAACATCAATCTCGGAACAAATTCTTGATCTTCGTATATAGGTTTAACTTGGGCTTTTGACACACCCAATATTGCAACTTCAGGAGCATTTACAATCGGTGTAAATGCAGTGCCTCCAATTCCTCCCAAACTCGAAATGGTAAAGCAACCACCACTCATTTCAGCAGGTGTTAAACCCTTTTCCCTAGCTTTTTTACTTAGTTGACTCAGTTCTACGGCTAATTCAACCATGTTTTTTTGATCAACGTCTCTAACGACCGGCACAACTAGTCCATTTGGTGTGTCAACTGCAATACCTAAATTATAATATTTTTTCAGGATTAAATTTTCCCCTTTTGAATCTAATGATGAATTAAAATTAGGGAATTTTTTAAGTGCAGCAACCACAGCCTTCATAATAAAGACTAATGGCGTTAATTTTATGCCGGTTTTTTCAAGCTGGGCTTTCTGATCCTCTCTGAATTCTTCAAGATCAGTAATATCAGCTTCTCCAAATTGAGTTACATGCGGAACTGTCACCCAACTACGATGCACATTGACGCCGGTTAATTTTTTAATTTTGTTCAAAGCTACCGATTCGATGTCACCGAATTTAGAAAAATCAATTTCGGGTCCTTTGGGAACCTGAAGTCCATTTTGTCCAGCGGATCCTTGATGAAGTGTAGTCTTGACATATTTTTGTAAATCTTCTTTTAAAATACGATCTTTGGTACCGCTGCCTTTAACTTTGCCCAAATCAATACCAAATTCGCGAGCAATTCGACGCACAGCCGGGCCTGCATGAACTTGAACTGTTTCACTGCTCGCAGGCATAGCCACACTTGGCGCAGATTCTTTAACAGCTTCTTTTGCGGATGGCTCAACGGGTTTACTTTCGGCAGCAACTTCTGGCTTTTTAGCTTCTGCAGCTGCTGCAGTTTTTGCCTCCTGACCTTTTAAAGTCAAAATTAGGCTTCCTTCAGAAACACGATCACCTATTTTTACTTTAATTTGGTCGATCACTCCTTCTGCAGGCGATGGAATTTCCATACTGGCTTTTTCACTTTCCAATGTAATTAAAGAATCATCTTTTTTGACATGATCACCTGGAGACACGAGTACTTCAATGACTTCGACGTTCGTAGCATCCCCAATATTTGGAACTTTTATTTCCTGGATAGCCAAATGTTGATCTCCTTCTGAGCTAAATAATAAACAGTGTCGTCGTTCCACGACAAAACAATGCCGACGCTCCACTGCAAAACAGTGCCGACGTCCCGCGACTTGTCCGCGGGACGTCGGCAAAAATAATATTAATACAATCTCTTAGGTCCTAACTTAACAACTTCCTCTGCTTCTTGAGTGGTTAAATTAAGGATATTAATGTCGCCGCTAAGTGGCTGTTCCAGCTTTTGAATATAGACAACTTTACCATTCCATATCCAAACAACTTGCTGCCCCACCATTGGTTCAGTTGCAACAGCTAGTTTATCTGCCATCTTAACTTTTAAAGCAAGCATGACACCTGAGTGAACTTGATCAACTTGAAAAAGTTGAGCCACTTCAACATCATTTTTATTGATATCAATCGTTTGGTTTTGCAATTGCAGATGAAGCCCTGCGCTGTGATTAGCAAATACTTGTGGTATTGCCACCATCAATAGACCAAGTACTATTTTCTTCGCGCAGTTAGTGCTCAACACTTCATTTTTCCTTAACCGTTGAAGCGGTCATTGGATTCATCTTGTCTGGCTTGATACCGTATTTCTTTCTTGCATCTTTAATGCTACTTGCTGGCAACTGACCATCTTTTACTAATGCCACCACCGCGGTATAAGCAACAAATTGAGCATCAACTTCAAAGAAATAACGAAGTGCTTTTCTCGTATCACTTCGACCAAAACCATCTGTTCCTAATACGTAATATTCTTGTGGCACAAATTCTCGGATCTGATCAGCATACAATTTAATATAATCGGTCGCCGCAACCACCGGGCCTTTCCTATCTTGTAAACATTGAGTCACATAAGGAACTTGTGGTTTCTGATCTGCATGCAACGCATTTTCTCTTACAATATTAAGTCCGTCTCTTCGAAGTTCGGTAAAACTTGGTACACTCCAAATATCAGCGCTTACATTAAAATCTTTCTGCAGTAATTCAGCTGCTGCAATGACTTCTCGCAAGATAGCGCCTGAACCAAGCAATTGAACTTTACATTTTGCGTTGTCGCCTTCCTTAAATAAATACATACCTTTAATAATGCCATCAGTTACACCTTTTGGCATTGCTGGGTGATAATAATTTTCGTTCATCACCGTAATGTAATAAAAAATATCTTCTTGTTGAACATACATCCGCTCCATACCGTGTTGAATAATCACCGCAACTTCATAAGCAAATGTTGGATCATAACTAATACAATTGGGAATGACGCTGGAAAAGATGTGGCTGTGACCATCTGTATGTTGCAGACCTTCACCTGCTAAAGTCGTTCGACCCGCAGTACCACCTAACAAGAAACCGCGTGCTCGCATATCACCAGCCGCCCAAGCTAAATCACCTACTCGCTGGAAACCAAACATAGAGTAATAAATGTAAAAGGGGATCATGGGAATGCCATTTGTGCTATAGGAGGTTGCGGCGGCCATCCACGACGAAAAAGCGCCAGCTTCTGTAATTCCTTCTTCTAATAATTGACCGTCTTGTGCCTCGTGATAGAACATAATCTGGTCACGGTCGACCGGATCATAAAGCTGGCCAATTGGGGAATAAATACCTATTTGTCTAAACAAACCTTCCATACCAAATGTCCGACACTCATCAGGAACAATTGGTACAATTTGTTTTCCAATGTTTTTGTCCCTTAATAGAGTCGTCAACACTCGCACAAACGCCATTGTGGTTGAAATCTCTCGATCTCCTGAGTCCTTCAAAAGAACATCAAAGGTTTCTAGGGCTGGTATAGTTAGCACCGGCGACTCTTCAAAGCGCATCGGTAAATACCCGCCCAAATCCTTCCTTCTTTCATGGAGGAATTTGAATTCAGGACTGCCCTCTTCTGGTCGGTAAAAAGGCAGTTTTGCAACTTGATCGTGTGGGATCGGAATAGAAAATCGATCACAAAATGCTGCTAAATGTTCTTCAGTCATCTTCTTTTGTTGATGCGTGATATTTTTACCTTCACCTGCTGCACCCATGCCATAGCCTTTGATTGTTTTCACCAAAAGCACAGTCGGCTGACCTTTGTGTTTAACAGCAGCTGAATAAGCTGAGTAAACTTTTTGAGCATCATGGCCACCTCGGTTTAAATGCCAAATTTCCTCATCGGTCATGTCTTTTACGAGTTCTAATAGCTCAGGGTACTTACCAAAGAAATGCTCACGCACGTAAGCGCCATCATTCGCTTTATAATTTTGAAATTCACCATCGACGGCTTCTTCCATTCGTTTTTGAAGTAACCCTGTCTTATCCTTGGCAAACAAAGCGTCCCATCGACCGCCCCACAGTACCTTGATCACATTCCAGCCTGCTCCATGAAACATGCTTTCAAGTTCTTGAATAATTTTGCCATTGCCACGAACAGGACCATCTAAGCGCTGAAGATTACAATTAATCACGAAAATGAGATTATCGAGTTTCTCACGACTGGCTACGGTTAGAGCACCCAATGATTCCGGCTCGTCCATTTCACCATCACCACAGAACACCCAAACTTTACGGTTTTGCTCTTTTAGAAACCCTCTATTCTCCATATATTTTAAAAATCTTGCTTGATAGATCCCCTGCAAAGGCCCTAAGCCCATTGAAACAGTAGGAAATTGCCAAAATTTTGGCATGAGCCAAGGATGGGGATAGGATGAAAGCCCTTCGTAATGTACCTCTTGGCGAAAGTGATCCAAATTATCGTCAGTAAGACGACCTTCCAAATAAGCACGAGCATAAATACCAGGCGCCGAATGGCCTTGAATGTACAGCAAATCCCCTAAATTTTCTTCATTTCTACCTTTAAAGAAATAATTGAACCCCACTTCATATAACATGGCTGCTGAACCGTAGGTGGCAATATGACCCCCTAGCTCAGACGCTTTCTTCCCACCTTTGAGAACCATAGCAACCGCGTTCCAGCGAATATAAGAAATAATTCTCGCCGCAATATCGCTGCCATGAGGTAATTTTTCTTCGAGTTCAACAGGGATAGTATTACGATAAGGAGTGTTAAATTGAAGACTAGCCTTATGATCCCGTTGTTTTAAGCGGTAATAGAGCTGCTGCAAAAGAAATTTGGCCCGGTCAGAGCCCTCGAAATCTATTACAGAATCAAGCGCGGATAACCATTCTTGGGTTTCATTGGAATCGAGGTCATCTAATTTTTTTTTTATGTCTGTCATGGACGATACCTTAAGTATTGGGGGCTAAATGGCGGTATTGTAATGTATTTTCCGCTCGAAAGGTAGGTAGGATCCATGACCTCTTTTTCGTTCCCGTTCCCGAATATTAAAGACCCATCAAGAACTTAGTTTCGTACGACGCGTTCTATCCAAGTGGTCTGAATGATTCGGGAACAGGAACGGGAGGCGGGAACGGGAACGAAAAAAAGAGGCTTATTTTAGTGCTGCAGAATCCTACACACCCGCGCCATCCCCAACAAAACCCTCGGCCCTGTCCTCTCAATCAAACTCGGCTCTACATAAAAGACCCGATGATTCCTAACAGCCTTCATCCCCCCAAACTCCCCCCACTTCGAATCATTCACAGAACAAATAATAAAATCCGGATCCGCCTTAATAACAGTCTCATACGAAATCTTAGGCGTCTGTGATTTCAAATTACCAACAACATTCCGCCCCCCACACAAAAACAGCACCTCCCCTATCAAAGTTTGATCATTCACACTCATCAAAGGCGCATGCCATAATTCATAAAACACAGAGACAGGTGATTTTTTATTATCCGTTAGTTCAGAGAATTTCTTAGAAAAATGTTCAGCAACTATCCGACCTTGCTTTTCATGTCCAGACAACTTACCAACATCTGCCATCGTCTTTGGGATACTGTTAATGCTATTAGCATGATTAACATAAACTTGAATTCCAAACTGATTTAAAAGTTGAATGTCTTTACGAGTAAAAGCGGCTTGCTCTAGCAATACCAAATCAGGATTAAGCTTAACAATTTTTTCAATGTTGATTTTATAGTAACTCCCGACGACCGGAAGTTTTAGTGCCTGACTTGGAAAATTGCTGCAGCTATCTCGTGCAACGAGTAATTTTCCGGCGCCTACTTCATAAACTATTTCAGTCAGGTTTGGAGATAGGGAAATGATTCGTTTTGCAGTTTGTTTTAGATTAATCGCAGTATTATATGAGTCTCTTACCGTTATCTTTGCACTTGCCGATGAAACTATAAGAACCCAAAGTAAGATAAAAATTTTCATGTCTTATTTCATAAACCTCTCTCCATTCCTGAAGTGAGAAGTTAGATTTTTTGTTATTCCCGCGCAAGCTGTTAATTCCCGTGCAATCTGTCATTCCCGCGTGCAATCTGTCATTCCCGCG
>DJAM01000076.1 GCA_002429595.1 Coxiellaceae bacterium UBA6002
TTCCCGCCTTCGCGGGAATGACAGCTTTCATTTTCGTTATAACTACATGAACTTTATCTATTTTTTGCATTATTTATCTAGTCTATCTATACTGAAAAGATGTAATAAAGGTTCTTATTATGGCGCTTCTAAATAAGTATAAAGCTGAATTAGGGTTACTTCTGGCCAAAGGTCATGCCAAATTTGGGATGGTTGCTCCTCGTCGTCCTTACCCGAAGGATGAGGATGAAGGTGGCACGGGTGTTGCTGATTTGAATTTCGAAGATCATCCCTTATTAAGTAAATTGCCAGTGGGGGCTTCTTCTGCCGAATTAACAGGAGTCACCAGCGATAATAGCCAAACGACTGATGAGGCCTTAGATAGAGTTGAGGAATTGAATCCGCAATTACAAAATCAACCCCGAGCTCAAGCTGAATTAGGGTTGCGTTATTCAAATACTAGTACCCCAAAACCCTCTCCTTTGAAATAATAAGATGAGGAGATTCCCAAGTGTCTACCCTTGCTAAGCAAATAATTTTTGGCAGTTTAAATGACGTTGCTAATTATTTGAAACGCAAAGACGTTGTTCTCGATCAAGTCGATGAATATGGTTATACACCGCTGATTCAAACTGCCATTGTCAATAGCTTACCGAAAGCGAAATTAATTTTTGAAGCGGGTGCATCCATTGACTTTACTGATTTAACTGGAAGAACTGCACTACAATGGGCGGTGGAAAATAACAATATTGAGCTTGCCAGATATTTTTTAGAAAAACGTGCCAACCCTAATTCTTATACTCGAGCAGGCCAGCCTATTTTAGCGATGCCGGTGCTACGAAATCAAAATGCAATTAAGAAATCACTTTATGAGTATGGCGCGGATCTCAATTTTGCTCAGGATTTCATCAACGCTAAGTTATTAGGCCATCGCTTTGAGCTTGAAGGCCGCGTTGATATTTTAGATAACCAAGGCAAGTTTATAGAAATTGAATTTGAAGGATTTTATCTTGAATTTAGCTTAGCTATTGTCGCAGACTCCTTACGTGACTTTAAAAATAATTTCGGAGGGAAACATCTTCGCGAATTTTTTCCTTTCGTGCAACAAATTATCAAGGCTTTGCAAAATGGTAATGAATTAATCAAATACCAGCATTATTTAGTTGAAATCAAAGAGCATGAAGAGCGAATAGATTCATTATTAGATGTCAATCCATTACTAATACCTGTTGCATATTATGGTCATGCCATTAGCTTCATTAAATATGACGACTGGTTGATACGTTGTGATCGTGGGGAGTTTGGGCGCGAAAATGGCACGGTCATTTTTTATAAAATGGGTCGACCGGAATTATTAAATAAAAGTATGATTAAAAATCTACTTTATAAACGACAGGGACAAGAGTTCATTGATGAAGGCTTAATAGATATATTGCAATTAAAACCAATGGGCGTCTTACCATTGTCTGTGCAAATTTCTGGCAACTGCTCATGGGCAAATATTGAAGCTGTAGTGCCAACGATGATTTTTATCCTGTTATTAGAACAACAGCGGGGCTCAACCGTTGTTAGTCTTGAGGAATGTAAAGATCGAGCCATGCGCTTTTATAAAGAATGGCTTGAGTGGGATAAAAATAGAGCACTCTATTTTTGTATCAATAGTTTTTATCAATCTAATCCAGCAAGAAAAGCGACAAAGGCTGCGATACTCGCTGCGATTATCTTCCAACAATGCGCTTATCTAAAATCTGAAGATCGACAGAAGGCAGAAAAAATTCTTCCCATTTTAACAATTCCTGAATATGACTATATCCTTAAAAGTTATTTCAAAGTCTTTGGTCCTGTTAAAGACAACGAGCAAATCAAAAATCTTGCCGAGTTTCTAGAAGAATATGGCATTGACGTCCAAACCTTTCTACAATAAATATTGAATCTGAACGTCATATTAGCTGTCATTCCCACGCATGCGGGAATCCATCGCAGGAGCAGCTGGAAGCATGGATTCCCACCTGCGCGGGAATGACAGAATTAACTAAAAAAATAAGTGGTATGGAAAAAATAAAAGCGGCGAGTTCTTTATCAACAGAAATTAAGCGTCTCTTGATCTTGGCATTACCTTTAATGTTGAGTGAAATGGTAGATGCTTCGTTTAATTTCACCGCAACTTTATTCTCGGCTCATCTTGGTATTCAAGAGTTAGCGGCTGGTGGCTTGGTCACCACATTATTTATTACGATAATGATTTTCATGTGGGGTATTTTAGTCGCGATCAGTGCACTTATCTCTCAGCGACATGGTGCTAAGGATGATGCGGGTATTAGCCGTGTGTTACATGATGGTTTGATTCTGGCCACTTTGTTTAGTATTCCTGGAATGTTATTAGTCTACAATATGGCGCCGATCCTATTATTCTTTGGACAAAATCTTGTCACCATTCACATCGCTGAACATTATTTGCATGCTTTAACGTGGGCTGTATTGCCCGATTTTTGGGCAGTTGTGTTATTACAATTTGTTATTGGCTTGGGGAAGACAAGACTAGCGCTGTTATTCAATACTGTGAAAGTGCCGGTGACCTTGGTGGTCAGTTATTTATTTATGTTTGGAAAATTTAATTTACCAAAGTTAGGAATTGCCGGATTAGGATGGGGAATAACAGGCGGTATGTGGTTCGCGTCACTGTTGCTGTTGAGTTATATTTTAATCAATAAGCAGTTGCGGCATTACTTTCTGATGAGATCCATTGCCACACGTCATTATTTTGGCGAAATTTTACGAACCGGTTTACCTATCGCAGGGATGTTTTGTATTGAAGTTGGATTCTTCACGGTTAGCGCTTTAATCATGGGTCGGATTAGCAGTTTGGTTTTAGCAGCTAATCAAATTGTAACCCAATTTACTGGTTTTTTTACGGTAGTCATTTCTTTTTGTTATTCGCAAGCAGTTGGGATTCGAATGGGGTATTCATTAGGTCAAAAAGATTTATCGAGCGGCAAAAAAATAGCGTTAGCAGGAACAGTAGTCTCTGCAAGTTTAATGCTAATCGTTGCTTTATGTTATTGGATTATTCCAGAGCGTCTAATTGCAATTGATTTAGATCCGCATAACACTTCGAACCGAACGATTATTAATTATGCAATACAATTTATGTTGGTAGCAGGTTTTGTGCAGCTGTTCGAAGCTGTACGGTTAGTGTTGTTCGGTGCATTACGTGGCTTGGGCGAAACACATTACTCGATGATAACTTCATTGATCATTTTTTGGATAATTGCTTTCCCGCTAGGTTATTTTTTAACTTTTATTGTGAATCTAGGGGGTGTTGGAATGTGGTTAGGAATGGCGACCGGTACTTTTATTGGCGCGATTTTATTAGCACA
This sequence comes from Coxiellaceae bacterium UBA6002, assembly GCA_002429595.1. Classification (GTDB taxonomy): domain Bacteria; phylum Pseudomonadota; class Gammaproteobacteria; order UBA6002; family UBA6002; genus UBA6002. Next base: position 3,357 of record DJAM01000076.1, read on the forward strand.
ACGCTTAACTAAAATAATAAATCGCCATAAATATTCATAGCAACACTTCTTGTAAATCATTTATTTCATTTGTAGTTAACTTGTTATTTTTCTTTGCTACTTCAAGTGTAATCTTGCCCAGTGCTTTATAAAGGTCACCTAGCGCTTCATTCTCAATATTAAGTTTTGCTAACTGTTTCTTCACAAGTTCGCTATCACCACGTGCAATTGGACCGGTTAATGCATTTGCAGTGCCAACGGCTTTAATATTCTGCCAGGAACCGAAGATAAGCGGCTCTAGCATTTCATAACCATCTTCTGCTGCGATTCCTGATTTTTCGAGCAGTTGCAGTGCAATATCAACAATGCCGACAAAATAATTACAGCTAAAAACAAAGGCAGCATGGTACAGCATTTTGTTTTTAGCAAGTATTTGGAATACCTTTGCGCCTAGTTGCGTGAAATGTTCTTTAAGAAAGCTACAAGCTAAAGTATCACCTTCGATTGTACAAACGGTACCTTCAAAATTCGAAATATTTTTTTCCGGTACGCCGAAGCTTTTAATGGGATGAATACTAGCGATAAGTGCGCCTTGTTGTTGCAATGGTTGGAGAATTTCAGAAGATAGTGAGCCGCTACAGTGGAAAATAATATTGCTAGGTCGTACGATGTTTTGTTCAGAAATTTTTGTAACCACTTCTGGAAGTTGATCGTCAGACACAGACAACAAGTAAACGTCAGCCGAATTGAGTTCTTCATATTTTGAGATGACTTTTCCAGCGTCAATGAATGTTTGAGCTTCTTTGCTGGAGCTAGGTGAGCGGCTTAGGATGTTATTAAGTGTCAAACCTGCTTTTCGGGTCAACAGAAATCCAAGTGTTTTGCCAACCTTCCCGGGACCAATGAGATTAAATGTGGTCATTTTTACTGCTCCAGGCAGACTGTCATGTTATCAATCAAGCGCGTACGTCCCAACCAACCTGCCATTAAGATCACTAATTTTTTGTCCTCAGATGTAACTTGTTGCAGCGAATCCTGGTTACGAATCTCGATGTAATCCATTTTGAAAAAATTATTAGTTAGCTGTTTGTTAGCCTCGACGATTAGTTCCTGATAATTTTTTTCACCGTGAATCAAACGAGATTTTATTTTAGTAAGTGCATGATACAAACTTGTGGCATGCTGTCGTTCTTCGGAAGTTAAATACTGATTGCGAGAACTCATAGCAAGGCCATCGGATTCTCGAACGGTCGGACCATTGACAATCTCAATTGGAAAGCAAAGGTCTGTAACCATTTTTTTAATGATATGTAATTGTTGGAAATCTTTTTCGCCAAAGATCGCGATATCAGGTTGAATGAGATTAAATAATTTTGCCACGACAGTCACCACACCATGAAAAAAAATAGGTCGATAAATACCACATAAATCGGTAGCGATCTTTGGTGCTTGTACTTGGCATTGATCGCTAAGATCTGGATAGATTTCTGAAATGGGTGGTGCGAATACTAAGGATACATCGAGCTCTTTCAGTAAAGTTAAATCTCTCTCCAGGGTGCGAGGATAAGTATTGAAATCTTCTGATGGTCCAAACTGAAGAGGATTTACAAAAATGCTAACGATGATTTGTGAGGAATAAGTTTTTGCTTGTCGCACTAATGACAGATGTCCCTCATGCAGATTACCCATCGTTGGTATCAATACTCTCTTGCCAGTATTAAGGCTAGTTAAAGATGAATTTAAACGAGCGATGCTATCAGCAATGATCATAGAACCTCTGCTTTATTCAAAACTGTTTTCAAGCGTTGGGAAGAGCCCCTCTTGCACTTCGCGAACGTAATTTTTAATGGCTCCCTCGATACCGTGGGGATTCTTTTCTAAGAAGTTCTTTACAAACTTTTTGGGTTTGCCTGGCGTAATACCCAGCACATCATAAATGACCAGTACTTGACCATCACAGTGAGGACCTGCGCCAATTCCGATGACCGGAATGCTAACTGCCTCGGTAATGCTTTTTGCCAATAAATAAGGGACGCACTCTAAAACTAGCAGCTTAGCGCCAGCTTGCTCTAATGCCAATGCGGTGCTAAGCAATTCTTGCGCTTGTTCCTGCGATCGTCCTTGAACTTTAAAACCGCCTAAGACGTGGATAAATTGAGGAGTTAATCCTATATGCGCGCAAGTGGGTATGCCGCGGTCTGTTAGAAAACGAATAGTGTCAGCTAGCCAAATTCCGCCTTCGATTTTGATGATTTCGGCACCAGCCTTAACCAGGATGCCGGCATTCTCAGCAGCAATCTCAGGCGTGATATAAGAGTTAAAAGGTAAATCCGCCATGACCACTGAATGAACGTTGCCCGAAGCAACCGCCATAGTATGGTAAGCAATCTCGTCTACAGACACTTTCAGTGTATTCGCTTGCCCTTGTAGCACCATGCCAAGGGAATCGCCAATGAAGACAATATCAACACCCGCTGTGCTTGCTAGGTGCGCGAAACTCGCATCATACAGAGTTAAGACACTGATTCGTTGCTCATTATATTTTTTGTTTTGTAGATCAGTGAGATTTAAGCGACGCATTTAATTCTCCTAGCCACTCTTGTTACAACGAAGTGAATATAAAGTTTTTTTGATTTAAAAGAAACAAAATACCTGGCTCTGACGCAAGCGGATATAATCCCGCAGAATGGATATTATGTAAATAGTATGAGGTAGGTCTGCAACCCAGAGGTTCTTAAATTTAATCGGGCGCAGGCGACTCTGGAGGAGCCGTTGGGCATGCCATCGCAGACAAACGACTTACAACCCGAAATATTTTATTCGCAAGAAATCAAGTGTTTTAGCTTTTGTAATATGTAAATATAGTCAGTTAGGCTTTTATGATCTAAATTTAAATCTGGAATCAATCACTTGTAGCATGAGAGTAATGCATGAATTTTGATAAAAAAAATATTGTAATTGGTGTCACCGGAAGCATTGCTGCCTATAAAACTCCAGAACTAGTCCGACTGCTCAAAGCGGAAGGGGCAAATGTGAAGGTGGTCATGACCCAAGACGCCAAGCAGTTCATCACAGAGTTGACCTTGCAAGCCGTATGCGGCTCCCCGGTCCATAGCCAGTTACTGGATCCAACCACTGAAGCAAGCATGTCCCATATTACTTTAGCGAAGTGGGCTGATTTAATTGTGATTGTGCCAGCAACTGCCAATGTCATCGCCAAGTTAAATGCCGGGATAGCAGATGATCTATTAAGCACACTGTATCTTGCTAGTGCCGCTCCGACAGCAATAGTACCTGCCATGAATCAGCAAATGTGGCGCCATATTGCTACGCAACAGAATGTTGGGGAATTGAAGGAACGTGGAGTTTTGTTTTGGGGACCTGATGAAGGGTCGCAGGCTTGTGGTGATGAAGGTCCCGGAAGAATGATTGAGCCCAGCCAGATTCTCGAAGAGATTAACAGCTATTTCGCGCCCAAGTTGTTCCAGGGTAAGAAAATAGTCATTACAGCTGGACCTACTCGGGAGCGTTTAGATCCGGTCAGATATATCAGCAATTTCAGTTCTGGCAAAATGGGCTATGCGCTTGCGCAAGCCGCTAAAAACCTTGGTGCTGAAGTGGTATTAGTGTCAGGCCCTACTCAGTTATCAGCGCCCGTTGGTGTTGCGACTATATTGGTCGAATCTGCTGATGAAATGTATCAGGCTGTTTGCGACCATTTATCCAATTGTGAGGTTTTTATCGGTTGCGCGGCAGTTGCAGACTTTCGTAGTAAAGAAATAGCGCCTCAGAAGATTAAAAAGGGTTTGGTGCCAGAGATCAAACTTGAAAAGAATATAGATATTATTCAGGAAATAGGTAGTCGACCGGACAAACCTTTCCTGGTGGGTTTTGCTGCGGAGTCTGAAAACCTTGTTGAGAATGCTAAGGCTAAGCTGCTGCAGAAAAATTTGGATATGGTGGTTGCTAATGATATTAGTGCTGCGGATTCTGGGTTTAATAGTGACTTTAATCGGGTTTGCGTGATTACTGCTGATGGGCGTGTTGATTTTGATTTGATGCCGAAGTTGAGGTTGGCGGGGGAGTTGATGGGGGTGATTTGTCAGAGGCTTGGAAGGTAGGAGTTTTAAGATTTTTAACTCATTGTTTTTCCTTGCATTGCTTTGATCATTTTAGTCAGCATTGAAATGATTCTTACTAGTAATTTTCTTGCTGACCAGAACAATTCCTGTTCAATTATTTCCAAGTGCAAACAAATGTCTAACAGAGAAGCAGATTCTGTTGCTGAGCGTAATGCTATTCTGTAGAAGCGGGCTTTTTCTTTTGGGCTAAATTCTCCTGTAGCCTCCGCAATGTTAAGAGGGATGGATGTTGCTGCGCGTTGAAGTTGATCGGTAATATGACAGTAACCTCTTGGGAAAGCTTTCGTAATATTGTGTGATGTAATTACAAAATTTATTGATACTTTGTAAACATCTAGTTTTTCGTGATCTAGTTTCATTATGGTTATAGTTTTGGCTATTTTGAGATGAGTTGCAATACAGGATTTTGTGCGTTCTGAGCCGTTAAGTTGCTGTATTGTCTATATTATTCGTGAACGTGAACGGGAACGGGAACGTGTACGAAAAAAA
>DJAM01000128.1 GCA_002429595.1 Coxiellaceae bacterium UBA6002
ATATGAGAATGACAGTACGCGGTGACATCTCTGGCAATCACCAGCTTTCTCTCGTATCATAAATCCCCTTTTACATAGAGCAGCCAAGGAGAACTTATGAGTCAACGTCACGGTCAGGATCAAACCGTAAGACCTTTTATGCCGTGGGTAATGTGGGCACTTGGCGCCATTTTTTATTGTTATGAAACGCTATTGCAAGTTTCTCCAAGCGTTATGGTTCCAGATTTGATGAAAGCCTTTTCAGCAAATGCTGTGCAACTTGGTCTATTAGCTGCCGTTTATTTTTATTCATACTCATCTGTGCAAATTCCAGTTGGCATTCTGCTTGATAAGCTGGGACCACGTCGTTTATTGACGAGCGCAACGCTCATTTGTGGTTTAGGTGCACTTTTATTTAGTTCTGCTCATATCCTCACGGTTGCAGCAATTGGACGATTACTGATCGGCTTAGGATCTGCGTTTGCGGCGGTGGGTTGTATGCATCTTTGTGCTACCTGGTTACCATTGCGGTATTTCGCAACTTTAACCGGAGTCATGGTCACCATGGGGATGCTCGGCGCTATCGGCGGCCAAGCGCCTGTTTCATTTATGGTGGCTCATTTTGGCTGGCGTGAAACTTTGCTGATTTTTGGCATCGTCGGCATTGTGCTTTCGATTACTATCTGGACTTTTGTCAGAGACAACAAGTTATACCACCAACCAGAATCCAAAGGGAAAAAGGTCAAGTTATTTTCTGGTTTGAAGCAGATCGTCAGTAATAAACAAAATTTGATCGTCGCAACTTACGGTGCATTTATGTTTGCGCCAACGACTACTTTTGGTGGGCTTTGGGGTGTTCCTTATCTAATGGCATTCTATCGGCTTGATCGACATGTGGCGGCGACACTGGTCTCAATGCTATTTATCGGTTGGGTGGTTGGTTCACCTCTATTTGGAATGATCTCCGATCGCATTAAGAAGCGTAAACCTTCAATGGTGCTAGGTAGTTATGGGGTCTTAATCACTCTTTCGATTATTTTATTCGTACCGAACTTACCTTTATTTTTACTGGGCACGTTATTGTTTGCTTTTGGGTTTTTCTCAAGTGGCTTCCTGCCGTCTTTTTCGATTATTAGAGAAATTAATCCACACCGTCTCAATGCCACCTCCATCGGTTTTATGAACACGTTTAACATGCTAACAGGTGCCATATTACAACCTTTAGTCGGCTTGATTCTCGATCTAACTTGGCATGGGACAATGAGTAATGGCGTCAGAGAGTATTCGGTGAGCAGCTTTCATAAAGGCCTGATACTGTTACCACTCGGTGTGATAATCGCCATTATTACTCTGCCATTTATTAGAGAGACTTTCTGTCAACAACAGAATTATCTAAATGACACTGAGAAAAGTTCGACTGTTAATTTAGAGGTTAGTTAGTAACGATAGATTCTTGTTTAGAAACTAAGTCTGCGACAACCTCTTTCATGTAGCAGCAGCATTTACCACATTGGACAGGGATGCCAATTTGCTTGTTGACATCTTTAACGCATTTCGCGCCTTGGCAAACAGCATTAGCGACTTGGCTGTCAGTTATTCCGCGACAAATACATACATACATCTATTTATTCCCATCTAAAACTATGACATAATGTTCTCCTAAATGAGAATGATTGTCAATAACGTTTGGGTTTATCTATCATTTCCACTCAATTGACTTCTGTTAGTGGATATAGAACACTAACAACGTTCTCGAAAAACTACCTAATTAGGAGATACGTAATGAGTACCGTTTTAGTGGGAAGAAAAGCTCCCGATTTTTGTGTTCCTGCCGTCCTTGGCAATGGTGAAATTGTTAATAACTATCGTTTATATGATGCCATTGATGGAAAATACGGCTTAATTTTCTTTTATCCTTTAGATTTCACTTTCGTGTGCCCATCAGAGCTAATCGCTCTCGATAATCGTATCGAAGAATTCCAACAACACGGCGTTGAAGTAATTGCGGTTTCAATTGATTCTCAATTTACCCACAACGCTTGGCGTAACACCCCGGTCGACAAGGGCGGAATTGGTAAAGTTAGATACACCATGGTTGCTGATATTAACCACACTGTCTGCCAAGAATACGGTGTTGAACATCCAGAAGCTGGTGTTGCATTACGTGGCGCTTTCATCATTGATCGGCAAAATGTCGTACGTGCTCAGATAGTCAATGATTTACCTCTTGGTCGTAATATGGGTGAAATCATCCGTTTAATCGAAGCATTACAATTCCATGAAGAGCATGGCGAAGTTTGTCCTGCAAATTGGAATAAAGGTAAAGCCGCAATTAAAGCTTCACCTGAAGGTATTGCCAATTATTTAGCGCAAAATGCTGAAGAGCTTTAGTTTTTAGTTCCCTCTCCCGCTTGCGGGAGAGGGCTCACCCCAACCCTATCCCCCACTTCGTGGGGGGATAGGGAGATTGTTTTCCTCTAGCCCCTTCGCTTGACGTTTTTTTCTGTAGAACCTACACTCCTTACCTTATCGAATAATCAAGGAATGTCATGAAGGGTGATCCTAAGGTGATCTATCACCTCAATCGTATCCTCGGTAACGAACTCATTGCCATTAATCAATATTTTTTGCACGCCCGTATGTATAACAATTGGGGCTTCAACAAAATTGGCGCCAAGGAATATGATGAGTCAATAGATGAAATGAAGCATGCAGACAAACTGATCAACAGAATTTTATTTTTGGAAGGTTTACCTAATCTGCAAGATCTTGGAAAGTTATTGATTGGTGAACATCCTAAAGAATGCATCGAATGTGACTTGAAGCTAGAATATAAAGCTCGTGAAGATCTCACCGACGCCATCAAATATTGCGAAGAAATTAAAGATTACGTCTCCCGAGATTTGCTTAAAGATATCCTTGAAAGCGAGGAAGAACATATCGATTGGCTTGAAACTCAATTGAACGTGATTGAAACAGTGGGATTAGAAAACTATTTACAATCTTACATCTAAAGGAAAAAACTATGACATTTGAATTACCTCCTCTACCTTATGAAATGGATGCTTTGGAACCCTACATTTCGAAAGAAACACTCGAATATCACTATGGCAAACACCATCGTGCGTATGTAAACAAACTGAACGAACTCACCAAAGATAATGATTATGGAAAAATGAGTTTAGAAGAAGTCATCAAAGCGACTCAAAATGGACCTATTTTTAACAATGCAGCCCAGGTTTGGAATCATACTTTTTACTGGCATTGCATGAAGCCACATGGCGGCGGCGAACCTAAGGGTAAAGTTGCTGAAGCAATTAAAAAATCTTTCGGCTCTTTCGAAGAGTTCAAAACAAAATTTAACCAAGCAGCTACCGGTCAATTTGGTTCAGGCTGGGCATGGCTTGTGAAGTCACCCAATGGTGATTTAGAAGTGTACAGCACATCAAATGCCCACGATCCTCTTGCTGAAGGAAAGAAGGCCATCTTAACTTGCGACGTTTGGGAACATGCTTATTATCTCGATACAAGAAACGATCGTGCTAAATATGTCGAAAATTTTTGGAATCTCGTTAACTGGGATTTTGTAGAACAAGAATATTCAAAATAAGCTCTATCGACGCGTATAAAAGCCCCTCACGGGGCTTTTCAATTTCAATCCAGGCAAAATAATGAATGGTACTTCTAGTGTTGCTACCCTAACTAAGAGAGAGCATTGGTCTTCACGCCTTGGATTCGTTTTGGCAGCGACAGGCGCGGCTGTTGGATTAGGAAATATCTGGAAATTTCCTTACATGGCTGGAGCCAATGGTGGCAGCGCATTTGTCCTAATTTATCTAATTTGTGTCGCACTAATAGGTATTCCGCTGATGTTAGCGGAAATGATCATTGGTCGCAGAGGTCAAGAAAATCCAGTCAATTCCTTAAAAAAGCTCGCCCTAGAAGCTCATAAAAGCACCCGCTGGCAAGTTGTAGGATGGTTAGGAGCCCTAACGTTATTATTAGTACTTTCCTTTTATAGTGTGGTGGCGGGTTGGTCATTAGCGTATATGTTTCGCGCTTTCAATGGTGCATTTACAAACTTAAATGCTCCCGGAATTAATTTACTTTGGCAAAATTTTCTACAAAGCCCTTGGCAGCTCATGTTTTGGCATGCGCTATTTATGATTATGACCATGTCGGTAGTCGAACGTGGTGTACAATCGGGTCTTGAAAAAGCATCGAAAATAATGATGCCAGCTTTATTTTTAATCCTATTAATTCTGGATGTTTACGCGTTTTATAATGGTGACTTTGAAGCTGGGTATCACTTTTTATTTTCATTCAAATTGCAAAAAATTTCTCCTGAAATCATCATTTCTGCTATGGGGCATGCTTTTTTTACGTTAGCAATTGGTGCTGGTTGTATGTTGGTTTATGGCTCCTACTTAACACGCAGTACCAAACTAGGAAGTGCAGTACTAACAATCGTCATTTTAGATGTGATGGTGGCAATACTGGCAGGCCTAGCTATATTTCCCCTAGTTTTCAAACATCACTTAATACCTGAAGGTGGACCAGGTTTAATGTTCCAAGTTCTACCAATTGCGTTTTCAAAAATGGTTGCAGGACCACTTTTCGGCGGGATGTTCTTTGTCCTATTGTTATTCGCGGCCTGGACTTCATCTATCTCAATTGCCGAACCACTAGTCATTTTGTTAACGGAACGCCATGGATTTAAGCGTTTGACCGCATCCATTATTATTGGATTAATTGCGTGGCTTCTAGGCTTAGCTTCACTACTCTCTTTTAATATTTGGCAAAATTTTAAATTCTTTCATCAATGGACAGTTTTCGATGCAATTACAGATCTTGCTACCAATCTTCTTTTACCATTAGGTGGGCTTGGGTTTGCACTTTTTGCAGGATGGGTCATTTCACCCAAGGTAAGTGCTGAAGAATTACAAGCAAAGTCATTTTTATTCAAAACTTGGTTATTTCTAGTGCGCTACATAGCTCCCGTTGGGATAGTTTTAGTAATACTTTATTCTTGGAGAACACCATGAGTCTACGAGTCATCGTTAATGGGGCTTCCGGTAAAATGGGTACCGAAGTTTTAAAGGCATTGGAAAAAGAATCCGATTTCGAGCTTGTCGGGAAGCTTGACCATCATGATAACCTTGGTCAAACCATTGAGCAGACAAGTGCAGACATTGTAGTCGACTTTACTTCAGCAAAAGTCGCCTTTGAAAACTGTGAAACTATTATCGAAAAAGGGGCACATCCAGTTATTGGCACGACCGGGCTGAAACCGGAACAAATTAAAACGTTGCAAGAACGATGTCGCAATAAACAATTAGGTGGCATCATCGCTCCAAATTTTGCGATGGGCGCAATCCTCTTAATACAATGCGCTAAAGAGATTGTGAGGTATTTCCCTCATGTTGAAATTATTGAATTACATCATGATGGTAAGGTAGATGCCCCCTCTGGCACTGCTATTAAAACTGCCGAAGCAATTTCAAGCGTCAGAGAAATTCCCAGCAGCAAGGTAGAGGAACACGAAATGATTCCGGGTGTGCGTGGCGGCAAGAAAGATAATATTGCCATTCATTCGGTACGCTTGCCTGGACTGGTTGCTCATGAGGAGGTTATCTTTGGCGATGCGGGTCAAACATTAACGTTGCGACATGATACCTATCATCGTGAAGCTTTTATGCCTGGCGTTATTTTGGCGTGTCGTAAGGTGCCAGAGCTTAAAGAATTAGTTTATGGTCTGGAAAACATACTTTAATTCCTGTCATTCCCGCGAAGGCGGGAATCCATGCTAGTAGCCACGCCGAGAATGGGTTCCCGCCTTCGCGGGAATGACAATTAAGAGTCCTCTTTCTTCCAGATGATATTCAACTCCCGCGCCGCTTTCACCTCATCCAATCTCTTCACTGGCATCGTATGTGGCGCAGATTTGACATATTCTGGATTAGATTTGGCTTCTTCAAGAATAGCCACCATCGCATTAACAAAAGCATCTAAATCTTGTTTGGCTTCTGTTTCAGTCGGTTCGATTAAAAGACATTCAGGTATCATCAATGGAAAATAAATAGTCGGAGCATGAATTCCATAATCCAATAATCGCTTAGCAAGGTCGAGTGCGGTGATGCCTAACTCCTTGACTTGTCGACTCAACGTTAAAATAAATTCGTGAGTAGCACGACGTTTGGGGAACGCAGGATCGAAACTTGCTTGGCGTAATTTGGCAAGCAGATAATTGGCATTCAATGTGGAATATTCAGAGACCCGCACTAGGCCTTCACAACCCAATAATCGAATATAAACGTAAGCTCGAAATAAGATGCCGGCATTACCCATGAAGGTCGATAATTGGCCAATTGTTAATGGACAATCTTCCGCAGTTAACCATGAATAAAAATTATTCTTCTTACCAACCATTGGAACGGGGAGAAAAGGTGCTAATCGCTCATTTGCCGCGACAGGTCCTGAACCAGGGCCGCCACCACCATGTGGTGTTGCAAACGTTTTGTGTAAGTTTAAATGCACAACATCAAAGCCCATATCTCCTGGTCTAACTTTACCTAGGATCGCATTTAAGTTAGCGCCATCGTAATATAGCAATCCGCCCACTTCATGAACCATCTTCGCTATTTCAACAATCTTGCGTTCAAAAACACCTAGTGTTGAAGGATTGGTCAACATCACACCTGCTGTTTTAGGACCAAGTTCATTTTGCAATGCTGCAATATCAACATCGCCATTAGAAAGAGTTGGGATTTCTTTGACTTTATAGCCACACATCACGGCCGATGCAGGATTAGTGCCATGTGCTGCATCTGGCACTAAAATTTCACAGCGTTCAAAATCTTGGCGTTGCTCATGGTAGGCCTTGATCATTGCCACGCCCGCAAATTCACCTTGCGCACCTGCCATTGGAGTCAACGAAACACCTGTCATTCCTGTGATGGATTTTAAATATTCTTGAAGTTCATAAAGACATTCTAAAAACCCTTGGCTCTGCACAGTTGCCGTGTAAGGATGTCGGCCACTCACAGCTGGACTGCCAGCTAATTCATGAGCTATGCGCGGATTGTATTTCATCGTACAGCTACCCAATGGATAGAAGTGAGTATCAATGGCGAAATTTTTTCGTGACAACCGCGTGAAATGTCGCACCGCTTGTAATTCAGAGACTTCCGCTAATTCTGGGGCATCACGACGCAGTAAATTTGCGGGCAGAGCACTTAAATCGAAGTCACCTTTAGGTGCTTGTAAAGATGCTCTTCTATTTTCAGTAGATTGTTCAAAAATTAACATGCTGTACCTTTTAGATGTTAGTTACACATGGCTCTAATGAGCTAGTTTCCATTAGCGCCTTTTGCATTTGCTGGGCGTAAATGAAAAGATCTTCTTCAGTTTTTGTTTCGGTGACACACACTAATAATGCATTGCCCAACTCTGGATATTCTTTTGATAAGTCATAACCACCTTGGATGCCGGCGGCTTCTAATGACTCGAGAATTGAATGAACGGGTCGATCAAGTCGCAGTACAAATTCATCAAAAAATGGCGCTTGGAAGACGTTTTGTATGCCATCGGTTTGCGCTAACATTTTTTGCAAAGCATGTGCCCCGGTATAACTTGCACCCGCAACCTGCGCAATTCCTTTCGCTCCTAAGAGGCTCATATAGATAGTGGCAGCAGTGACCATTAAACCTTGGTTAGTACAAATATTTGAAGTGGCCTTAGCCCTTCTAATATGTTGTTCTCGCGCTTGTAAGGTCAGTGTAAAGCCTCTTTTACCATCTAAGTCGACGGTTTGACCAACTATCCGGCCCGGCATTTGCCGAACGTACTTCATTTTACAAGCCATGAAGCCAAAATAAGGTCCTCCAGATGCTAAAGGGATACCCAAAGGTTGACCTTCACCGCAGGCAATATCAGCTCCTTCTTTACCCCATTTTCCTGGTTCTTTTAAAACACTCACCGTAATAGGATTGACTAATGCAATCGCTAAAGCACCTTCAAAATGCGCCCAATCGGTTAATTGATCTACTTCTTCCAATACACCAAAGAAATTGGTTTGAGGAATGACAACAGCAGCAATGTTTTGCTTCTCAAAAGGTGTTAGATCAGCTTTTAGGGTTCGACCAGTTTTTTTATCATAATCAACTTCGATAACTTTTATGTCTTGCTGCTTCACAATACTGATCACGACTTTACGATAAGCGGGATGAACAGTCTTAGGTATTAAGACCAGCTTATCTTTATTTTTATTCACACGAATCGCCATGAGAATTGCTTCAGCTAAAGCACAAGCCCCATCGTAGACAGACGCATTCGCAGCTTCCAATCCCATTAGATTCGCAATCATCGTTTGGAACTCATAGATCAGCTGTAAATTGCCTTGGCTTGCTTCAGCCTGATAAGGTGTGTACGCCGTTAAATATTCACCGCGACTTAATATTGCTGAAACTGCAGCGGGAATATGATGTTCATAAGCACCAGCACCGATAAAGCACATTCCAAGTTTATCTTGTTTTAATTTTGACGCGATTAAGCGCTTGACTTCAAATTCGCCTAACCCTGCGGGAATGTTTTGTAATTGTTTAATACGCAAGGATGCAGGAATTTCATCGTATAAATCTTCGATACTGTTGACGCCAATTTCTTGTAGCATCTGCGCAGTTTCAGCATCGGTATGTGGGATAAATGGCATAGTGTTCTCACTGTTTTTTTATGACCTCAAAAAAGAAGTCCTGGCGCAAAGATTAATGAACCTCTTCGCTAATTTGTTTTTCATAGTGTTCAGGCGAAAGTAGTTTTTCATATTCGTCTGGTTGTTTTAATCTAATCTTGAAAATCCAGCCTTCTCCATAAGGATCCTTATTTACCAAGCCAGGTGTTTGTTCTAAATCAGAATTGATTTCGATCACCTCGCCAGAAAGAGGACTATAAATATCAGATGCTGCTTTGACTGACTCAACCACACCGCATTCATCACCACTTTGAACATGCTGTCCAATCGTAGGCAATTCGATAAATACGATATCGCCTAGCAAATCCTGAGCGTGATCGGTAATACCAATAGTGGCAATTTCATCATCTTTTTTTGCCCACTCGTGAGTAGCGACGTATTTTAATTCTCCGGGAACTTTTTTCATCATTTCTTCCTTTTAAAATTCAATTTAATGAGATTATGAAACATCAGCAGGAACTGCTTTACCTTCCTTATAAACCTTTTTACCTTTGCGTACAAAAGGTGGCTGTACAATTTTAACAGGAACTTTTTTGTTTCTTATTTCGACTTCACATTCTTCAATATTCAGATCGGAAGGTAATCTTGCCAAAGCAATTGCATGCCCTAAGGTGGGCGAAAAACTGCCGCTGGTGATTTCTCCGGTACCATTGTTTGGAATCAATACTTTTTGATGGTTTCGAAGGACACCTGAGGATTCCAGTACCAGACCAACCATTTTTTTATGGCTTGCTTTTTGTTGAGCTTCCAAAATTTTACGACCGATAAAATTACGATGGCTGGGTTCAAATGCAACAGTCCAAGCAAGATTAGATTCTAGGGGAGTCGTTGTTTCATCCATATCTACCCCATAAAGATTCAAGCCTGCTTCCAATCGTAAAGTGTCTCGAGCACCAAGCCCACAAGGTTTAACACCCACTGAGAGTAAATTTTGCCACAGCTCATTGACATGATTGGCAGGTACTTGAATTTCAAAGCCATCTTCGCCGGTATACCCCGTGCGGCTATAAAAAATACCGTTAATAGTCGTGCCTTGAAATGGCTTAAGTGCTTTTAGAGCATTTTGTTCGCTATCTTCAAAGAGAGGCATAATTCTTGAAATCGCATTGGGTCCTTGTATAGCAACCATTGCTAAATCATCTCTTTGAGTTAACTCGACTTGGAACTTTTTCTTTTGGTTAACTAGCCATTGCCAATCTTTTTCTCGTGTTCCCGCGTTCAACACTAAGCGGTAATCACTTTCTGACATTCTGTAGACAATTAAATCATCCACAATGCCACCTGTTGAATTTAACATGCAGGTATAAAGCGCTTTGCCAACTTGATCTAATTTCCCGGCATCATTTGCTAATAAGTATTGCAAATATAGCAAAGCCTCTTTGCCTGTCACATCTACAATTGCCATATGGGAAACATCGAACATGCCCGCATCCTGGCGCACCAAATGATGCTCTTGAATTTGTGAACCGTAATGCAAAGGCATTTGCCATCCTGAAAAGTCGACTAACTTAGCGCCAGCGAGTTGGTGTTGATGAATTAAAGGAGTTGTTTTTAGCATACCTATCTCGCGAAAATTAGATTAATTTGGAATTTGATGAGCGAACTTACACTATAAGAAGTGGAGTAAATTCGAAAAATGGATATTATACTCGCAGACTTTGGTATTTCTATAGAAACATTCTTAATCAGTCACTTCGAGGTAATTTATGTCTAAATCTGCACGCCCTTCAGATATGCCGTGGCTCATTCCTTATTTAATGGTCAAAGATGTTGACCAAGCCCTAGCTTTCTATGAAAAAGCATTTAATTTTGAAAAAGGAAGCGCCGTTGCCGGTGAGGATAACATATCTAACCATGGCGAAATCCGTTATAAAGATCAGGTGATTATGTGCGGTCGAGAAGGGGCTCATGGCGAAGATGTGACTTGCGCAAAGAGTCCTAAAACAATGGGAAGCCCTTCTCCTGTTATGCTATATGTCTACTGCGATGACGTGGATGCTACCTACAAGCAAGCCATTGCAGCAGGTGCAGAATCTCAAATGGAACCGCAGGAAACTCATTGGGGAGACAGAATGTGCTCGCTACTTGATCCTTTTGGGCATTCTTGGTGCTTTGCTACGCATAGCGGAAAGTAATTAATTCTCTCGCTTGTTAGTTTTGTTCCCTCTCCCGCTTG
>DJAM01000175.1 GCA_002429595.1 Coxiellaceae bacterium UBA6002
TGGCACTTTTTATTGGGATTTCAGTAAGTTGTGGGTAATGATATGGTGTGTACTTGACCCCAAATCAAGGAGGCGAATGCACACATGCCTCCTTTTGCTCTTCTCTATTATGAAACTTTTAAAGATTTTTCTATTCTCCTAAAAGCTTCTCATCGAATTCCTAAAAGTACCATTTATCTTCTTTTGCTAATAATGCAGGCGATGAATTTTTAATTTTTCGGAATTGATAACATCAATTAATTATTTCTGAGTGTGATTTGATTATTAATTCTATTCAAAATATTCGCATCATTTTCATTACTAGAATCAAGCAGCGGCTTCAACTTAGCATAAAGCTGATCTCTTTTTTCTTCATCGAGTGCATTCTCGAGCTCATCAAATATAGTCTTTCCTGCTCTAGAAACTTTTCTAATATTACCTTTTCGATTGATGATTTCATCAAGCAAATAACAAGCAGTTTCAGTGGTTGCTCTTATTAAGTAATGAATGAGGCTGTTGCCCTTGTCGTCTTCTTTATCGATATCCGGAAGTCTTGTTGCCAACAATATTTTTATAATACGTATGTCGCAAATAACTAGTTCATGGAGAGCGGTATTGAAATCGGACCACTCGCCAGGATCAGCGCAAAAGAGTGAGCCTCCTGCTTCTAACACTAAATTTATCATAGTGATATCTTGTGATTGTAGTGCAGCAGTTATCGGAGATCTGCTCTCGAAAAATCCATTAATATTGAGCTCTTTTAATTTCAAGAGCTCGCGAGAAAATTCATCTTTTGCTGCAATTCTCGAGTTTACTATTGGCAATATATTATCAATCTTTGTCGCATGACGATAAATCATTCTCACTTTGAATTGCGTGTTAGATTCAAAAAAATCTTGGAATGCAGTATAGGGTGCAGGATTTTCTGGGGTGTAAAGAGACATGATCAGATCAACTATGTCTACATTATGAGTGTTCAAAGCCATATCAAGAGCAGTTTGGTGATTTTTATTCTCTGCCTTAAGATCATAAAACCCAAGTGCTAATATTTGCCTTATAGATACAACAGAACTTGTTAAAATTGCTACTTGCAGATGCGAATAGCCATTGGCTGAGTTGGCTTGGTAATCTTGTGCTTCCTGCATAGACTTCGGCAGTTCATGATTAAGAAAAGCTTTGTGCTCACTTAGACGCTGTGTGACAGTTGCTCTTTCAAAATAAAAAAAGCGTGCTCGACACTCAAAGCTCGAACCATAATACAGTTTTTTAAGTGCGATTATTTTGGTGTCAACAACCACCTGCGACAATTCGGTTCCATGAGTAAATTTCCGGGGTCTACGTGTAAAATTAGGATCAGAATAGGTGAATTTTCGATTACTATCTATTGCTGCTCCAGCTGCATGCTCACCTCCTGAAATCTCTAGACGTGTTCCTGCTACCATGCGCTGACTAAACAGACTGAGTAGTTCTTCCAATTTTTCCAAGTTGGATTCATTGCTACCTGTATGTGAAATTAAAACTGGTTTATGCCTAACGCCAGCCACTTGAGACTGGAAAGAGCGATGATTTTGGTCTGGGCGACTGCTGCCGCCGCGATAAAGGCTCTCTAAATTAGAATGTTGAAACCAAATAACATCGTTAGTCCATTGTTCGAATAATTCCAATAGATTGCGATACCATTTTCTCTGCGGAAGATCATCCGGAAATGGAGCTAATAAGCTTTGCTCTTCACCATCCCATCCAGCTAAAAGATCCAGTGTGTCTTCATAATAATCTAAACGTTCTTCATCAGCATACATCGCCTCAAGAAAGTAGAAACCATTACAATTACCATCCAAACTAAAGTACTTAAGATCACGATATTGGCTTCTTAAGTAATAAATCATTTTAGCCATTGCCCGTGATTGATTGGTTATCACACGTGATCTGGGTCTAACAATAGCCTCGTCAACTTCATGACCTAACAGCCTTAGGACTTCACTTTTGTTTAGTTGGGCGGCATAGTCTTTTGGCATCAACCCGAATATATCTTGTTCATTACAGACCTTGTGCGCATTTGAATGTTTTAATAACAACTTCAGTATGGGTAGATTTCCATCTCTTGTGGCATAGTGAAAAACGTTGCGTCCATTAGTATCGTTTAAAGCAACGTCTGCGCCCTTCTGCAGTAAACGAGCGACTAGTAATTCATTTCCTTTGACGACTGCCCATATTAATGGAGTAAATTTATCTTCGCCTTGATAATTGATTTCAGCTTCATTACTTAGTAGATAATCAAGGGCATCATTACTGTTAGTTGCAATCGCTCGAATCAATGCCGAATTTTCAAATCGTCTTTCAGGATTAATGTTCGCACCAAGGGCAACTAAGGTCGTCATCATTGCTACATGATTATTGCTGGCCGCATGGGGCAGCATTGTAATATAACTAACCTTGTTGAGATTGTTAGGCTTTGTTTTTTGGAATTGCTGCAGTAATTGGACATCTCCAATTTCTGCTAATCTATGTTGAAGATCAATTTTTTTAGCCTCATCCCAAGATTGAGTGAGTTCAAATGTTTGATATGTTGGTCTTCTTAATGAAGTGTCACGATTCTCAAGGTATGCTATTTCAGTCGCAATCTCGCTCTTGATGACGTTGACAAACCAAATTCGACACTCAAAATCAGTCACATCGCATAAAGCCAGAGTATTTGCGCCGAGTTTTTTTGAGTATAGCCATTTGGCAATACTCAGTTTCCCAAGTTTTAATGCATCTATTAATGCAGTTGAAAATTGTACTTTTTGGGCAACTAAAGAGATAACCTCCTCTTCATCGCCTAATGCAATTGCATAGTACAAAAGACTTTTGCCATGAACATCTTTATAATCGAGTGTTGTTTTATAAGTTGAGTATGGCGGAAAATCGTTCTTAGCTTCAAATGCTTGCCGAACTTTTATCAAGTCTTTCAATCTAGAGAATTTTTGCTGTAGTTCATCTTTTTTATTCAAACGCTTGGTCTCGAAACAGTATGAGAAAGAGATAAGAATACCTTATCTTTATTAAATTAAGATTAAGATCGTACTACCTTAATTTAGATAACTCTGTAATAGAAAAAAATTGTGGTTCTGACTATTTGTCATTCCCGCGTCTTTACTGTCATTCCCGCGCTAGTCTTGTCATTCCCGCGCAGGCGGGAACCCATCCTTCCAGCCGCACCTGAGATGGATTCTCTAAATTCACA
>DJAM01000094.1:0-1353 GCA_002429595.1 Coxiellaceae bacterium UBA6002
TTCGCGGGAATGACAGCTCTTTAGTAGGATAACAGCTCTTCGTAAGATGACTGCCCTTAGCTGCATGACACAGTATTAAAAATTGATTACCCCAGTCCCTGCAGTTTCAGTTGGCTGCGTAATATTCGTGCCTAAATTTACGCCTAGCACTTGAGCAAGCACTGCTAGGTTGCCATTGAAATAATTAATAACGGTGCCATTCCCAGCAAATAGACCGAGTGCCTTGTTGGTATCAGTTACACCGTTGGTGCCTGTTACGGTTGCAAAGACACTTAAATTTGCACCTGTTGCATTAATCACATTATTTTCAAAAGTACTGTTCACACCCAAGAGCGTGTCCGTTCCAAAGCCAATCGCTTCGTTGACGCTATTAACAATGGTATTGGCTACGGTTGCTCGGCTATCACCAGTGAGCGAAGTGATATTGATCGTGTTGCGACTAATATCGGCAATTACCTCACCGCTACCACCTGTTCCGCCATCGACAGGACTCAAGCCTGTGACACCTGGGAATCCGGCAAAGCCGCCTATTAAGACACTGCTGTTAAAGCTCTGATTAAGATTGTTGATTCCCGTTGCACTAGCTGTTAGGGCGCTGTTAGTGATTGTCAGGTTATTGTCAATAAAATCAGCTTCACTACGAGCATCGCCGCCAGAGCCAATGAGTGGTTGCGGGAACTCAACATTGGCAATACCGCCAGCACCACCGTTGGGACCTGCGCCTGTAGTACCATCTCCAAAGGTATTGACTGATATGACTGCTGTCCCGCCATTGCCACCAAATCCACCTTGTCCACCTATAGCACCGATCGCGACAGCGGCGTTCATAGAGCCAAGATTACCAAACGTATCACCCGCAGCATTGGCTCGAACAGTTAGTTGTACATTGTTAAAATTAACCGTATTTTCTCGAAGAATGCTTAATGCTGCAGCATCTCCGCCTTGTCCTGTTGGATCTAACGATACTACGACAAGAGCATCACCGCCGTGACCACCTATGCCTGTAATTCCGTCGCCACCATTTCCTGCATCGACTGATGAGAAGAAATTAGCACCGGGACCACCATTGCCGCCTACTCCAACAGCGCCACCAAACACGCCAAAGCCCATAGCAATATTAGAAGAATCTATCAGAGTATTAACATTGGCAACCACTAGAATTGGCGTTGCGCTCACTGTTAACGTATTGTTAGCAAAATTGGTCTGTAAAGATCCAACACCGCCGTTGCCACCTGCTCCAGCTCGAACGGAGTAATCTAGAAGACCACCATCCCCACCAATACCGCCAGTTGATCCATTACCGCCATCACCTGCCGTTCCATTATTTATTAAATCACCCGATGAACCGCCTGG
>DJAM01000094.1:1474-2654 GCA_002429595.1 Coxiellaceae bacterium UBA6002
CCACCAACTCCTGATAAGCCTCCGATCGACCCAATACCAATTGCTGAATTAATTGAGAAGAAATCAGTATCACCTGTTATGACTCTCGCATCTACGCTAATAGAACATCGATCTATAGTAATCCTGTTGAGATTAAAGTTAGCTTCGCTTTCTGACGACCCTCCTTGGCCACCAATTCCGCCTACTAAACTTCCAGTAACATCGCCACCTCGACCACCTTCGCTACCCTCACCTATTCCATCACCACCACGACCAGAAACGGCTGTCACAGTGACACTTCCTCCGGTACCACCTGGAGCACCCTGGCCACCAAGACCTGCTACGCCGCCCAAGCCCATCGCAGCATTGAAACTGTTGTTGGTATCACCCACATGGGCAATAGCGTCTATCGTTGCTCCCGTGATTGTTAGGAAGTTATTGTTAAAAGTGCCTAATGTTGAGGCAAGGCCACCTACCCCGCCATTGCCCATGGTTACTGTAGCTGATGCGTTACCGCTACGAGCTCCAGTACCGCCATCAATTCCTGAGCCAGCGGGAGAAACAAGGATATCGGAATCACCTAAATCACCTCCATCGCCGCCAAGACCGCCAACGCCACCGATACCACCAATTGCACCAATTCCAACGCCAATATTGGCCGAAAAATTAACTAAATCATTTTGAACAAGGGCTTCACCAAGGATTTGGCTTTTCGAAATACTAAAGTTGTTATTGTCAAATCTACCAGTTGCTGAAGCAGAACCACCATTACCGCCATTGCCGCCGAGGATAGTTACATTTGCATTACCACCGATTCCCCCGATACCACCATCTAGAACCCCATCGCCGCCAGCACCTGAGATGACCCCTACGACAAGTAAGCCACCATCACCTGCATTGCCACCAATCCCGCCCAGCCCTGCTATAGCACCTATTCCCATAGCGGCATTCAATGAGTTAGCTAAACTGTCTGCTACGGTCGCGCCACCAAAAATATCACTGTTGGTTATCGTAAACGTATTACCGATAAAGGTATCCAACACCGAACTATCTGCACCATCAATACCACCTAGCGTAGTTGTATCTATGCTAAACGAATTACCAGCTTCACCCTGCTCACCTATACCATCCGCACCTGAACCACCAGCAAGAAAAAATATACCGTCGGGAGTACTAGTGCCAGCACCACCAACGCCACCAT
>DJAM01000094.1:2759-4450 GCA_002429595.1 Coxiellaceae bacterium UBA6002
CAGCACCACCAACGCCACCATTGCCACCAATAGCGCCCATTGCCACTGCGGCGTTGATCACACCTGTTCCCGAACCAAGCATGATGGCATTAGCGTGAATGGAGCTATTATCGATAATCGCAGAACTGCCATTAGCGTGAATACCAATCGCAATGTTTGAAATATCTGTAGCATCTGTTTCAACGATAGCAGTCGCCGCAACTAAAGAGTTACAAATGATGTTGTCGGGAGCATCAATCATATCGATTGCTACAACTCGACCATCACCTGTGTGGGTCAAAGAATTAACTAACTGAATTGAGTCTAAAGTGTTATGCCCTTCAAAAACTAACCCTCCTAATAGTGTAGGACGATCGGCGCCCACAACGGTGCATTTGAAATCAGCGCTACGACCAAATAATCCTTGATGATCGTGTAACGTGACTACCTCGTTTGGCGCAGCGGGTCCCGCTATGGTGTAAGTGCCGGTAGCAAAATAAAAATTACCGTCGCCGGTCGCTAAGAAAACATTATCAACTGTCGCCTGACTAAATTGATCTGGCGCAAAGGGATTTTCAAACGTACCTGCAGTAGACCCAGAGGTTGCTGTACCCGTTGGACTGAAGAAAAAGATATTATCTCGCACTAAGATATTTTCTTTTTCTTGGCGTCTAGAAAGAATTGGAATGCCATTGCCGCGACCCACTGTGCCAAGGTTGCGCATGATAGGATCTTCAAGTCGAGCATAGATACTGCGTGAATCAGCATAAGCGCCGCCAATCGCAAATTGCAGACCCGCAACGACCCGTCCACGTTGCTGATTATCATAACTACTTTCAGCAGTTAGCATTATTTGGCGATTTAAAGGAAACTCAATTCTGCCTTCAACGCCTTTTACATCTTTAAAGTCTTCTAAATGAAAGTAGTAACCACCCGCATGCAATCGAAGGCCACGAGTATGAGGCACGATGATACCGACTTCACCATCTAAACCTGGACCGACTTGCTCTAGGTCTGCAAACTGACGCGCAAATTGTTGATGTCCTCGGAAAATATTAAACTCGCAATCAACGTCATTAATGCCGCACCCATTTAAGCCACCTAATATAAAAGGTGCTCTTTCTTTGGTTTTTTTACTTACCGGAAAATAGCCGTTAAGTCTTGCATCCCACAAGCTCCCTAAATATTCGACGCCAGGACTAAAAACTTGGTAATCATGTCGATGACTTGAAGTGTTGTTATCTAAGAATGCGTAGGCGCCTACTATACTGCAAGGGTTAATGATTCTTCGATAGGCAAGACCACCCCCAATATACGAGGTATTATCTTTGCCGTATTCACCTTGAATATCGCCAAAGAAGAGACTGTAATTGGTAAAATTGAAAGGAAATAATAAATCGCCACGAACTAAGGGTGAAGCACCTGCAAATCCTGTGACTAAAAGCCGAGGCACATTGTTTTTTTCGTAATAAAAGCAGCCTGGTGTCGGCAATGAAAGGTACGCCTGAGCGTTAACGGAGTAGCAACCAAAAAGTATGCTAGAAATGAGAAAGTCCAGTTTTTTCATTTTATATCCCTAATGACAAATCCGTGATAGGCGCTATCCTAATCAAGAAGTCGGTAAGTAGCAATTAAAAAGGCTTTATTGGCTAAGGGTTGAGGTTTCTGTCACCTCAGGAATCTTTGTAGCTTGAAAAGATGTTTCAATCTGT
>DJAM01000094.1:4593-5836 GCA_002429595.1 Coxiellaceae bacterium UBA6002
TTAAAATATCCTAGGAGTTTGAGTAGTTCGGTGCGCGGATGTTGCTTGGTGATTTTCACAGGTAATTCGAAACTTTTGCCTTGTTCGATATCCGGAACTTCTAATTGCTTTTTTTTATTTAGCAAAGGTATTCGCTCTGAATTTTTTTCACTATTATCTGCAACGATTGGTACTAGAAAGACATCGCGTTTGATTGAATTGCGATATAAGGTAAAAAGGTATCCCAAAATGACTCCCAGCACAAAACCAATTGCCATCCCAATAGGAACACTTTTATCTTGGCTGCTGTCATTTTCAGAAAGAATGGCAAACCGAATCGCCAGACCCAGAAGAGCACCAAGAACACCACTACCAATCGTTAAAAGCCATTTATTCCAATAAATAGGATCTGGCACGAGACGATGCTGGTGGTCTTCTATCAGCTTAGCTCTTAACTCTCGCTGATCTAAATCAACAACATTCTCTACTGGATTTTTCGAGATACCGATGGCACCTGCCTTAATTAATGGCTGAATAAAATTTTGATAACCTCTGCACACAGCTTGATAAAGTGCTCGATCTAAAGTCATTTGGTCATAATTATCTTCATTTAATTCATCCAAAAAAAATTCAAACATAATTTCATTATGATTTGCTACCGCATATTCTAAAGGAGAATTATTAAACGAATCCCGTACAAAGGGCGAGGCACCTGCTCTAACTAAGAGCACGGCGGCCTCAAAATGATTTGCCTCAACTGCGCAGTGTAATGGCGTAATTTTTGTGCAAACACTACCTCGCTCGATATTTCTTAGCGCTTCTACAGTAATCGGTCGAGTCATTTGAGATGAATGTCGAGCTGTCTTCTCTAACAGTAAAGCAATTATACTTGCGAATCCTTTAGATGCAGCGATATGGAGAGCAGTTCTGAGACCATTTCTCAATTCGAGATTTTTGATTCTATAGAGATAGTTCAAATTGAATTTATCAATATTTTCTCTTAAGTTTTGCTGCATTATGTCTGTCAATCCTAACTCCGCAGCAATTCTTTGAATTTTTAATACTGGAAGTTTTTTATAATCACCTAATGACTGATTACATCTTAAAGCCCATTTCATAATTTTTTCTTCATTAGTATTTGTTTGACTTACCAGCTGAAAAACTGCATCAAGTACATGTTGATGTTGATTAAGCCTTAACCAATTCAAAGGTGTCAGATTATTAGCATCAGTCATTTTATTGATTAGTTGCCAGCGAGAAGAAG
>DJAM01000094.1:5963-6287 GCA_002429595.1 Coxiellaceae bacterium UBA6002
GCTTTGATATATAATAGCTATCGAATATAACTTAGCTCGCTCAAGTAGAGTATTACCTAAGTTTAAATATTGTTTGATTTGAAATTTGTCACCTTCTTTTGCCAGAATGAATATTTGCTGCTGTTCTTTATCTAATCCAGCGTAATCGACAGCAGTTGCTTTGATAAAGGCGAAATACCAATTAATGTTATCTCTCTGACTTGCATCAATATAGCGATAATAATGAGGAAAATGTAATTTGAACTTTGCATGCCAGTAACTTTGATTTCTGCTGAGAGTGAGCAAAATTTTTCTGGTTTGACCAAACTTAGCAATGTCAGCAAA
>DJAM01000094.1:6388-6585 GCA_002429595.1 Coxiellaceae bacterium UBA6002
AAACTTAGCAATGTCAGCAAATGATAAAAATGGAAATATATGTTCTATGTAAAGATCAGCGCTAAGCGTTAAAACTTCTTTGCCATTAAACTCTTTATACATTGATTTGACCTCGCGGTTGTGAACAGGTCGAATGGAAGTATAAGGGTTGAAGATTAACAAAAGCTTAATTGAAAGCAACTAATTGCAGTCTTACT
>DJAM01000030.1 GCA_002429595.1 Coxiellaceae bacterium UBA6002
GGTTCCCGCCTTCGCGGGAATGACAACTGCCGGATGACAGGCCAGCGAGAATGACAGCACCCCTGGTGACAGGGGAGCGAAAATGGCAGGGAAAAATCCACAGTCCTTCCAGGAGGTATAATGACCATCTCAATTTTGTTTTTTTTAATATTGCTAGGGCTACTATTCGTTATTTTCAAAGCCCACAAATCTTCCATTTCAATTCTCATTATTTCATTAGCGCTGATGATAGCGATTGGTTGTGGTTTTCTGCCTCACTTGTTATTGCAACAACTTGATACGTACTCCAGCGGCAATGAGGTGGCAGCTTGGAAAAATCGTAATGGAATTATCTTACTGAGTTCTGGCAATATTAAGTTACCGCAGGGCGGACTCGTTAAACCCAATATGTTTTCATACTCACGAATAAATAAAGCAGCGCAGTTATATTACTCCTGTAAAAGAGCAAGAACCCAAATTTGCAAGATTATTGTTAGTGGCGGTGACCCTTTAAAGACAGGTATTTCTGAAGCGGATATCTATAGTAATGAATTGCAAAAGATCGGTGTGTCTGCCGACGATATTATCTTGGAAGATCAAAGCAATAATACTTATCAAAATGCTCAGTACACTTCGCAATTACTCAGGACGTTAAGATACGATCAAATTTATTTGGTCACTTCTGGCTTTCACATGAAGCGTGCCTTGATCTATTTTGCTAACTTTGGTTTGTCTCCTCTCGCGGTAAGTTCTGATTATCCCAAAGTTTACCTCTCTCTATTACCTTTGAGTTATAACTTTGCTATCACCGATTGGTTACTTCATGAGTATCTTGGTATTTATCGACTCTATTTATATAACTACTTTGGCTGGAATAACGATCTTCCAAAATAGCTGATTTCTCCCATATTGTTTAAATTTCAACTACTATTTAAAGAGGCTAAGGATGGCCGTGAGATTAAACAGGGAGATTGCACCGATGAGTAAACGATTAGAAGAGAAAGTTGCCATCATTACCGGTGGCACGCGTGGCATAGGCAAAGGAATTGCACAATTATTTGCAGCTCACGGTGCAAAGTTAATCATCACGGGTCGTCATAAAGAAGACTTAGAACGTACCGCTGCAGAAATTACCGGTGACGTTCACATTTTGCAAGCCGACATTACCAGTCAAAATGACATGGACAACATGGCCCAATTTGCTGTCGAAAAATTTGGTCGCATCGATATCCTTTGTCAAAACGCAGGCGTTTATCCAGCTACTTTTATTAGTGATATGACTGAAGAAAATTGGGATGAGGTCTGTGATACAAATCTTAAAGGGACATTTTTAGCCGTTAAGGCGTGTCTTCCAGCTATGGAACAACAGTCTTATGGTCGAGTGGTGATTATTTCTTCTATTACTGGTCCTAAAATTGCCCAAGCCGGTTTTGCCCATTATGGTGCCAGTAAAGCAGGTGTTAATGGCTTCATAAAATCTGCGGCGCTGGAGGTTGCACGTAAAGGCATTACTGTTAATGGTATTGAGCCTGGCAATATCATGACCGAATGCACTTTCACACAGCCCTATGACCAAATTGAAGTGATGCGCAACGCTATTCCGATGGGTGAATTAGGAACGGTTTTTGATGTGGCCTATACCGCTTTGTTCTTGGCTTCTGATGAAGCCAGGTATATCACCGGTGAAACCATCGTAGTGGATGGCGGTAAGCTTTTGCCAGGAACTACATTAGTTGCATAGTGGCTTTAATAATCAAAGTTTAATCTCACGATTCCTTGGATCGTATTAAAGACTAGAACGTTTTGTTCGATCGACTTTAAAGCGTGATCTGGATCGGTACTTTTCAAACTCCAGGTTGGGGGTACTTTAATAGTTAATCCAGTAATAGCAGTAGGCGCAGAAATTTGAACTGTTTTGGTTCCTGCTACTGTTTTAACTTCAATGGTGATTTGATCGCGGGCGGCCCACCATTTTCCGAATTCTTTTAAAGTGCCAAACCAGGAAGTACGGCCGAATACTTCAATATATTTTTTTTCATATTGTAATTTTGAGATATCATTTGGATGAATGAGCATTATAAAAAGTGCGCCACGTCTTTCCAAATTTCTTCCTAGATCTATCATTAAGTCCGCACTTAAAACGGGAACTCGTTCATCTAATGTTTCACCTTCATCCATGGTGACAGGAAATTCAAAAATATTCGTATTCGTATCGCCGCGAGTATCGAACACTAAACGATATGGGAAATAGGTTCTCGTTAGAAAAGCTGCGTTTGACGAATCATAATGGTAACCAGTTGCTTCTAAAGCCTGTGGTAAGGTCCTCGGAAACAATAAATAACCAGCGCGGAAGCTCACAACTTTAGTGCCTGGAAGCGCCACTTGTTCGATGAGAAATTTACTGACTCGAAGTTCTCCAAGAACAGTACCATTTTTGGTGAGATCTAAATTAATCACCATTGGTTGGTAAGTTGGAAATTTTTCTGTACCAGTACCAAGAGGAAATAAAAAGAACAAGGGCGAATGGGATACACTATGACTACCTAACTCCATTCCCATCTCTTGCAACTTACGTAAGGTCTTGATCGCTTTCCTATTGAAAAAGGCAGTGTCATTGAAGTCAGATTTGTACTTAGTTTGTAGAAAATAGGTTGCTTTCACGTGGGCGCTTGCTTCTAACTTCGCATAGTCAATCGAGCGTGGATAAGAAAGTTTGTAGTCAAGATCATGACTAAAAATGGTTGAAAACTTTTTATTAAATGGGACAGTTCCTATCGTGACAGCATCAGGTTCGGATTGTATATAAATTGTGCGCAGCCATCGCATAATGGTATCAACTGAAGGGTCATAGTTGTCAATCCCACCAGTTGTGACGTTAAACTCAGCTGCTTCCATGGAATAACTTTTGGCTAAAAACTCCCCGAGATCAAAATTAATTGCATATGCAGAACCCTTGTTCAATTTTTGTGAAATAATGGCGGGGCTACCATCTTCGAATTTGGCAAGAACGGTTCCTTTAAAATCATAGAGATCATAACTGCTAACGTTATAAGCAGATTCATCCGGGTCGCCAATAATTAAGCGTTGTTCTTTAGACGTCGTATCAAATAACTTTGTATCTTGAACATAGACATAATGGTGTATAAGTGTGATGGTACTATCTTTAAAACCAAAGATTTCATTGTATCCTTCAGACGATACTGCCGAAGAGATTAATGTTCCGCCTTCCTTTACATAATTAATCAGAGCTTGCTTGCTATCTTCCTTTAACAGGTTGTTCCAGTTTAAAGGATAAACCAGGAGTACTTTATGCTTGATGGCCTCTTTGTAATCAGTCGTCATCGTGAAGGGAATTCCGAAAGTTTTGAGCGCATTGGCAAGGTACAACCATTCTGAACCGCGATCAGTGACCAATACCGCGAGGTTATTGGGTGAATCTTGCTTGAAGACTTCTATAGAGGTAGGCTGTGGCTGTCTAATTACAGTGGGTGAAAGTGGACCTTTAAAATTATCTAAGGGTGTAATACTTAAGATTAAATATGCAAGATACCCTAGTATCGACATGAATATAAGGTATATGATCGTTTCCTTCACAACGACTCCATGTAATTATTATCAACCTTAGCGAGCAGTTAGATTAACAAACTTAACCATAGCAGCCAAGACTAAGATTTTAATAAAAAAATTTCTGAATTATTTTATTTCTTGTATACTGGTAGGCTCTAAATTGTGATAGCCAATGGAAATGGTTCATAACATGTCAAAAAAATGGATTTGTATTTCGTTATTCTTAATATTACCGCATACGATTTCAGCAAGTAATATCTCTCAAAGTCCAGAGACGAGTGAAATCTCGTATAAAGACTTAGTGAACTTAAGAAATAATGGACAGTTGGACCAAGCCAAATTACAGGCACTAAGATATCTCCAAATGCGTCCTAATGATGTTGATGTCCGATTCCTCTTAGCCTCAATCTATTTTTCTCAAAGTCAATATCAAGCTGCTTATGTTCAAGCAAAAATGGGTCTAGACGTCTCACCTAAGTATTCCGATTTGCGAGTACTACTGATTAGAATCTATCTTGCATTAAATAATCCGCAAGAAGCATTAAACCAAGCGAATATTGGGTTACAGTATGATCCAGACAATTATTTGCTAAAGGAATATAAAAGTAAGTTAACTGCTAAAAGTTCTGATTATTCCTTAGAGGAGCCCGGCTCTGTAGCCGGACGACTTACCATGTTACTAAGAGCTGGAAAGATCGAGGATGCCAAAACTGAAGCACTAAAAGCTCAGAAATCTAACCCTTACGATTACGACGTTGCTCTCATTTTGGCGCACATCTATTTTCTTGAAAAAAACTATGGCCCAGCGCTGCAGTTAAGTCAGAAAGTTGTACAAGCTGTTCCTAACTATTCAGAAGCAAGGGTAGTATTGGCCCGCACGTTGCTTGTAACCAATCACAAAGACGCTGCATTGCAACAAGTTAATATAGGTTTACGTTATTCTCCAAATAATGCTGCGTTGCTAACATTGAAAGCGCAAATAATGGGTTCGACAGGAACTCAAGAAGAAGGATTACCTATACCAAGTTTACTCGCCGCTAGCGACTTAACTGCAGCGTCGGGAGCAACTGCCACAGGGAGTCAGCCTGGGCAAACAATATCCCAATCTGATTATATTCCAAGTATCCAAGGCTCGTCAGCTCAACAAAAAACCAATACACCGCAAGGGCAAGGGGTTTCTCCACAATCTGCTTCGCAAGTGTCCCAACCAGCAACCTCGCCACGAAAAAGTATCCAAGAAGTCGAAGCTAAAAACGTTGAGCCCCGTAGCCAAGTTTCTCAACAAACTGCTCAAACAGGACCAGGAGCCACCAAACTAACACAGGCACCTACCTCTACCGTAAAGCAACCAGTAGTGTCATATCAAAAACTCATGGAAATGAAAAAGCAGGGTAAGACACAGCAAGCTAAGGTAGCTGCGTTGCAACATCTAGAGCAATATCCTGACGACGGTGATGTTGAATACTTTTTGGCTCAGGTTTACTTTGAAGAAAGAGATTATAAGTCAGCGCAAGCTTATGCTGAAAAAGCGTTAAAAAGAACACCCAACTATGTCGATGTACGCCTACTCTTAATACGCTTAAACCTTGCAACAGGTAATAAAGCTTATGCAATGCAGCTCTTAGACCAAGGTATTAAGATTTCACCTCGAAACAACGAGTTGCAGAGCATGAAGCAGACATTAGTCACTGCAGGAAAAACGCCGCCACGTCCTTCTCCGGCTATTTCTGAAACCTACCAGAAACTAATGGCGATGAAGAATGCTGGTAAACGAAAACAAGCAAAAGAAGAAGCTATTAAATACCTACAAACAAATCCAGATGATGCAGATATCGAATTATTCTTAGCTCAGGTTTATCTTGAAGAAAAGAATTACGTAATGGCGAAATCGATTGCTAGTAGGGCTCTTAAAGCTTATCCAAAATATGAAGATGTCAGACTCGTACTGATCAATGTTGCGTTGGAAGAGAAGAAGACTCAAGAAGCTTTTCGCTTAATTGCTGAAGGATTTAAATATTCGCCTAATAGTCATGAACTGCAAAAAATTAAAAAGTTAGCACTTGGTCAGTATGCAGAAGTACAATACAAAATTATTCAAGATAAGATTGATACCAATCAAATCCAAGCGGCTTGGTATCTGGCAGTCGCATATCTTTCTAAATACCCAAATGATGACGATGTTCGTTATCAGTTGGCTCAGATTTTTGAAAAAGAAAAGAACACTTGCTTTGCTAAAAATGTCTATCATGAACTGCTTGCCAAAAACCCGCTTAACATGGATGCACGTTTAGCGCTCATAAATATCCTCAAAGATGAAGATTGTAAGTTGGCTTTGGATTTAATCAATGAAGGCTTTTGTTATTTCCCCCGAGATTCGCGCTTAGTTTCAAGAAGAGCTGAACTGTATAATATTGAGAGTCTTTATTTCCACAGTATGGCAGTTGCTAAAGAAGCTGTTTGTCTTGATCCTAAAAATGAACATGCAATTGACCTTATTAAATCCATTAAACAAAGTAGTTTGCAATATAATGCCGGGGTAAACGAAATTGGTTTCTATGTGTTACCCAACTTTGTGAATGATTTAAGAGAGTGGTGGCACGAATCATCTGTCTATTATGTGCGGCATTCTCGTTATGGTGATTTAGTGCTGCAGGCTAATAATGCTTACCGGTTCGGAAGATGGGCAACTCAAGCAGAGATTGATCTTAATCCAGTGATTAACCAATATGTTTCTTTCAATCTTGAATATGCTTATGCGGACAATCCATTCTTATTTCCGCATTATCGAACCGGTGGTGAAATTTTTATCAATATACCTAATTTTGTTAGCGTTTCTGCAGGTGGAAGACATTGGCATATTGCTGACCCTTGGTTTAACGTTTGGACAGCTTCAATTGGTAAAGAAACAGATAAATATTGGTTACTTTATAGGCCGTATCTCTTTGTACCTAAAGAAGGTGAGCGTTCAACATTACATACATTCAAAGCAAGAAAGTATTTCGATGACCCTGATACTTGGTTGGATATTACTGCAGGTTTTGGTCACAGCCCCGACTTAAATGACTTGCTCACTGCAAACTTTATTGTGATCAACAATAAGTTTGTTGTTGTGTCGGCTCAAATACCGATTTGTAAGCACACAATAGATCTCGGTCTTTTTGTTGATTATCAACGCCAAGTTTATCCTACTCGATTATTGCGAGAAATTATGGGTGCTGGCTTTGGCATAAAATGGCGGTTCTAATATGGAAAATCCTATAACTACTAGTCAATTATTTTACTACGTAAAGTGGGCAGCCATTATCCAGTTACTGGTATTGTTCAGTTTAGTCCTAATTGCCTATTTTTTAAGAGCTTATTACGCTTACAAGAAAAGGCTTCAAAATAAGAAGCGGGCAGAAATTGAGGCATTATTAGTTAAAATGTCGAGTCAGCCAGATCTAGCCTTTTCTGATAAAGCAATAGAATTACTACCCGACTATATACCTATCGATTTAGAATTGATCAGTAAGTTAGATAAAAGAAAAGATCTGCTTTATTGGGAAAATATTCGCAATCAATTGATTCATAAAGTACTGACGCCACGCGCTCAAAAAATGGCTAGTTCTAAACATTGGCTCGATCGTTATTATGCGGTGATTTCGTTTCAATACAATCTAGATAAAAAGAACCAATCCTATCTAATCCCCTTAATTAAAGACAAAATTTTTCTGGTATCACTCAATGCTGCGAAAGTTGCCATACATGCCCCGAATAAAGAAGCTATAAATACGATAATCGATACCTATGCTAAAGGTCGTAAAATGCAGCAAGCAACCTTTAGTGAGATTTTGGCAAAAAATGAAACCAATTCCGAAATTATTCCGTTAGTCATTGAACGACTTGAGCACGAAAAAGATCCTTATGTTAAAACATTTTGTTATCGACTGTTAGAACGTCTACCCGATAATCAGACATTATCACCAACCTATGAAGAAGATGTGAAATCTGAAAATCGGGATCTTAAGATCACCACGTTAGAATACTTAAGCTTTTATCCTAATCAGAATACTGTACCTTTAATACGTCAAGCTTTAGACGATCCAAGTTGGGAAGTTCGTGCTGTGGCAGCGAAATTGTTAGGAAAGCTACAGGATCGACAATCTATACCTGAGATAGCTGAAATGTTAAATGATCAAGAATGGTGGGTACGTGGCAATGCTGCGACCGCACTCCACAACATGGGTGAAGAAGGTATTGCAGTTTTAAAAGCTCAAAGCTCGGATGTTGATCCTCTTGCCTATGAGACCTCTCAATATGTTTTAAAAACAGCTAAGGAGTAGCAGCTGTGATCTACGTTTTTTATATAGCGAACATCATCATATTCAGCTACTTTGGCTTATTAGCTATTTGTTATTCCATTTTATTAGTAGCTGCTGTTCCAGATATTATTGCGAAATATCGCGAAAGTGCTTATGGCAATGTCCCAATGCTGATGTCGGACGTTGATTTGCCGCCCGTGACCTTGTTGGTTCCAATGCACAATGAGGAAAAGCGTATTTTAAATTGTGTTTTAAGTGTCCTGCGTAGTGATTATAAACAAGTTCAGATTATTCTAATTAATGATGCGTCAACCGATAAAACACAAGAACTCTTAATTGAACATTTTGGCATGGTAGAAGTTCCACAAATAATTAAAGAAAAAATTAAAACTATTAGTAATGTTTTATCAGTCTATAAAGCTCCAAATGCTCCTATTACGTTAATTAATAAGTCACATAGTCACTCGGCAGATTCTTTAAATGTCGGTTTAAATGCCTGCCATACACCCCTTTATATGTCACTTGATGCCGATACCGTCGTTGAGACTGACTCAATTTCTAAAATGGTTTATACGCTACTAAGTAATCCCCATTGTGTATCTGTGGGTGGTGCGTTGTATGTGCTTAATAACAATAAAATTGAAGATGGCGTTTTGTTAGAAACTCGCATACCAAAGACCCACCTTTTGCCAGCAGCGCAAGCTCTCGAATATCTTCGCTCTTTTCTATTCGGTCGTTCCGGATGGAATACTTTTGGTGGTGCTTTGTGCTATTCAGGCGCCTTTACTTTGTTTGAACGACAAGCTGTCACTGAGGTTGGTGGCTATGATAATGGCAATTTTTCTTATGATGTTGCTATATTGCTTGCGCTTCATGAAAAAGCACGTTATCACAAACATCCGTATTTGGTACGTTATACGCCCAACCCAGCAGCTTGGACCGAAGTACCTGCCACAATTAAAAGTTTTTGGAAGCAAAGAGAACGTTGGCAGCTCGGTACCATTCGAAGTTTCATGCGCTACAAGAGGATGATGTTCAATACTCGCTATGGCGTCGTAGGATTTTTCACTTATCCATTTTATTGGCTATTTGAGATTATGGGTCCAGTAGTTGAATGCGTTTCATACATTCTTTTAATCATTGCTATTATCTTGGATTTGGTGACTGCTTTCCCTTTGATCTGGGCGATTTTACTGGCATGGGGGTTCCTATCAGTTATATCGATCACCATTATTATTTTGAACAATCTTACCTTCCATAAATATAACAAGATTTACGATACGCTAAGTATCTTCTTATTAGTTATCGTAGAAATGCTCGGTGTACGTCAGCTGCGTGCGGCGTGTGCAATGTATAGCACAGTGAAATATATGGTGTATCCTCGAAGTCGGCGAATTTAATTCTTAGTTGTCTTTCCCGCCTTCTTGTTGTCATTCCCGCAGCTTGTTGTCATTCCCGCGCAGGCGGGAACCCATGCTCGGTGCGGCTGGATGAATGGGTTCCCGCCTGCGCGGGAATGACAACAAGCTGCGGGAATGACAATGTCTACGCTACGCTTTTGAGTTTACTTCTATTCTGTTCCACTAAATCAGCCAAACTTCTTTCCAACGTCCATTGAAACTGATGATCTGTCAACGATTTTAATTTAGTTAAATCCGGTCGTCGGCACTTAATATCGACATACTCTTCACCGTAGGCTTGATCATAGGGCACTTTAGTAATAGCAGAGTTACTGTCCGCTATTTTTTTGACAGTCTGTGCTAGATTCTCAATACTGATTTCTTGATCATTACCGACATTAACAATCTCGCCAATACTTTTTGGATTGTTAGCCAGCTGGTTTAATAAGACAACGGTATCTCTAACGTCACAGAATGATCGAGTTTGAGTACCATCACCGAAGACGCAAATAGGTTCATTATTAACTGCTTGTTCTACAAATCTAGGCACAACCATTCCGTATCGGCCCATTTGTCTTGGACCAATCGTATTAAAGAAGCGAATAAGAGTGACCGGTATATTACATTTACGGTAATAGGCTAAACCAAATGATTCATCCGCAAGTTTACTCACAGCGTAGTGCCAGCGATTTCTGGCTGCAGCTTCTACGATGATATTGGAGTCTTCTTTTAAAAGAGATTCATTGCTAGGACCATACACTTCTGAGCTTGAAGCAATAATGACCCGGGGGCGCCAATCAGACTTTCGTATTGCTCTTAATAATCGTTCTGTACCTGCGATATTAACAGCTAATACTCTTTCAGGTTCTTCAAGTACTTTGAAAACACCCACGACCGCGGCGATATGGTAAATAGTGTCGGCCCAGTGTAGGATTTTTTCAATATCTGGCCAAAGAATAATGTCTTCATTGATGAAACGAAAATTAGGATTTTGCAAAAAAGGAGTTATGTTGCTCTCTCTACCACTACTAAGGTTATCTACGGCATAGACTTGATTGCCTAAACTTAATTGGTATTCCACAATATGGGAACCAATGAAACCTGCTCCACCTGTTACAACGACTCTCATAAAAACTCCTTAATTTCTTATAATCTCCAAAATGTAATCTTCTGACCCTCAAATTCTTTCTGATTCAAAATCGCTTTTAGATCCATCAACACACCGTTTTCTTTTAATTTTTCTAAGTAAGTGGCTGGCTTTATTGTTTTGAATTGATCATGTCCAACTGCGACAATCATAGCGGCAACTTTGGGAATGTCCTCCCAGCGAGATAATTTAAAGCCATACTCTTTGGCTACGTCTTCAGGATCAGCAAGAGGATCGTAATAATAAACATTGATTCCGTAGGACTCTAACTCTCTACCTAAGTCAGCTACTTTGCTGTTGCGAATGTCATCGTAGTTTTCTTTAAAGGTGAGACCTAACAAAGCAACATTGGTATGGCTATTAAATGCCTTATTTTTAGCTAAAAGCCGCACAGCTTCTAAAGCAACAAATTTACTCATCTGTTCATTGACATTACGAGCTGCATCGATAAGTTTTAGGGGCTCCCCTAACTCGTTAGCTTTATAAAGTAGATAATAAGGGTCAACGCCAATACAATGACCCCCAACCAAACCAGGATGAAAAGGTAAGAAATTCCATTTTGTTTGCGCTGCTTTGATCACTTCTTCAGTATCGACATCAATACTATGAAATAGTTTTGATAATTCATTAACCAAAGCGATATTTGTGTCCCGCTGTATGTTTTCAACAATTTTAACTGCTTCAGCTGTTTTTATATTCGGGACTTTGAAAACACCAGCACTTACTGCATTTTGGTATTCTCTTGCAATAATCTCTAAGGTCTTTGAATCGCTTCCTGATACGACTTTGACAGTGTTGTCAAAGCTGTGTTCGGTATCGCCTGGATTGACTCGTTCGGGTGAATAGCCTAGCGCAAAGTCTTTGCCAAATTTAAGGCCACTCTCTTCAATTAATATGGGTAAGCAAACTTCTTCTGTGGCTCCGGGATAGACGGTGGATTCATAGACAACAATATCGCCCTTTTTGAGATAACGTCCGACCAGGTGTGATGCACTAATCAAATATTCAAAGTCAGGTTCGTTCCCTTTTTTGATCGGTGTAGGAACAATAATAATGTAAAAATCACAGCCTTTGATTTCTTCGGGATTATTCGTGAAATTAATATTAGTTTTTTTGATAAGTTCCGGAGAAAAATCTCCGTGACGGTCAATTCCTTTTTTAAGTTCATTAACGCGTACTTGTTCAATATCATAACCAACAATTGAATCTACTAAACCGAAAGCTAAAGCTGTATGCAATCCCGCATAGCCTAAGCCTATAATTGCAATCTTTCTCTTCATAGCCACCTTTATCAAATCTAAATCTAGTTCTAAGTATAGAATACGATGCGATAAGTGGTGGCTATAACTAGCTAATTTTTATGTGTTATAACCTTTACTCAGTTAGCGTAAAGAATGTCTTGTTTCGACTAATAGGTAATCAAAGCGGTCAAGCCGAATGACACCAACCCGGGGAACTTCTAGCTCTATGATTAGATAAACGGTAAAGGCTATAACTAAGACGTAACTGTAGACAAAAATAGGATGGGAAATTTTCTTTTCAGATAGGCTATAACCAATCAAAAAGCAACTTAGCATTGCCAGAAAAATAAGCAGTGAGAAAACAGCTACTGGAGGATGAATTTTAACAAAGGCTAATCTTTTATTATTTAGCTCAAGCATATTATCCATCGCATCCATAAACAAAAGAGTAGAAGCAGTATTATTTGTTTCCTGAGAAGCAATTACCGATGCATCCCAAAGTTTTTTTTCACTCAATAGTAAACGTTGAGTCTCTTTGGGTGCGGGATTAAAAGAGGAATAGGTATGATATAAAACTATCTTATCATCTAAATAATTGCGTAATAGCTGACGAATTGTCTCCTGATATTGTGGCTTTAGAAAATCAATAAGAGAATAGACTCGTTTGATGCTGTTGGCATCGTCAATAATATAATTCTTGCGTTGCTCGAATCTGTCGTTGGCGCTTGAAAATGTAAAGGCAATAAGCAACCCGAGTAAGGCAAAAACTGTTCCTTCTGCAATCCTTGTTACGCCAGAACTTTTGCTCGAGGTAACTGACTGTTTCAAAGCGATTTGACGGCCAAACAGTGTGCAAAGGTAGAGTAGCGCTAAGAGAGCTACGAAAATGGAGGCAGAATAGAATATGTTAAACATCGTAATTTAGGAACCCGTCTTTGAAAGGCCAAACGGATTAACCTCCTCTTCTGGTCCTTCTCCTGGGACTAGGCCTTTTAGCGGAGTGCCCAACTCGAACAAAACTCGCTCAGAGCCATCCGATAAAATGACCGTATGATTACTCTTGGGAGTAATGTGTTTCAATAAAATTGCTCTAATACCTATCTCATCCAAGGTCTTTACGTCATAGTTTTGACCATTATCTTTAAAGATAATTACATACAGAAACCGCCAAATAGGATCTTCATTATCAATGAGACCATCTTTATTTGAGTCGTAAAGCGATATCTCAAAGCGGATATCAGTAGACGTATTTCCTAAGGCCTTAGCTCTTTGCATAATGTCTTCGTAATAAGGGCTGGTCCGGGTGATAACGAGGAGTGGATCGACACCATTAAGCACGTTAGGCATCTTGATCGGATGATCAAATGCCATGTTGATAATACCAATTTTTTGATATTCCGGTGGTAATTGAGGCAAGGTTGTTTTTTGGTGCACAACACCCATAAACCACCAAGCAATAAAGGGGATACTAATTAAGATTACTATTAGCAATATTCTTTTTGCAGTGCTGGTCATTTTGAATATTCCTCGCCTTAAACAGAATTCCTTTTACCCTGACCTGAAGTATAGCAAGTAGCGTTGCTAAATGTGCTGTCCCAGCTGGTAATTTTATAAGCTCGTAACTGAATTTTCTGTATAATGCTCGAAGTTTATTATCAGCATTATTCAAGTCATGATTTGTATTAAGGGATTATTGATCGTTCTTTTCGTTGGACTAGTCGCGCCAATCGCTGACTGTTATGCACATGCTGTAGGCAAATTCTTAGCGATCAAACGAGCAGAAAATGAGGCAGATGAGGGGGGGGTTATCTTGAACAGGCGGCTCGTTATTATTGGGTAATAAAACAAAACCCTAACGATAAATCCGCTTTACTCAAATATGCCGATGTCGAAGAGAAATTGGGTGATTACGATAATGCACTTTGTCTTTTGAATCGCTATAGCCAAAGATTTGGTACATCAGCTGATTATTGGAAGCTACGAGCTAGATTATTTGTCGATGCAGGTTTTTACAGCTGGGGCTTAGAACTCAATTCTACAATATATGATAGATTTCCCAAAGAAAGTGATGTGATTGCGGTTCAAACTGATGCACTCTTTCAAGCTAATTTTAGATGCGCTGCCTGGCAAGAATATAACCGGCTTTTATGGCTCGACCCCACCTCTGATGACCTCGATGATTTACGCGATGAAATAGTGATACCTAAAACGGCTTTAATTAGTTTTGGAAACGAATACAGTAGCTATTTCGATCCTGAAGATTTGATGATGCCCTCAAATCAATTTGAATACATTAATCAATCAGACACCACCGAGATTATTCGTATTCCAATCACAGCGACCTTGTATATTAACCCGGTAACAATCCTGATCTCGCAATTTCAACATGAAATTTTAAAAGTAAATTACAATACCGGCCTAGAAACAATCGACGGTAAAACTCAAATTAGTGACACCGAATTTTTGGTCGGATTAAGGCAATTGTTTGATTGCAGATTAGAAAGCCAGCTCATTCTCGGTGACCTTAGGATTGCCGATGGTTATGATACGCCCATCTTTTCATTTGTTAATAACTTTCTCGTCAATCAACGAACATTCATTGTCCTTGAATTTCTCCGTGAGCTATATCGTCCAGTTGATTTAACCAATGGTTCGCCCCGTTCGGTTTCTTTACATATTCTCGAAGAGTCAGCCAGATCGCATATTTCACTCCGGCCCGGATTACAAAGTGCGGTAGAAATAGATATGCGCCTTAGCGAATTATCTGATCATAACTGCTATTGGCGTATTAGTATTGATCCTGATGTGAATGTCTATAACGGTAATAAAGTCAATATTGATTTAGGATTAGATACGGAAGTATACAGTTTTAGGAATACCAAGCTTGGTGTTTTAAATGGTTATTATTCACCCAGCTTATACCAACTCTACGAACTAGTTGCCTTAGTAAATTTTGTTCCTCATAAAGACTTAACTGTCCAAGTGTATGGTGCAGGCGGGATCATTAGAGATGAGAATTCCTTTGGGTTTCAATTTGCCGATGAATTTGGATTGCAAGTAAAACAAACTGTAGGGAATTTCGATTTTAATGCTGGGGTTATTTACACCTATTGGGGGTTGTTACCGCATTATCATGAAGTGGATGTTTCTGTGGGGCTATGTTGGCGGTTGGGATGATTCAATCGCGCTGCCATTCCTGGCGCAAGAGCTGCCAATCCTGGCGCAAGAGCTGTCATTCCCGCGAAGGCGGGAACCCATCCTTACGGTCGCACCGATGATGGCTTCCCGCTTTCGCGGGAATGACAGCGCTTTCAGTTAAACCTTCGGACTTCTCCCCACCGAATGCAACCCATCCAAATCCGCAGCCACAGAATCTGCTGGCCAGCCTGGTTGGTCCTTGATTTTCAATAACCGTTCAGCACCCCTAACAAAATGTGGTCTTAGCGGAGAATGCTCTTTACCGAAAACTAGCTTTGCAGCCTTAAGATCAGCAGCAACCGATTCCTGGGTTGGAATCCTGGGGCCACGGGTAATTAAATGATAAGAGAGTTCAAGACTAGCTGGCGAGGACTTCCTCATCAGTGCCAATGTTGTGTGGCACCAAGGATCGCTGCTACTCTCAAGTCGTTTCATAATGCCTGCAATACCATTATTATCTGGCTTAAAGAAAGCACGAATCTTTTCCATATCCAGTTTCGGCACCCTATCATCCGGCCTGACATTCAGATCAAACTGGATAAACTCAAATTGTTGGGGAATGGAGTAATGGCTGGCGCTTAAGGCTTTCAAGAAAAGAGGGATTTCAGCACTTTTCATAAAATGGGTATAAAGATAATTCATCATGCAATCATCCGCATTCATTTTGGCACCCGTAAGGCACAAAAATAAGCTTAGTGGTAGGTCATACAGCCGCTGAAGTAAAAGGCTCGAACCAATATCAGTAAATAACCCAACCCGGTTGTGTGGTAAATCCACAACGGTGTTTTCAGTTGCAATTCGGTATTTGGCATTGGCTGTTAAAGTGAGTCCTGAACCTCGAGTGAAGCCATCATTAAATACAATGACTGGAAGTGGACTGTTAGCAACTGCAAGATTGAGGTGGTACTGTTGTTTGAAATAATCTTCAGCTTCTTGTTCAGAATCTCTCTGGGACTTTTCAGTAGCACCTTTCTGTTTAGGGGTAGCATATTGATGGAGGGTTCGAATATCTCTACCCATACAAAATACTGGTCTTGGATGCTTCGCTGCTTCTCGATCAATCACAATAGCTTCTACATTCTTTTTATTGTTCCATTCAGCAATTTGGTCAGAAATACCTTTGATCATGTCATGAGTTAAAGCATTGCGAAGTTCTGGATTACGTAATCGAATGATACCTAGACGACCCTGAACATGTATCGTTAAATGTTTAGATCTTTCTGGGGTTGCCGTTGTGGAGTGAAAAAATCTACTTTTAGCTCTAATGGTCCTTCTCCTTATTTTGCTTATTTATTAGGTAGGAATCCGTAAGATTAGTTATGAAAATAACTCACCTGTCGTTTGTTAGTGGCGAAATAGTATCAGTTTTTTGAAGGGTGTCAAATGATTCAAAGTAGATAGCAGGGCAACTATATTCCCGAAAAAATATTTCGATTTTTCAAGAATTCGGTGAAAATTTCAGCATCAACAGGTCGGCTAAAATAATATCCTTGAACCATCTCGCAATTATGCGAAATTAGAAAATCCAATTGTTCTTTGGTCTCAACACCTTCAGCAACTACGCTGACGTTAATCTTTTTCGCAAGATTGATCATATTGGTCACAATGGCTTCGCTTTCACTATTCGTTGTAACGTCTTGCACAAATGATTTATCAATTTTGATTTTATCAATATCAAAAAGTTTAATATTAGTTAGTCCAGAATAGCCGGTGCCAAAATCATCGATTGAAAGGCCAAAGCCTATCGACTTAAGTTCCTGCAATACCGGAATAGTTTCTCTTTGAAACGCCGCTGTTTCAGTGAGTTCGAATTCTATGCAGTTGGGTTCCAAATTATTTTCTTTGATGATTGCGAGGAAAGAAGTAATTAATTGAGCTGAATGAAGTTGTCTGGCTGATAAATTAACAGCCATTTTTAAGCCATGAAATCCTTGTTGGTGCCAATGATGAATTTGCTCACAAGCGGTCCTTAAAACCCATTCTCCTAGTGGAATAATAATACCGTTTGCTTCTGCTAACGGAATGAATTGATCTGGAGGAATACGGCCATGGCTCGGATTTTCCCATCGAACCAGCGCCTCGGCAGCGACAATTTTGCGATTGCTTAGCAAAACAACCGGTTGGTATTGTAGAATAAATTCCGATTGCACTAATGCTGTGTGTAGTTTGCTACCCAACTCTAGTTGTTGGGTAATAGCGGCATTAATTTCAGCTTTATACATTTTATAGGCATTACCCCCCATTTGTTTTGCGACTAGCATGGCGGCATCGGCATTCATTAAGAGAGAGGTAGCATTCTGACCATTGCGGGGGTAAAGACTAATGCCGATGCTGGCAGTCAATTTGATCACTTGTTTTTCGGTGTAAATCGGCTTGTTAAGTATCGAAAATAAGGGTTTGATTTTTTCATTGATGATTGTCAGTTCATTGATAGGATGGACTAAAATTACAAAAATTTCGTTACGAAGCAAAGTAACTACGTAGTTATTTTGGCTAATATCATTACCAGCTGGCTCAGGAAATTTATCAGTAAAACGATCAGCGACCGCTTTTAGAATGTGATCACCACATTGGTATCCTAAGGCATTGTATATCCGTTCGATTTCGTTCACCGAGAAGAAGAGCACTGCGAACATCGTGTTATTTTCCTTCGCTGTCTCAATAGCTGAGTTCATATAGGTGATGAGGGATTGTTGATTGGGTAAGTTGGTCAGTAAATCATGTGTGGCTCGATAGGTAACTTGTTTCAACGTTTTTTCTAATTCGATAGTTCGTTCCTTTACGCGCTCTTTAAGAAATCTATTAATATTTTCAAGCTTATGATTTAGAGCGGCATTGGTAAAACTTAAGGTAAAAAATTGAATGACTAACTTAGAGCCTGTTCTTGTTACGACCAATAAGAAGATAGATAAAATAAAGAAACTCGAGCCAATTGCAAAATTAATGGTCGGGTCGATGGTATGAGTATTTAGACCAAGAAATCCGCGATATAAATACAAAATTACTGAGGGTAACATTAAACCACCAATGGAAATAATCGCTAATTTAAAGTCGCAGATCGAAGGAAAGCTAAATCCAATAACGACCGCTAATAAAAAAGCAAGAACAGCTAAGCCACTCGTCACTGCGGGTGCTTGAAAGAATATTGGAATACTACCCCAAGTCAAACAAATGATAATAAAAATGGTCAATATCCAAATTCGCCATGTTTTAAAGCTCTTAGGATAAATTAGGCGATCTTTAAAATAAAAATTCAGCCCGATATTAGCAACATTACCCAGGAGCAGGATGGTGTACCAGGTGACTAATTTATCAAGACCTGCCCACAGATGCACTACCCAGACAAAGACTAACCCTGAGATAATATTAGCTAAACCACCCACAAAGGCCATCCGTGCAGCAATTTTTGCAATTTCAAGTACAACGCGGTGTCTTATTTCTTCTTTTTCTTCGGCTTCT
Organism: Coxiellaceae bacterium UBA6002; assembly: GCA_002429595.1. Lineage (GTDB taxonomy): Bacteria > Pseudomonadota > Gammaproteobacteria > UBA6002 > UBA6002 > UBA6002. The sequence continues at coordinate 18,293 of DJAM01000030.1, forward strand.
AAAAAAAGAGAGCTAGGTTTTTCAGTTAATGAATTAAACATAACCTACCTTTGGGGAGTGTGATCGGCTGATTTATCATTGGGATAACCTATCAAAAAAGGGATGTGTGTTTTAGCTTTTTGTGACCATAACTTACCATGCTCCCAAGTGTAATCATCCGCTGTAATTTGTTGTATGAGTTGCTCGAACTCTTTAGATGAATAAGTTCGTGCATTCGACACGAAATAATCCCACATAAAAACGAGAGGCGTGATTGGCAGAACATAAGTGATTAGAAATTTGCGCCAGGTGAGTCGCTTAGCAAAAGGTAAAATAGCCAGCATAATGAGAGGACTAAAAAAAGCTCGTATGAAATCTATGTAATAACGTTGTGTGCTTTCAAAGATTGCGATCGGCGCTCTATTGTTTGCAGCATCTTGGAGAATTTTGATCGCCTGATCAGGCGCAAAGTGATGAAAAGAAGAAAAAAAACAACGAATTCCGGTTAAATGCGAAGGTATTTGCCTTGCATCAACTGAATGTTGATAACCACTGAGCCTTTGTTGGTAGCGTTCTTCTAAATTTTTAAATAATTCAAGATTTGGATATTTATCGGTTAAAGTAATATTGATGTGCATCAATTGTTTTGAATCTAAAAACTCACGCAATTGCACCATTGGGCCGCCACTTCCAGAGCAGCAATCAATGATTGATTTAGCTTTCGTTTTAGTCAGCAGCTCTGTCATTTTTTGATAAGCAGGTTCATAAATATGAAGCACCCGATAAAGGGCGACTAAAAAATCGGTGACAGATTCTCGTATTATATCTGGGCACCAACTTTGATCTTCAATTTCAAATAAGTGCAATCTACTCATCTGCTTCCTTTTTCCGTTGCAAAAAACTATGGCTTCATTCCTATGATAATAGCTTCGCTGGAGGGCAAGTGCTGAATTTTGATATCGACGTAGCCAACATCTTTAAGCCATTGGGAAATTTGTGCGCAACTATAAAATCGCCCCTGACCATTTGCTAAACATAAGAAATAAACACCTAAAAGGCAGTTAACCAAAGGGCCTGTCTCACTATCATTAACGACTGGTGTATAGACAATAATATGTCCTTTGGATTTTAGTGCTTTGAAAGCACGTCGGAAAAAGAGTTTATTTTTATCTGGAGGAAAGATATCTATGAAATGAGAGAACAGCACACCTTCATAGTTTTCAGGAAAATCACTCTCGTTGATATCGACCCCGATAGCATTTAACTGTGAATCCATGCCAGCGGCTTGAAAGTTTTTATTAGCTAGTTCGGCGACCATCGGATGATCATAGACTGTTATTTGAAGATTCGGATGGAGATTAGCAATTGATACGGCCACTTCTCCAATGCCGCCACCAACATCTAAGAGACTATTTATTTTGTTAAATACAGTGTGGTTTGCTAATCGTTGCGCATTAATCTGACTAAACGCAGACATATGTTGTGCAAAATAATTGTTAGCGGTTTCATTTTTTGAAAGCTCATAGTAATAATCGACCGCCTCATCGCCGAACATTTTTTTTAAGCCGACTGGTTTATTTTCTTGCAGTGATTCTTGCAAATGATGAATGCCAGGAATGAGCAGGTGTTGTGCATAACGCATGTACTTAGGAAAAAAATAAGTGAATTTATTACTAATATCTTGGGTCACAATGCTAACGACCGCACTGTTATAGTATTTGCGACCAACTTTTTTTAATAATTTTAAACCAGTTAAACCAAGCAATAATATTTCGACAGGATAATGTTCTAACTTAAGCTGTTGGGAAATTTCCTCTTTGGTAGCACCTGGGTGTTCATTTAGATAATCAAAGACACCTATATCATGGCTAACTCGAAAAATCTGAAAGCTAAAGGGGCCCATTAAAATTTGGGGAATTAGATTTTTGTTAACGAATGGTTTTAAAAGAACATCACCAATTCGATTGAAGATATTAGGAACAGGTTCCAGCTCGCGCTTACTAATTTCCATTTTTCGGATAAACCAGTATCCAGCATGGATCTTAGCTCTTCTAAAGGCATGAATAATTTTACCAATAGCGGAAGGTTTGCCTTCACTGGCGACTTCATTTGCTAACATCTTAAACTCCTTGACATCAAGCGGTAAGTCGTTGGGAAAAGGGACAGCGTATTGTATCGGGTAACTACTGTAGATACTAGGGCAAACTGTAGCCTAGCTAGTTGTCATTCCCGCGCAGGCGGGAACCCATTATTGGTGCGGCTGGAAAGATGGATTCCCGCCTGCGCGGGAA
>DJAM01000077.1 GCA_002429595.1 Coxiellaceae bacterium UBA6002
CTTCGCGGGAATGACAATATCTTAATCCCACAACTTAATGCCGCCTAATACACCTTCAATGTTGTTTGAAATATGAACATTAGGTGCTAAATCAAAATTAATTTTGTGCGCATAACCACCCCCAATGTACAACTGATCATAATTGAACGTACGCTGCCACAAAGCAATTGCTAACTTAAGATGGACTCGCCATTTAGTGATGCCATATTTAATTAAAGCTTTTTTTCCTAACAGCTGTTCATAAGTTAAATTGTGATCAAAAGGATGGTGCCCGAGTTCTAAGTTGGGAACTAATTGACCATTTAGAAAAAGCGCAGAACCCACTCCTGTACCTAAAGTTATGACCAACTCCACACCCTTACCACTAATATCACCGAATCCTTGGATATCAGCATCATTAGCTACACGGGTTGCTTTACCCGTTAAGCATTCTAATTCTGCATCTAATGGAAAATTTACCCAGGAAGGATGCATATTATGCGCAGTTTTAATGATGCCGTTTTGGACGACACCTGGGAAGCCAGCAGAAATACGAGCAAATGGAATGTCTAATTCCTGAATCATTTTTTTTAATAAGCTGAGGACGGCGCTAACGGTAGCTGGTTGTGGGGTGGGTTGTCGCAGAAAAATAGAAATCGGATTGCCTTTGCCATCAATGACCATCATCTTGATGAATGTGCCCCCAATATCAATGGCTAAAGTATTTATATTAGATTTCAATCTTTAGTCCTTATATGCGAAAGATGGCTGGCAGCTTCACTATCTAACAGCCAAGTCGATTGTTGATCAACGCCATGAATCAGTTGGGCCGGAAAGTGTAGAGGCTCGAAGTCACCTTCCAAGACCTTGGCTGTGGCTGTGGCTTTATTGTTACCAGTTACCATGAAAATGATATGGCGAGAATTGTTTAGCACAATTGGGGAGAGGGTGATTCGATAGCTCTTCGTTTGAGGTAGAAAAACAGCGCGCACGAGCCGTTGGTCGCTCTCAAGATAATCTTGCACCACTTCATTAAAAGGCATTAATGATGCCGTATGGCCATCATCACCTAACCCTAAATAAGTTAAATCAAACTTTGGCACGTCATCTTCAGGAAAGGCTGCTCGTAGTGTTTGTTCATAGACTCGAGCTGCCTCTTTGGAATTTTCAAAATCGGTTGGAATAGGGTAAATATGGGTTTTATTGACTGGTAGTTTGGAGAACAATTGTTCGTTAGCCATGTGATAGTTACTTTCAAAGTCATCATGCGGGACATAACGCTCATCACCAAAAAAGAATTCAATATGCTGCCACGGGATCGAGTCTTTATAAAGATCGACCAGAGTTTTAAAGAAATTTTTTGGTGTGCTGCCCCCGGCCAATGCCACAGTAAACTTACCGCGTTGTTCAACATTCTTAAGACAACGGCTGTAAAAATCATGGGCTGCATATTGGAATAAGTCTGCTGCTGATGAGAATATTTTGATTTCCGTATTAACCATCAATCCCGTCCCAGATGAATATGCTATTCTGTATTGTAGCCTGGATGAAAAGGAATTTATCGAATGCCGTTACGAAAACCCACGTTGGATGAACTTTGTATTAATACCATTCGCACTTTGTCGATTGATGCAGTGCAAAAAGCAAACAGTGGTCATCCAGGATTACCGCTTGGCGCAGCCCCCATAGCCTATACGCTTTGGACACGTTATCTCAAACATAATCCCAAAAATCCTAAGTGGTATAACCGCGACCGCTTTGTGTTATCTGCAGGCCACGGTTCGATGCTCCTTTATAGCATGTTACATTTAACGGGCTATGCAGTATCGATGGAGCAAATCAAACAATTTCGACAGTGGGGGAGTATCACGCCAGGTCACCCCGAAATAGGTTTGACGCCGGGTGTTGAAATCACAACCGGACCATTAGGACAAGGGTTTGCCAATGGTGTTGGAATGGCGATTGCGCAATGCTACCTAGCAGCCCGTTACAATAAGAAAGGATTTGAACTCGTCGATCATTATACCTATGGCATCGTCAGTGATGGTGATTTGATGGAAGGAATTGCCGCAGAAGCCGCATCACTGGCAGGGCACTTAGGTTTAGGTAAACTCATTTATTTTTATGACAATAATGGTATTACGCTTTCTGCTTCAACCCAATTAGCGTTTACCGATGATACTGCACAGCGATTTAAGGCATATGGCTGGCATACCGAAATTGTCACTGACGGTAATGATATTCAAGCAATAGATCGTGCCATCACAAAAGCGCGTAGCGTTGCTGATCGGCCATCCTTAATTTTAGTTAGAACAATCATAGGCTTCGGTTCCCCGCATAAACAGAATACGTTCGAAGTCCATGGCTCGCCACTTGGAGAAGAAGAAGTCAAGCTCACCAAACAAAATCTAGGCTGGCCTGAAAAATCTTTTTACATACCAAAAGAAGCGTTAAAACATTTTCGTGAAGCAGTTGCAAAGGGAGCTAAGTATGAAAAAGAATGGGATAAGATGTTTAGCGAATATAAAAAGAAGTATCCTAACTTAGCAGCAGAATTAGAAATGATGATGGCTGACCAATTGGCACCCAATTGGGATGAAAATATTCCTGTTTTTCCCGCTGATCCAAAAGGTTTAGCAACGCGAGAAGCTTCCGGTAAAGTCATCCAAGCTATCAATCCTAATCTTCCAGGATTGATAGGTGGTTCGGCAGATTTAAATCCTTCGACCAAAACTGAATTGATTAACTTTGGTAATTTTCAGAACCCCAAAACAGAAGTAGGAGATTTACAAGGTTCTCTCGATGGCGGTTGGGGTTATACAGGCCGAAATATTTTTTATGGCGTACGAGAACATGCCATGGGCGGTATCTCTAATGGTCTAGCAACTTTTCCTGGGATCATTCCCTATGCGGCAACTTTTTTAACTTTTTCAGATTACATGCGTCCCACGATTCGATTAGCCGCGCTAATGAAACTCCTCGTTATCTACGTTTTTACCCATGACAGTATTGGCTTGGGAGAAGATGGCCCGACTCATCAATCGGTCGAACAAGTGGCAAGCTTGCGGGCTATACCAAATTTAACCGTCATAAGACCTGCCGATGCGAACGAAACGGCTGTTGCTTGGCAAACTGCGATCACCACCAAACAGTCGCCTGTAGCTTTAATCTTAACTCGTCAAAAAGTACCTACTTTAGATCGCACAAAGTACGCTCCTGCAACAGGACTAAAGAAAGGAGCCTATATTTTAGCAGATCCAGCGAAGGGCAGACCTGAAATCATTTTAATTGCCAGCGGCTCTGAAGTGAGTTTAATTGTGGCAGCCGCGCAGCAACTTGCAGCTAAAAAAATTCCAGTGCGATTAGTATCGATGCCAAGCTGGGAATTATTTGAAGCACAATCGCAGCAATATCGCGATAAAGTACTACCACCCGATATCCCCATTCGATTAGCGGTTGAAGCTGGAATTTCACTAGGCTGGGAGCGCTTTCTAGGCGAACGGGGTGACATGATTAGTGTGGAAACTTTTGGTGCTTCTGCTCCAGGAGAAAAAGTCATGGCCGAATATGGCTTCACTGTCGACAATGTTTGCAAGCATGCGATTGCTCTAATAAAAAAATTTACCGCGCAGCGTAGGAGATCTAGATGAACATCAATCCCCTAAAAAGATTAGAAAAATTAGGTCAATCTATTTGGCTGGATTATATCAGCCGCTACCTCATTGTTAGTGGTAAGCTTGATAAATTGATTAGCGATGACGGCCTAAGTGGCATTACCTCAAATCCTAATATTTTTGAAAAAGCGATTGGTGAAAGTAATGATTATGATGCTGATATTAAAAAATTGGCCGCCGAAGGAAAAAGTGTTAATGAAATTTATGAAGCATTAACAGTTAAAGATGTCAGTGACGCAGCTGATCATTTTCGCGAACTTTTTGACCGAACAAATGGCGAGCAGGGTTTCGTGAGTTTAGAAGTCAATCCGAAACTTGCTTATGACACGGAAGAAACAATCAAAGAGGCCAGACGGCTATGGCGGGCATTGAATCGTCCGAATATCTTCATTAAAGTTCCTGCCACCAAAGAAGGCTTGCCTGCGATTACCCAATTGATTGCTGAAGGCATAAATATCAATGTCACTTTATTATTTGGTTTAACGCGTTATAAAGAAGTGGCCCGAGCTTATATTCTAGGCATTGAGAAGCGGCTCAAAGATGGTAAGTCCGTTAAGAATATCTCTTCAGTAGCGAGCTTTTTCTTAAGCCGCATCGATGTCTTATTGGATCCAATCCTTGAAAAATATTCAGCCGATAATTCGAGCAACGCCAATTTAGCAAAACAATTGCAAGGTCAAATAGCAATCGCTTGCGCAAAAATTGCTTATCACTTAGATCACGAAATTTTCTGCGAACCGATATTCAAGCAGTTGGCAGAACAGGGAGCGCAACCACAAAAAGTACTGTGGGCCAGTACGAGTACTAAAAATCCTGAGTATAGTGATGTTAAATATGTTGAAGCGCTTATCGGTCCTTCGACCATAAATACGTTACCACTTGAAACGATTGACGCTTATCGAGACCATGGCGATCCCAAAGCACGTTTGACGGATGACTTGCCGCAGGCAATTCATTATTTTCAGGAGTTGGCGAAATTGAATATCGATATGGAGCATGTATCGGAGCAGCTTGAAGAAGAGGGCGTTGCCAAGTTTACTACAGCCTATGATAAACTCATCGACACTCTGAGCCAAAAGGTTAAAGGACGATAAATGGCGATTCAATATTCAGTGGCTAACCTTGGTGAGGCAATCAATACAGAAATTGCCCACTGGGAACAAGAAAATAAAATCAAGCGTTTGTGGCAAGGCGATGCTAGTCTTTGGACAAACCAAGATGAAAGTGATTGGTTAGGTTGGCTTGATGTGCCGGCTGAACAACAAGAAATACCGCGCATTCATGCATTAACCAAAGAAATAGCGCAAGGCAACACTTCCGACATTGTTTTGTTGGGTATGGGGGGTTCAAGTCTTTGTCCTGCCATGATGGCAGAAACGTTTGGTGATCGCGAAGGTTTTCCAGCCTTACATATCTTAGATTCAACCGATCCTGTGCAAATACTGCATCTTGAAGAAAAAATCAATTTAAAATCGACTATTTTTATTGTTGCAAGCAAATCAGGTAGCACCTTAGAGCCGAATATATTTAAAGCCTATTTTTATGCGCGTTTACAGAAAGCTTTAAATCGATCTGATGTCGGTGATCGTTTTATTGCAATAACCGATCCTCACACTTCTTTAGAGAAAATAGCAAAGCAAGAACAATTCAAAGAGATATTCAATGGCGTCCCTTCAATCGGAGGGCGTTATTCGGCATTGACTAATTTTGGCATGGTGCCATCAGGTTTAGTCGGTATTAATGTTGTGGAATTTTTAGAGCATGCGCTAAAGATGCGAAAGCAGTGTCTACCAGATATAGCGCTTACAGAAAATCCAGGCGCTTTGTTAGGAATTATTTTGGGTATTTGTGCCAAACATGGCAAAGATAAAATGACATTTATTATTTCGCCCGGCATACGCTCATTAGGAGATTGGCTCGAACAATTACTGGCAGAATCTACGGGGAAAAATGGTACTGGAATGATTCCAGTTGCCAATGAACCTTTAGGTGCTCCATCCGTGTACGGTCAAGATCGCACCTTTATTTATATACGTTTAAACGAGGCACCTGATCCAGATCAAGATGCGGCTGTAACGCGCTTGGAAAAATTAGGATTTGCCGTTGTGAGATTATACCTTCCCGACAAGATGCATTTAGGTGCTGAATTGTTTCGTTGGGAAATTGCTACAGCGGTGGCGGGTAGCATTTTAGGCATTAATCCCTTTAACCAACCCGACGTTGAAGAAAGTAAAAAGTTAACCCTTAAACTTGCAAATCAGTATGAAAAAACCGGCAGATTATCTGCAATGGAACCCTTCTATTCAAAAGATAACGTTTCCCTATTTACGGATGAAAAAAATCAAAAGGAAATTTCAGAACTACTCACCGGGGATCCATCTTTAGAAAATTATTTACAGGCGCATATCAACCGCATAAAAACAGGCGACTACTTTGATCTATCGGCATTTATCGAAATGTCTTTAGCGCACATTGAGTTGTTGCAGCGAAGCAGGGTAGCAGTTCGTAACCAAAAAAAAGCCGCTACCTGTTTAGGTTTTGGGCCGCGCTTTTTGCATTCAACGGGGCAAGCTTATAAAGGCGGACCTAATACCGGAGTTTTCTTACAAATCACCGCTCATGAAGTGCCAGATTTAAAAGTGCCTGATCATCACTATACGTTTGGCGTCATTATCAAAGCTCAAGCAGAAGCGGATTTTATGGTCCTGGCGAAACGTTCGCGACGAGTATTAAGAATCCATTTTGAAAAGGATCTTGCTAGTGGTTTAAAAAAACTGGCGACTTGTTTAAAAAATCTCGAACAAAAAGTCGAAAAACAAAATGACTAAGATCTATCATCTTTGTGTCAATGAAGCACCTCCGATTAGTCATTATGGTTATATCGGTGATTGTCATTCGGCTGCATTAGTTTCAAAGTCAGGTTCGATTGATTGGTGCTGCATGCCACGCATTGATTCTGCTAGTTGCTTTGGCCGACTGCTAGGATGGCAAAACGGTGGTTATTGCCAAATTATGCCTGCTGAGCCTTTCGAAGTGACTCAAAGCTATGTTGATGGAACTATGGTCTTAGTGACTCATTTTAAAACAAAACAAGGTGAAGCTAAGCTCTATGATTTCTTTTCAATGCGAAGAGGAGGTGCTTATGAACCATACCAACAAATTATCCGCATTATCGAAGGTATAAAAGGTCAGATTGAGTTGGACCTTGACGTTGTGCCACGCTTTGATTATGGCGCCGTTCAACCCTGGATAAGACCGTACAAAAAAACTGCTTACATGGCTTTAGGTGGTCCTCATGGTTTATTAATTAACAGTGACACGAAGCTAACATTAGAAAATTATGATCACATTGTTTCCAAAATCATTACTGTCCCAAATACTCGTACTTACTTTTCATTGCTCTATCGAATGCCACAGGAACTGGATGCCCTACAAGTTGAAGTTCCATCGGTAAATGAACTGGATTACCGCTTAGATGAAACCATTTTATGGTGGCAGAACTGGGTGGAGCATGGAAAATTCAAGGGGCCACACGCTCATTACATCAAACGCTCAGCACTGGTGTTAAAGGCGCTTTCCAATGCTCCTACTGGCGCGATTGCAGCTGCACCGACGACCTCTTTACCTGAAACCATCGGGGGAGTACGCAATTGGGATTATCGCTTTAGTTGGATCCGGGATTCATATTTTTCAGTTCGGTCTTTAGCTCGATTAGGTTTTCTCAACGAAGCGGATGGCTTTCGGCGTTTTATCGAACGTAGTAGCCACTGCAGTCCTTCTGGCTTGCAAACGATGTTTGGAGTTTATGGCGAGCGGATGTTAGCTGAACGAGTGATCACAGAGTTAGAAGGTTATCGCAACTCGAAGCCAGTTCGTATTGGTAATGAAGCTTCAACGCAACTGCAATTAGATATGTATGGCTTATTGATCGATTTGGCTTGGGTCTGGCACACAAAAGGCTGTTCTCCTGATAAAGATTATTGGAACTTTTTAGTGGATACAGTCAATTTGGTGATGACGAAATGGCAAGAGCCAGATTTTGGTATCTGGGAAGTCAGAAATGTGCCATTTCATTTTGTGCATTCGAAAATGATGTGTTGGGTGGCGCTTGATCGCGGTTTAAAAATGGCTAAAGACTTAGGATTTGAAGCTCCTATTGATCAATGGCAACAATGTAAAAAAGAAATTCGTCATGCGATAGAAACCAAAGGCTACGATGCTGAACGTGGTGTGTTTATTCAGGCTTTTGATGTTAAAGCGATGGATTCGGCATTGTTGCTCTTACCGATTTTTGGTTTTGTTAAATATACTGATGAAAGAATGGTCAGAACAGTTGCACAAATTCGAAAAGAGCTAGAAGTAGATGGCCTTTTACGTCGCTATGCAAAGAAGCACGATAACATCCCGGGCAACGAGGGTGTCTTTTTAGCGTGTTCGTTTTGGCTCACCATTTGTCTTGCTGAACAAGGTGAACTGAGTGAAGCACAGAAAGTGTTTGATTTAGCAACCTCTAAGTGCAATGAGTTAGATTTACTTTCTGAAGAATATGACGTTGCGACTGATCAGATGTTAGGCAATTTTCCTCAAGGTTTTACCCATTTGTCGTTGATTACCGCTGCAATTGCATTGTTTGAAACGACAGAGATAGATGGTAAGCGTCAAAAATACTAAAGCTACAACTTCAGTGCAGGTCCTAGATCAACATTAATATTATGTCGTGTTTCTAACGCATTAAGAACGATGTCTTTAATATCTTCGTGAAAAAGAAAACCACCCGTTAGATTCCCTTGAACACGATAGAGTTGAATATAACTAGCTATGGGAGTATTGCCGCTACCTGTCCCCCGATATTTAGAAGGGTTGGTTCGTGTCGGAGCAAGATAATTTTCCGAATTGGCGCCAAATTCCTCACCAAAATAATTCAATTCAGAAATGGTTTCTTGCTTTTCTGGTTCTATGGCAATTAGACAATAATCTAAGCCAGTAGGATTTGCTTCTGCTGGGGCTTCGTTCGCGGGAACTATTTGATATTTCATAATTTGGATCCTTAAAAAAAGCGCCGATTAATCGGCCAAATAATTAACGACAACTTCTCCATAGGGCATCACTAAATCAGCTAGTATATGGAAACTTGATAACACTTTTCGCACCGGAAAATTAGCAACAGGTGCCATAGGATGATATTGCAAATCTAATGAACAAGGACCCGTCCAAACGCCTTTGATATTAATATCTTTGAGATAGTAACGAACTAATTCACAGATGCGAGGTGAGCCATTCACATGTGGAATGATCTTCAATAAGAAATTTGGCGCCTCAAATGTTTTACTACATACTTCTTTTGAAAGCGTCTCAAATTTATAGCCCATCGTTCCTGTAGCCACTCTCATGCTGCCATACTCTAATGTGCCTGTTAACATACTTCGACAAGCCCTAAAACCTGGCTCACCATATCGTTTTGGAAATCCCCAAATTTCACGTCCGCCAATCACAGGAACAATGACATTGGTATACATGGCGTGAATATAACTGCCTTCTTCCCATTCATAAGTCACTGGAATGATTTGGCTCACTTCTTGATATTCACTGAAACCAGTAGAGCTTGGGATCTTCACAAACTCAAACTTAACAACCGGACTCAACATTTCAAGTGGTTCAGGAATAACCCTGCGAATGGCTTCAGGATCGGACTCATAAATGACAACAAAAATCTCAATATCTTCATAATGATAAGGACCCTTGGGATAAGCCGGGCTATCGATCGGCATATTAAAGGCGTTGCGCAAAAGAGTCTCTCTATCCATAGAATTCTCACAGCTTACTCGTTATTAAAAATAATAGCAGAGGTTATGAATTTTTACCCTCCTGGTGTCATTCCCGCGAAGGCGGGAATCCATCTAGGACGCATCTAGAAGTATGGATTCCCACCTTCGCGGGAATAACAGACTACTATAAACATTAAAATACTCTAATAAAACCTTAATAATCACCACTTATAATTAGTATTAATGTGATTTGTTTTTGTTGGGGGGTATTATGCCATTCATTCAACCCATATCTAAGCTAGAAAGGGCGCGTCAGGCTGCTGACAGCTATTTGATCGACCTAGAAAATCAGCTTTTGACGATTATTCAAGAGTCCTATCAGAATGCGAAACGTCATCCCAGTTCTCCTTTTGTAAAGGGATCACGCACGCCTGAAAAAGAGGAAAATTATCCGATTTTTAGCAGACTTGACAAAGAATATCGGGCGGAAGTGCCATTTGTTACGTTTCCAACGGCAGCTGAATTAAAAGATCAAATCATTAAACATCTTAATACAGTCTCTACTACTTACAAACGATCTGATCGATTTGTGCAATTTGGACAGCTGGATCTTTTTAATAATGGTTATTCGATGAACTACTTTAATGATGAGATTAAAAATATTGCTCAAACGAAAAATAACCCTGCTGAAAATAAAAAATACGTAAATACTTTAAATTATGATCTAGCAGAGTCTGGGTTAACTTACCTTCGTGCCGATCCCGATAATGGTCCAAAGGTAACAAGACTCATTAAGCGATTAGAGGCGGTTAAAGAGCTAAAAGTGGCGCTTACAAATGCACATGATGATGAGGCTGCTAATGAGGCAGTTAATAAAGCACTCACTGTCTGTAAACAAAATCAGCCAACATGGAGTGAACGACCTTTTCTTCAAAAATTGGCTGATGTCTTTACACTTGGTGCAACGTACTTCTTCTCAAAAAATAGCAATGAACGTTTCATAAAAACAATCGCAGAAGAACAACCAGATGGGGCCCCCAAACCAGGTAAATAAAATTTTCATAACCCTTCTTTAGTATAAATAAAGAAGGGTTTTTTTTATTATTAAATACAACAAAGGTACTTACATGCAAACGCCAACACCATTAGAACCTAGTTCATTATTTCCATTTCCAAGTGCACAAGATAATATTCAACGAATAGACAAAGCTTTTTTATTAACTGCACAATTTCACATTGCTGGTGTGTCAGGCGAAAATATCAACAGTCGTGAAAAATTACACGCGCTGTTAGCTGAAAAGAAAATCTCCGGTGAGGAATTTGAGAAAAAAGTAATTTATCTAGGTCTTATCGCTAATTTGAGTCATTTGATTTTATCGCAGTTCAACAAAATTGATGTTTATAGCAAAGTTTTTTCAAAACAGGACTTGTTTGAACTCGCTGAAGCTTGGTTTACTAACAATCTTCCAAGCTATGTAGCCAAAACATTACCAAGCGTCGCTGATGCTGATATAACAACCTACACGAAGCATAGTTCCCAGCATCTCAAATTCGTTTTTGAGACCTTATTGCGTAATTTTTGGAGTAAGGTTCTTGATACCACACGACGAAAATCTTCAGAACCAGAACGAATTTTTGCAGAGATGCAAAGTATGTTTAAATGCTGTTCAAATTTGCCAAACGCTAGAGATTATGTTTACAACGTTTTAGCTTCCCAGTTGATGCAACTTTTTTATGCGTGCAAGAATGCACCTGTTTCTGATGTTGAAATATCAACAACTGATGAAACTTTGGCACAAAAAGTCCAAGAGAAAATAACGTCTCGTGAGCCGGAACGCGTTTTAGGCCTTGCGCCCAAACCTACATCGGTCCTGGCAGAAGTAGTTATTTTTGATATACCAAGAAGGAAAACAGTTTTTGATGAGCTGCGTCAAGATTGGGCGGCAAGAAATAAAGCCAATGCACCATTAGATGCTCATGGTATTTTCACTGCTGACCCTAATTTTAAACCTTAACCACTAAACTAATATAAGGTCCATCGAAACTGGTATCAAAACATTGATTGGTTGCATTCCCCAAGAGTGTAGTACTCGCTGAACTATATCGATACGCAGTGTCATAGTAGTGGTCAACTAAATAACCAGCTTCGATTTTGTAGCTGATGCAATCATTAATCGGGCGGATATAGGCTAATGCCAACCGTCCGGTTAAGTTTGCCACAACCTTATCAATATCTGGGTTATTAAACCTGCTTGTTGCGAAGGTGCCATCCAAGAAAGTAGCAGACTGTGAGAAATGACTATCGCTTTCGCCAACTAAGAGTCCGGCACCAAGATCCCCGACAATTCCAAAACCGCACCCTAATTCATAGCAACTATAAATGCCAAGTCGCGGACCAATTCCTTTAAAGTCAGTTTTCTGCGATGTGAGGACTAATTCTTGACTCGTACCAACGCCGATAATACTTAAGATGTGTGAATAATTAGCATAAAATCGTTGATTTAAATTGATGTAGCGAAGACCACCATAAATTCTGAAATGGGTTTTGCAGCCAACTAAAAGATGTTGACCCATTGTAAGATCGTAAGTCTGGTAATTAAAGTGAGCTTTGGCGTTGGCGCTAACATCGCTAGCGACTCCAGGTGCAGAAAACTGGGTAGCATCAAAGTCAGTGATGATCGCAATAAGCTCATTACCATCTGCTAAATGAGACGAGTCATCAAAAGTAGTCCGACTAAAAGATGCAAAACTAAAAACAAGATCATTACCGGTACAAGGCAATAAGTAACTAGCGCTCGCGGTTAACCCCCACTCATAATCCGGATTGACACTTCTTAGCGTGCGTCCAAAACCAGGATCCGCAAAGTCGGGAATAAAAACCACATAATCAAGGGCAGGAACAGAAGGGCGAATATAAACACCACCAATGCAGGCTGTATAGCCACCAGAAAAGCAAGGAGCAGCAACATTGAGTCTATCATTTGC
>DJAM01000124.1:0-7942 GCA_002429595.1 Coxiellaceae bacterium UBA6002
AGTGGGCGCTGGAATGACAGAAGGTTGGGGAATGACAGACCTACATGACAAATTAAGGAAGATGTAATTTATATTGTTCTTTTTAAAGAAGATTCGGTTGGCTCTTGAGGACTATTATACTCTTTAATGTGCAGGCGCTTCTTAATTTCTTCTAAGTCTTGTACATTCCATTTTTTAAAAAATGTTTTTGTGCCTTTACTCAGGCGCCAATTTAACTTTCCTTCAGCTGCCACAGTGTCAAATATGAAATTACAGAGTTCGATAACTGCTTCTGGTTTACTCGTTGTCCTGACGGCTAGATACGAAAGAACTAATATCAGTAACTCGCGAGGTAAGAGCCTCAGAGTGCTTTCTGTACTACGCCTGCTTTGAGCAATCACGACTGCAGTCTCAGTGAATCGAAATTGCTCCGTCTTTGCATTCAAGGTAATAGACTGTCCTAGTTTTAGCTTGTGAGGTAGATCAATAGACGTTCCAAACACATCAAGTTCAAATAAATGCCTATTAGCAAGTAATGCATCTGCCGCTTCGTTTTGTATTTTACTGTTGTTGCTGAGATCCAAAATTTTGATGGTAGTATTTTTGATAAATGCTTTGGCTCCTACATCAGTGATAGCGCTCATATTTAAATTAAGTGTTGTAAGAGTTGTATTATCTGCAAAGGCTTGTGCTCCTTCATCTCCAATTTCGTTTACTCCTATAGCCAAAGAACGAAGATTGGTGTTTTTTGCAAGCTCTTTAGCCCCTACAGATTTGAGACCACAATGGGTGACTTTAAGGGATGTAAGCGATGTGTTACTACTGAAAGCCATAACAACTTCATTATTAAGTCCGTTGTAACCGATGTTTAGATAACGAAGAGAAGTAGTGCGAGCAAGCTCTTCTGCGCCTTTTGCACCAATACCGCATGCAACGACGCTAAGCGCCACTAAGCGAGTATTTCCAGCTAATGCTTTAGCGCCTTCATCACCAATCTGGTTTAGGTCTAAGGTAAGAGATCTTATATGTGTCTTAGATTCAAGATGCCTAAGCAATTCAGCAATATCTTGAGCGCTAATCTCTTTATTACTTAAATCTAGAGTTGTTGATTTAGAGTTAGCATTAATCAAATTGTCTATTTCATCTTGGAGTTTTGACACCCTAATTTCCTACCTAACTAATTTGGCTAATTCGAACATTGATTTAGCGTAAGGGATAAACATGAAGAATACTTGTCAAATATAGCATTATCGAGCAGGTTTGTTAACTAATTTGTTAGATAATGGTGTCAAAAGCTTTTTTGAGCTTTGAAGACAGATAATCGCTCTGCGAATCACATGGGAAATTGTCTATTTCGAGTCAGTTCTTAGCATCCATCAAGCAGGTGGAATGTTAGGGCAAGCACAAGTCCAGCAATGAGGTGAGAGAGGCAGTAGAGTGGCTCCCCGGGACGGACTCGAACCGCCGACCAAGTGATTAACAGTCACCTGCTCTACCGACTGAGCTACCGGGGAATTGAAAGTTATACTACTTGTGAGCTGGTACTTTGGTCAATAGTTTTTTGCCATCAAATCAGGGTTTTGATATCAATATGGCAAGCATTATCATTAGGACTTAAATGGGGGACCATTCCCAAGTAAGGCGCATCGAATCTGGTTTCAAGTGTTTCAATATGTTCATCTACCACTGGGGTATTGACTTCGATTACGTTGGCAATCCAGCCAGCGATTGGCACATTATCTTTCACTAGCGCTTCCATGGTTAGCATGGCCAGATTTAAACAGCCCACTCTTAGACCAACTACTAAAATGACAGGTATTTGCAGCAGCTTAACTAAGTCAGCGACGGTTTCTTTATCGTTTATCGGTACACGCCAACCACCGATACCTTCGAAGAATATATAATCCAATGGTAAATCGTAAAATTGGCGCAGCTGTTGACTCAGTTCTTTCAAACAGATTTCCTTACCGCTTGCCTTGGCGGCAATGTTTGGTGATACCGGTAGATTGAAGCGTACTGGACTAATCATGCTGAGTGGTAAATCAATAGAATTCACTTCAAGGTAATGCACACCATCATGATTATGAGAATCAAGATTCTCAACGCATGAAATAGGTTTGCAGCCAATCGAGTTGTAGCCTTGTCTGATAAATTCGGACACTAGCATTTTAGTAACAGTTGTTTTACCCGCATTGGTATCGGTACCTGTAATAAAAAATCCTTTAGGTGCAGTTGATAGCATGAGCTAAATTCTCCATGAGGTAATCAATATGATGTTTTTGATGTTGTACAGTCAGTGTGATTCTTATTCTAGCGCTGGCAAATGGCACAGTGGGTGGTCTAATCGCTTTGACAATTAAACCTCGTTCCTGCAAATACTGACTTACGCGTAGCGCTTTTTCACTGTTTCCTAAAATAATGGGTTGAATGGCTGTTTGTGACGATGTTAGCGCAATTCCTAATTGGTTAGCGCACGATCTGAAATATTGTACAAGCTCTTGCACTTTTTGGCGTCGCCAGGTTTCGGTCTGAATGATTCTAAGACTTGCAAGAGTCGCACTGGCAATGGCAGGTGGAATAGCGGTTGTGTAAACATAAGTTCGAGCGAATTGCTTTAAGCTCTCAATGATAAGTTGACTGCTAGCCACAAAAGCACCATAGGTTCCAAATGCTTTGCCAAAACTGCTAGTCAATATATCAGCGTTCGTGCTTTCTAAGCCAGATGCTTGCAAGCTGCCTTGCCCTTCAGAGCCAAGCATACCCATGCCATGCGTGTCATCGACTAATAATAGAGCGTTATTACGCTTAGCTAGTGTCGTAATTTCCTTAAGTGGCGCAAGCGTGCCATCCATTCCAAAAACACCTTCCGTGATAATTAATTTGTTGCCATCACAATACTGATATTGTTCACATAGATTCTTTAAAGTACTCAACTCGCAATGCGGGTAGCGTTTAAAAATAGCTTTACAGGCCATTGCTCCATCTATTAGAGATGCGTGGATAAGTTTGTCTGCGAAAATAACATCGCTTTTACTAAACAAACTACTTACGACGGCTAGATTGGCCATATAACCACATGAAAAAACGAGTACTGCCTTAAATCCCAAAAAATGAGCTAATGCTTCCTCAAGTTCTTGGTGAGCATTGGTATAACCTGAAATCAAATAAGCAGAACTACTACCGACACCATATTTTTTCAGTGCATTTTCGCAGGCACGTACCACATCTGGATGATTTGCCAGTCCTAAATAATTGTTAGTTGCAAATGATAAA
This sequence comes from Coxiellaceae bacterium UBA6002, assembly GCA_002429595.1. GTDB lineage: Bacteria > Pseudomonadota > Gammaproteobacteria > UBA6002 > UBA6002 > UBA6002. Next base: position 3,253 of record DJAM01000124.1, read on the forward strand.
TAATTCTTTCCTTGATAAGAATACTGATTATCAGGATTGTGACTACGAACACTATGATCCCTAAATTCAAAATTATTCTTTCTGTGAGTAAGCGATTCTTCTAATTTTGTGTGGAGCATTCTACTTCACTCAACGTTACTTGGTCGTAAGACATCATCCCTAATCGCTGTAATAATTGTTGATCTTCCTTGATCGAGGGATTGTCCGTAATAAACAATTTTTCTTCACCATGATGGATTGAATTTGCACCAGCAAAAAAGCACAGTGCCTGCATTTCATCACTCATGATGTATCGGCCCGCAGATAATCTAACAAAAGATTTGGGCATGAGTAATCTTGCAACTGCAATTGTTCTAACAAATTCGATTCTGTCAAAATCTGCTTCGCTTTCCAGCGGCGTACCTGGCACTCGAGCCAAGAGATTAATAGGGACACTTTCGGGATGTGCTTCTTGATTGCTAAGTGCCAGTAAAAATGAGATACGCTGTTCGCGTGATTCACCCATTCCTAAAATGCCACCACAACACACTTTGATTTGTGCTTTTCGAAGATTGCTTATAGTGTTTAGACGATCTTCGTAAGTTCGAGTCGTGGTGATTTTTGGATAATAATCAGGTGAAGTATCTAAGTTATGATTATAATAATCTAGTCCCGCTCGTTTTAATTCTTCTGTTTGTTCGAGCGTTAACATGCCCAACGTAACACAAGTTTGTAATCCTAATTTTTTGACCTCAGAAATCATCTCACAAACTTTGGCCAAATCTTTTGCTTTCGGATTGCGCCAAGCGGCACCCATGCAGAAACGCGTGGCACCATTGTCCTTGGCTCTTTGCGCATAGCTCACAACTTTTTCGAGTGACAGCAGTTTTTCGATGTCAATATCTGTTTTATAACGCGCACTTTGTGGACAATATTTGCAATCTTCAGGGCAGGCACCTGTTTTGATGCTAATGAGCGTGGAAGTTTGTACTGTGTTAGGATCGAAATTAGCACGGTGAATGGTGTGTGCTTCGTATAGTAAATCCATCAAAGGTAAGTTATAAATCTGTTGAACTTCCTTGAATTCCCAATCAGTTCTTAGGGTAGTTACTGGTGTCATTATTATTTCCTTACTTTTGTGCGAATCATATTGTCTTCGATATAGTTGTCAACTAAATTATAAAAACAAAATAAACATGTGATCAAAATATGACCAATATTAAAGATGTAGTGTCGGCGGATCAGTCGGTGTTATGGCATCCTTGTTCGCAGATGAAAGATTATGAAACATTCAAACCCATTTCTGTTGTTGCTGCACAAGGAGTCAATTTAATCCTTGAGGATGGCTCAAAAGTTATCGATGCGATCTCGAGTTGGTGGTGTAAGAATTTAGGCCATGGTCATCCAAGATTGAAAGCTGCATTACTAAAACAAGCCGAAAAGTTTGAGCATGTGCTGTTAGTGAATACCACCAATGGCCTCATCATGGAGCTTTCGCAACGACTCATTAGCACAACAGAGCGCCTCACTAAAATTTGCTATGCGTCTGATGGTTCAAGTGCGGTGGAGATAGCTTTAAAATTAGTGACTCACGGTCGCGTTAATAAAGGACAGCATCACAAAACTCAAATTGCCTCACTAACTAATGCCTATCATGGCGAGACATTGTTTGCATTAGCGGTCAGTGATTTGGGGCTTTATCGCGCTCCTTATGAAAGTGTTTTGCCAAAAATACAATTCATCGAAAATATTCCGTACGTTGCATCGAAAGAAGATCCTATATGGCACTGTTGTGCCGAGCAGTGGACAGTGATCGAGACACAACTCAATAAGCTGAAAGACACACTGAATGCCATCATCATTGAACCTATTGTCCAGGGTGCCGCAGGTATGCTGATTTATAGTCAAGATTTTCTAGCGCGACTCTCAAAATGGTGTCGTGCCAACGATGTCTATTTAATTGCGGATGAAATCATGACCGGCTTCGGTCGAACCGGTCATCTATATGCCTACCAACATGCCGATGCTGCTCCCGATATTGTCTGTCTAGGAAAAGGCCTTACCTCAGGCTTTCTACCGATGAGCGCCGTTATGATGACCGAAGAAATTTATCAACTTTTTTATAGCGACTATGAGCTTGGGCGGTCATTCTTACATTCCCACACTCATACTGGAAATGCACTAGCCGCTGCTGTGGCATTAGAAAATTTACATGTCTTTGCAGAAGAAGGCGTACTAAATCAAGTTCAAGAACTCGAGCCTTTGTTATTTGAAAATATGATGATGGTAAAAGAGAAAACTAAGAAGCTCCAAAATATACGGTATATCGGCAGTGTGGTTGCGGCTGATATCCTAACACCTTGCAAAACAGATCGAGCTGGGTACGCGGTTTATCAAGCTGCGGTCAAAGCGGGTGCATTCTTACGACCGCTAGGGAATACGTTGTACTGGATTCCGCCGCTTAACATTAAGATTAATGAAGTAAAAAAGTTGCGTGATATAACAATTAAAGCAATCATAGACGCCCTAAATTAATTTTAATTTTGTCACTCTCACACTTTTTTATTTTGTTCCCTCTCCCGCTTGCGGGAGGGCTAGGGTGTTTTTAACAATCCCCTCACCCCAACCCCTAATAGGGGAGAGGGAGAAATAACGTATAAAATTTAAAAAAAGCAATGGACAATAACAATAAGCAAAATCCGGAAGAGCTACTACGGCATGTCTTTGGGTACGATAGTTTTCGACCACTACAACGAGCAGTCGTCACGAGTGTCTTAGCGGGTAGGGATAATTTCGTGCTCATGCCGACCGGCGGCGGCAAATCTCTTTGCTATCAAATTCCTGCGATGATAAGGCCTGGTGTCGGAATAATTGTTTCGCCCCTTATCTCGTTAATGCAGGATCAAGTTCAAGCTCTACAGTCAAATGGTGTCGCTGCCGCTTTCTATAATTCGTCTTTAACTCCTAAAGAAGCACATCAAGTTTTAAACCTACTACTGCAGGGGCAGTTAGATCTTTTATATATCGCTCCAGAACGCTTAATGACACCCTGGTTTTCAGAACATCTTAAAAAACTTCAAATTGCATTGTTTGCTATTGATGAAGCACATTGCGTCTCACAGTGGGGGCCCGATTTTCGTCCTGAATATTTACAGCTAGGACAGCTGAAACAATTATTCCCGGGTGTGCCAATGTTAGCGTTAACGGCGACTGCCGATAAACAAACAAGACTTGATATTCCTGCCAAACTCAATCTTCAACAACCTGATTTCCATTTGGGTAGTTTCAATCGCCACAATATTCAATACACCGTTGTAGAAAAGCACCAACCCTTCAAGCAACTGCTTAGATTTATCCAGCGCAGACCCGGTGAAGCCGGCATTGTTTATTGCCTAACCCGCAATCGCGTAGAAGAAGTTGCAGAAAAACTAAACAAAGAAGGTATCAAAGCCCTACCTTATCATGCAGGTTTAAGCACTCAAATTAGGCAAAAAACTCAAGAAATGTTTCAAAAAGACGATATTGAGGTAGTTGTTGCAACGATCGCTTTTGGTATGGGTATTGATAAACCAAATGTACGCTTCGTCGCCCACTACGACTTACCTAAAAATATCGAATCGTATTATCAAGAAACTGGTCGAGCAGGCAGGGACGGTTTACCTTCAGAATCGCTACTGTTATATGGTTTGGCTGATGTAGCCGTAGCACGTGGCATTATTACCCAAAACCGTAATGAATCCCAAAAACGCATCGAAATGCACAAGCTCAATATGATGACCCAATTCGTTGAGGCACTAAGCTGCCGTCGCCGAGTTTTGCTAAATTACTTTGAAGAAGATCTAGATCGAGACTGTCAAAACTGCGATATCTGTTTACAACCCCCCGAAACCTACGATGCCACTGAAGATGCGCGCAAGGCCCTATCCTGCGTCTATCGAGTAGGTCAACGCTATGGCGTCAGCTATGTCATCGAAGTATTACGCGGGGTAGAAAGTAAGCGGATCAAAGATTTAGGGCATGACCGATTAAGTGTCTACGCAATTGGGCGTCATTTAACTCAAGAGGAATGGCATAGTGTTTTTAGACAGTTAATACACCGAGGATTAATAGAACAAGATGTCGCCAATTATTCTATTTTAAAACTGAAAGAGAGAGCACGCCCCGTGTTAACGGGCCAGGAGAAACTCCATCTTGCAAAATATCGCATTTCTCAGACTGAGACTCCTCGTGTTAAGAAAAATAAAGTCATCTCCTCAGGCACTTCTACACCAGATGATTTACTGTTCGAAGAGTTACGGAAGCTACGCAAGTCCCTGGCCCAGTCTGCAAACGTTGCCCCATTTATTATTTTTAGTGATTCTACTTTAAGGCAGATGGCGGCGGAGAAGCCTCGTACGAAGTTGGAGTTTTTGCAGTTAAGTGGGGTAGGGGAGAAGAAGTTGGAGATTTATGGGGGGGTGTTTATTGATGCGATTGAGAAGTTTGGGGTTAGCATTTCTTAAAATCGTTCACGTTCCCGTTCCCGTTCCCGTTCCCGAATCATACAGGCCATACAGCACCGTAACGGCTCCAATAGCACGAGGTTTGCTTTGGCTTTGTTGTTGTTCAAAATCAAAAACTACTTGAATTAGACTGCGAAGTATTTTTCACCATCTGTGCGAGGTTGAAAACTGTGCAATATGGTCTGTATGATTCGGGAACGGGAACGGGA
>DJAM01000124.1:8087-10755 GCA_002429595.1 Coxiellaceae bacterium UBA6002
GAACGGGAACGGGAACGGGAACGATTAAGAAGGCAAGAAGCAAAATTTGCGGATTAACATATACAATGATATCTTTACAAATTCATTTGAGTATTTCTAATTTATCTAGGCACGTAGCTCAGTGGTAGAGCATCACCTTGACATGGTGGTGGTCGGTGGTTCGATCCCACTCGTGCCTACCATTATTTTTGTATGGATGTAAAATGCCCGTGCTTACTTTACCCGATGGTAGTCAAAAAACGTTCGATCAATCGGTCACGATTCAAGAAGTGATCAACAGTCTTTCGAAAAAACCTAAGGCAACGATTCTTGCGGCTAAAGTGGATGGCAAATTAGTTGATTTGTCGTATCAGCTTAAAAACAATAATGCCACTTTGGAGCTGGTGACTGATAAAGATCCGGAAGGGTTGGAAATTATACGACATTCTACTGCTCATCTATTAGCGCATGCCGTAAAACAGCTGTTTCCCTCTGCGCAAGTTACAATCGGACCGGTCATCGAAGATGGTTTTTATTATGATTTCGCTTATCCGGAAGGATTTAGTTTAGAAGACTTGCCTCGAATTGAAGCGAAAATGACGGAATTGGCGAGTAAAGATTTTGAAGTGACTCATCAAACCATCAGTCGCGATGACGCTATAAAATTCTTTCGTGACAAGGGTGAAGAGTATAAAGCTCGTATTATCGAAGATATTCCAGAAGATGAGGCTCTCACTATCTATAAGCAGGGTGACTTTGTGGACCTCTGTCGCGGTCCTCACATTCCTAGAACCAGTCTTTTAAAAGCATTTAAACTAACCAAATTAGCGGGAGCTTATTGGCGAGGCGATTCTAATAATGAAATGTTACAGCGCATCTATGGCACTGCTTGGCCAACCAAAAATGATTTGGTCGATTACTTAAAGCGCTTAGAAGAAGCAGAAAAACGCGATCACCGTAAGTTAGCTAAGAAAATGGATTTATTCCATCTTGAAGAAATCGCGCCTGGAAGCGTGTTTTGGCATCCGCATGGTTGGACGATCTACAACCAGATTGTTGAATACATCCGCAAAAGACAGTTACGAGCAGGGTACCAAGAGGTAAGAACACCGCAACTGGTTGATAATAGCCTTTGGGCGAAATCAGGGCACTTAGCAAAATTTGGCCATGAAATGTTTGCCGTAGAGGCAGATTCTCGCAACTATGCGCTCAAGCCGATGAATTGCCCTTGCCATGTACAAATATTTAGACAAGGCATCAAAAGTTATCGTGATCTGCCGCTGCGGCTTGCAGAGTTTGGTTCTTGCCATCGAAATGAGCCGTCGGGTACTTTGCATGGCTTGATGAGAGTGCGAAGCTTTGTTCAAGATGATGGTCATATATTCTGCACTGAGAGCCAGATTCAAGACGAAATTATTGCTTTTACCGAAGAACTCTATAGCGTTTACGCTGATTTTGGTTTCAAAGATGTCATTATCAAATTATCAACCCGTCCTGATGAAAGAGTCGGATCTGATGAAGTCTGGGACAAAGCGGAAGCCGCGTTAGCCACAGCGTTGAATAAAATGAATATCCCTTGGGACTATTTCCCCGGAGAAGGCGCTTTTTACGGTCCTAAAATTGAGTTTTCATTAAGAGATTCAATAGGCCGAGTTTGGCAATGTGGTACGATGCAGGTCGACTTTTCAATGCCTGATCGTTTAGGCGCGACATATGTTGCTGAAAATGGTGACAAACTACCACCTGTAATGCTCCATCGCGCAATTTTTGGCTCTCTAGAAAGGTTTATTGGCATACTCCTTGAGCATTATGCTGGGAACCTACCGCTTTGGTTGGCGCCTGTTCAGGTAGTGGTCATGAATATCACCGATGATCAGAAAGATTATGTCAATCAAGTGGTTTCTGAGCTGCAAAGAGCAGGTTATCGAGTGACGGCAGACTTGAGAAATGAGAAAATCGGTTTTAAAATCAGAGAACATACGATAGCACGAATCCCATATCAAATTGTTATTGGTGATCGCGAAGCACAGCAAGAGATGGTTGCAGTGCGCACGCAAAGTGGTGCTAATCTGGGAACAATGAAATTAGCGGATCTAATGACTCAATTAGATAGCGAATGTGAGATTTTAAGTAGAACCGGAGGGGACAAACATTAAGGCAGACAAGTCAATTCGTGTTAATCAGGGGATTACTTCTCCCAAAATTAGACTCGTGGATCAAGATGGTAGCCAAGTAGGTGTGGTAAGTTTAAGAGATGCTTTAGATAGAGCAGAATCGGTAGACTTAGACCTAGTAGAAATTGCACCGAATGCCGAGCCCCCCGTGTGTCGGATCATGGATTATGGCAAGTATCTCTTCGAAATTAATAAAAAGAAAGCCGCGCAGAAAAAGAAACAAAAGCAAACTCAGGTTAAAGAGATTAAGCTTCGACCCACTACAGATGTGGGAGATTATAACGTTAAGATCCGAAGTATTACCCGATTTCTGGAAGATGGTGATAAAGTCAAGACCACAGTGCGTTTTCGTGGCCGAGAGCTTATGCATCCTGAGTTAGGGTTAAATCTCCTCAAGAAAATTGAGGCAGAGTTAGCTGAAATCGGTACTGTCGAGCAACAGCCTAAGCTGGAAGGCAAGCAGATCGTGATGATTATTGCGCCTAAGCGCTAAAGTGTCATTCCCGCGAAGGCGG
>DJAM01000106.1 GCA_002429595.1 Coxiellaceae bacterium UBA6002
GTGGAGGATGGATCGCTTACGTTGAAGTAGTTGGTTTGCAATTTGTGGCCTTTTTTGGCCGCTATTAGCTATTAATAGAGGAGTCAGTTCGTGAGAGTATTATATGATCTTCCCTCAGACTTTTAGACAGTGTCTTACAGCTATTTATATTGATTCTCAAATACTGTTGAAGGTACCCACCTAGCTAATAAGAATATACAGCAGCAATCATTTGTTAATGTCATATTATTTGGCCTATTATTAAGAAAGAATGAGTAAATATCTACATATGGCGGAGGATAATGTCAACTGATTATAGCGATAAATTAGACAAAATGCGCCAGGCAGAAATTGCGTATTATGAAGAAGAGTCTAAAAAACCCTTCCATGAGATACCCTTGCGGCATAGTGCAAGGAAAAAACTTTTTGATGAAGTATTTTGGTCTTATGTTCTTGCTGAGCTCCAAGCAAGTTTCAAAGAAGGCAGGGAGCAAGAGATGAGAAAATGCCGAGAGGAAATCAAAAGTGAATTTAAATCAGATGACGAAAGAATTAAGGAATTAAAGCAAGATAAGAACCAAGAGATAAAAGTCGCAAGAAGACAACCTGATCCTAGTGAATTTATTGACTTGATAGAAAGTGCCCCCAGTATATGGAATGAGACTAATTATAACGATAGAATAGAATCAATAAAACTATATAGCTTATTAAAAAAATCGATTGAAGAAAATGTTGGTAATCCTACTGAGAATTTCTCTTTACTATTTAATAGTTTTTTAAAAGATCATCCAGAATACAAAGGAAGTAATCTTCTGCATTTCGCCTGTGCTGAGCGGTGGGGCAGTGTAGTAATTTATTTAGTAGAGGAAATGAAAGAAAATATCAATGCAACTAATGCTCAAGGACTAACACCACTTTTAATCGCGCTAAAAAAAGGACATTTAGAAATTGCAGAATACTTGCTCTCAAAACCTAAAATTAATATTAACTATAAAATTAAAGGAAACGTAAATTCTTTACACTGGTGTTGTGCAGAAGGCTACGATGAAGTAGTTAAGTTATTGCTGGAAAAAGGTATCGATATAAATGCTGCAGTTGCTCCTGGCTATTGGCCAATGTTTAACAACTGCCGCATCACTCCTTATACAATTGCATTATTGAATCGAGAGTTTAACATTGCAGAGCTGATAATAAATGATGAACGTTTTAAACCAGGAATGAAAAGCGATTTATTGATGGCATTAGTGACCTTCTTTCCTGATGACGAACAGCAATTATTGCATGTAAAAAAAATTTTAAAACGCCATGTTAACTTAAAAACAATATTAAATTTAAAAGAATACAAAATTACAAAAAATGTAATCCAATTAGCCGAATATCTACAGCTAGACAATGTAATACCCATTTTGGAAAATACTGGTAAGCGTTAAGAGTGTATGTGGTTATCTCTTTACGAATTGAAATATTTTTATGAGCTATTAGGACTAACTTCCAATGGGCAAAATTTTTCGTGGCAAATCGCATTTTTAAGAAGAAATATTGATAACCAACCAGCAATAATTAAATAATTTCTTCTATATTAAAAATCACTAGGATATGCTTATTTTTATGCCAGGTGCGAATTTCTCCTCAGCATTTTTTAATAGACTCTCTAAACTAATAAAAATTGATTCCATACCGGGGATGGCCCTTATAATTCATTTCTTTTAACTTTGTAAATCCTCACCAGTAAAGCTGTTTTTGGCTTGGAGTAATAATTCAGATACCTTATAAGGTAACATTTGCTCTAGCGCTTTGTAGCTAAGCTCGTTATATTCTATTAACATTCGACAGATAAACTTCGTGCTTCTGCTAAATAAATCACAAAAAATCATTAAGAGTTAACTTGTTTAAAACATGGCGATTACGAGCATAAAGTAAGCACTCTACGGTGACCTGGTCGGTAAAATCGCTTGGACTAACGCATAGTCCGTGTATTTGCCCCATAGTAATTATAAATGAGCTTATTTTTCATTGAACCTAGAAAGGTGCCAGCGACTGCTATCTACCAAGAGATCTAAGCACAAGGTTATCAAAAGGGCTTACTATCCTTCGACAGTTTTTAGCTAAGCTCAAACCGAGCAAGCCGAAGTTTATCTGCCTACGTGGCAACGTTAGGATACAATCGCAAATTCTTGACCTGAGAGTACGTCTTCACTTTTATGTTCTAAAATAGCATAAAATTCTTTTTTATTAAGCAACGTCTCTCTACAAAGTGGTATGGCTAATAATCCACATGCTGCTGGAACAGATATTGGAAGTTGTTTCATTACGTATGCGTGGTGGGAGCAATACATATTTTTCGAAACTTGGTCCTATCCTGCCAGTCAAATAAGTTCATGATTTCAGCTATGGAATGGAGTTCTTGACAAAACTCAAGTATTTCTTTGAGTATCAAGGTGTTAATTATCACCGCAAAGGGACCATTTTGTCATAGCTCTAAAGGGACCATCGGATTAGCACCTTGATGGGACTGTGGATCATCACCCTAAAGCATCCCACCAAATTGGCAATAGTATATTCCCTCGCAAAGGCTACCTTTTAGGTAGCTTTTTGCAAGGGTTCTAATATACAAGGCCGTACAAACTCCCTGGTGATATGTAAGAATTCCGAGCCGCTTGTCCACGGTTGAATCTAGGATTAACATATAGTGAGTGATAAGAGCTTATTGAAACACCTATTAATAGCTGTTGATTAATCTCAACATTTATTAGATTATTGTTTAAAATGCTAGCTTCTTTTTCTTCAATGCTCTCTAAGAGGTAGGAACTATGGCCAAAACCTACAAAAACTTTATTCTAAAAAAAGAATATATTCATGAAATCTACGGCACTAAGGCTGCACTAAGTTATAACCCCTACTCATATAAGTATTGCCCACCTGAATATTACTATCAGGAATCTCTTACACTAATCTCTAGTCCGCCAGTTGGTGATTGCGATGACAATAACTACCATCAATATTCTGGCTATTCAGAGAAACGTAGCTGTATTTTGCATTCCATAAAGAAAGTTGAAATTCAAAACCAGCAGACTGCAGTATCTAGTATGGAAGACATCTGTCGGCAAATTGAAGAGCTAATCCAGAATGAAAATGGCGAGGCGCTTTCTGCACTTTTAGAAAGTGATTTTCTTCTAGCCATCGGAGAGCAAGAAGTAAAAACTGTCTTTCACACTGATAGACCGTCCGAGCGCCGAGGACATATAGAACACTATCAAGAGATAGTAGTTAGGCCTGTTATTGAAGAGCTCCTTTTAAATTACAATATGCAGTTCAGAAAATTGCTTCAAATTGCTAGTAATAAGCAGATTTATAGAACTCTGCTCCAGGCGCTTTCGAATATCAAACTCTCAGAAAACGACAAGGAGGCAATTGATTTGAGAGGATTGGATCTAAGTGGTATTTGCTTGCAGGGTGCAAATTTTGGCTATTCCCAGTTCACTGATGCCACCACAATAGACACTAATTTTAACGATTGCAACTTAGCTAATACTGACATCTCTCAAGAGCAGCTCGACCGCTCTAAATCTTATGAACGTGCGGTGATACCTGTTAGGTGTTGGCCATATTGGACAGACGAAATAAAGCAGCAACTTGCTAAACGCTTTGAACAGCTGCACTCTTATGCCAAAAAGAAGATTCCAATTAGCGATAAAAAATTCGAAGTTATCGATAACTTATATAAAACTTACCATCCCGTCCTTAGCCAGCCTGGGCATGTAACTAGCGCCTGTAAAAAGCAAATGTTACATGACCTAACTAATAACGAAACGACGCAGCTATTCCGATCTCATCGCAATTTCCGCTACATGATTGCCGAGGTCATAAGTTTCATAGCAATGCTTGGTGTCGGTTATGTAATAGTTGGCTTGATTAACAAAAACAACCGAGGTCATTTTGGGATATTCACTACTCCTAAAACAGAGATGGCTACCAAACAACTTGCAGAAGACGTTATTCGAGTATCTCCAAGCGCATAATATTTATTAGAATAGAATAAAGAAAAGTCTTTTACATTCAGCTAAAAGCTATAGCGCGTTCTTGGTGAAAACTCTTGAGAATACAATGTGATGCTCAAATATCAAGCATTTGAAATGTTAACGAGGTTACCTGAATAACTTCGACGGTTTTTGACTACTTCAAGTAACAATGCTTTATACATTCTTAAAAAGAAATCTCCTCCTTGTTCATGGCACAACTTTCAGCTTGATCACTTTTACTTTGTCATTTTACTCTTACTATTTTAAAGTTATCAGAGAAAAAGGCAGTAAGGTGCTTCACATAATTCATCCTTAGTCTGATCCCATAACGGGAATCACCTTGTTCCATCCCATAGCAAGTAAGATATAGATTTGCCAATTCATTTTTTCTAGAAAAAGAGCAGCCATAGCCATTATAGTCTTTCATGGTTGACTACGATTTGTTTGATGCCTAAGTTAAAGAATCTTTTATGAGTGGGGCAACCTAAAAAATAGGCTTACAATATTAATAGCAAAAAGCTTACAGAAAAAAGGGAATTTTGATACAGGTAATTGTCTAATTAAATGTAAGAATAAGTTCTTAGTTAGAGTGGATTAACTCTACTAGGGCATTTTTCCTACCTACGATTTATCTCATGGATATTTACTTTCAAGGACGTAAACAATATCTCCTACCTTCGGGATAGGGATATAGGTTCTTGGAAAATCACAAGTATCGAACCTAAATACGCCGGATTAATTAATGAAAGAATTTAAATGTTATCTGATAGGAGAAACTTCTTTACTAGCAGAGTGCGGTTCATATTTATTAAAAGAGAAAAATAAAATACTTGGTGTCTTCTCGGTAGATATCAAAGTTCAATCATGGGCCAAGAGTGTTGGCATTCCTGTCTATCAAGATATGTTACAGTTTGAGACTGAGGTGCTCACTCATAGCTTTGATTACCTATTCAGCATCAGTAACCCAATAATAATAAATGAAAAGCTATTAACGGCCCCCCAAAAGCTGTGCATCAACTATCACGATTCCTTATTACCAAAATATGCGGGTGTACATGCCACATCCTGGGCAATTCTAAATAACGAAGAAGAGCACGGTGTCACATGGCATGTGATGGACAAAAGAATAGATTCAGGCGCCATCTTATTACAAAAAAAAATATCGCTAGAAAGTAATGAGACAGCCTTTACTCTCAACCTAAAATGTTATCAGACCGCTCTTGAGAGTTTTTATGAACTTATCCGTCAGTTAATGAATAATGAATTACATCCTATTACGCAAACTTCCTCAGAACGAAGCTATTACTCTTTAACTAAGTCCATTCCTAATGCAGGATTCATTATTTGGGGCATGCCTGCAATAGAAATTGAACGCTTGTCTAGAGCACTTCAGCTCGGAGATATGGAATCTAATCAACTAGGGACTCTTAAGTTATATACTGGTAACGGTTATTTTATTGTTGGCCGAGCTGCCTGCTTAACTAATTTATCAACGGCTCTTCCGGGGACGTTAGTGTCTTACACCAATGATAAACTGCAAGTAGCAACAATAGACTTTGATATTACATTGTTAGATATTTCGACTTCTTCAGGCGAGAAAATTTCTATTTCAAGATTTCTCGAGCTTAATGGAATAGCTAAAGATTCACAGTTTCCCACCCTAGATGAAACCCTAATCCAGAAACTAACAACTTTTCTACCGAGTATAAAAAAATATGAAAAATATTGGGTAAATGAACTTTCCAGATCTTTACCTATCGATTCTGTTGACCATTCCTTGGCTTTCGCTGGAAACATCAATACCTCAATCACTTTAGATACTTCTGATTTTGACAAACTCCAGAGTGTTTTCAAAAGCAGTTCTTCTTTGGAGTCATATTTACTTGGGCTTATAGTCTTTTATCTACAAAAAACACTCCAGCCTGAACAGGGATTGCGGATAGAATATTCAGATGCTCAAATTAAAAAGAAAATACAAACATTTGAATTTTTTCTTAGTTCACAGATCCCTCTTAACTTTCCAAGTTGCCTTCCACAAACTTTCGTTGAATTACTCTCTCTAGTTGATAAGAAACTGGAAACAGCCTTACTAAATGTTACTTTTCCTTTCGACATATATACTCGTCATCAACCATTAAAGAATATCTTGCATCAAGAAGCACACAAAATCATTTTTGATGTATCAGATAATATCAATACACAGAAGCTAGAAGGAATAAAAAATGCATATTTTATCCAGTTAAATAAACCCACATTTTCTCTGAACTTTTGCTATAGCCCTAGATCAGTAATTGAAAAGCTTATTTTCGAGCAGCTTATCAAATTTATTTCTAATACCTTAAAAGCACTTTCTGCATCTTCTTTAGACTCGCTAGAAGTTTCTCTTTTATCTAAGGAAGAAAATACCTCCATTGTCCATACCTTAAACCAGACCGAAGCACGATACCCAGAAGATAAGACTATTCATCAGCTATTTGAGGAACAAGTAGAGAAAACACCTGATCAAATAGCGGTAGTTTTTGAAGGATCATCTTTAACATACCGGCAGTTGAATGAGAAAGCTAATCAACTTGCGCATTACCTGAGAAGTGTAGGCGTTGAAAAGGAAAGCTTGGTTGGCTTAAGCCTTAATCGTTCACTTGAATTAATTATTGGTTTGTTAGGCATCTTAAAAGCAGGCGCAGCATATGTGCCCTTAGATCCGAGCTATCCTCAAGATAGGTTGGAGTTTATGTTAGAAGATTCCAATGCCAGCTTTTTAGTGACAGAGTCCTGTTTTAAAGAGTTATTTGCAAGAAGTAAAGGAAAGGTTATCTGTGTCGATACCGACATTGGCATAACAACAGCGCCAAAAAATAATCCTTCTGTGCTAAGCGGCCCTAAGAATCTTGCCTACGTTATATATACCTCTGGCTCTACAGGTAAGCCCAAAGGAGTGATGATCGAGCATCAAGGTGTATGTAATTTAGCCAAAGCGCAAGCGATTGACTTTAACGTAATCCCTGAGAGCCGTGCGCTTCATTTTGCTTCCTTTAGTTTTGATGCAGCGGTATCCGAATGGGTCATCGCCTTAACCCAAGGAGCTAGACTCTACGTTGTTTCCGATAAGGAACGGCAGGATGTTAGTTTGCTTGAAGAATATATAGCGCGTCACAAGATCACAGTAGC
>DJAM01000123.1 GCA_002429595.1 Coxiellaceae bacterium UBA6002
GCCTTCGCGGGAATGACAAGTCTGGGTAATCCTCCTCCTAATTCTCCCCTGCAAGCGGGAGGGGTGAAGTGGAATCATTCTGGCATTTATGCTTATACTCCTTAGCAGCCACAATAAAACTAGTAAACAACGGATGGCCATCGCGCGGAGTGGAGGTAAACTCAGGGTGGAATTGACAGGCTACAAACCAAGGATGGTCTGGCAGTTCAATCATTTCTACTAAGTTATTATCCTCTGAAAGACCGGAAATAATTAGGCCCTGTTCTTGTAATGCCGGTACGTAGTGTTCGTTTACTTCGTAACGGTGGCGGTGGCGTTCGGAGATATGATCGGATTTATAGATTTTGGCAGCTAGCGAATCGGGCTTTAATCGGCAGCCCTGTGCACCTAAACGCATTGTGCCACCAAGATCGGACCCTGTGGTGCGTCGTTCTACTTCTCCGGTTTTGGTTTGCCATTCTGTTACTAGTGCGATGACTGGATGGGGTGTTTTGGGGTTAAACTCGGTGCTATTGGCTTCTTCGAGACCTAGGCGGTGACGGGCGAATTCGATGATGGCGATTTGTAAACCCAAACAAATTCCTAAGTAGGGGATTTTATATTCACGCGCATAGCGGGCTGCTAAAATTTTTCCTTCGGAGCCGCGGCGTCCGAAGCCGCCTGGAACTAAAATGGCATCGAGGCCTTTAAGTACTGAAATACCTGCTTGTTCTATATCTTCAGCATCGATGTATTTAATCTTAACTTTTGTTGCAGTTTGTATTCCGGCGTGGCACAGGGATTCTATTAATGATTTATAGGAATCATTTAGCTCGGTATATTTACCGACCATACCGATGGTCACTTCAGCTGTTGGATTCTTTATTGAATTTACGACCCACTGCCACTCGCTCAAATCAGATGGTTTGTCTTGAAGATTAAGTTTTTCGGCGACTAATTCCCCTAGACCTTGTTCGCACAATAATAATGGAATTTCGTAGATGCACTTAGTATCCACCACTGAGATAACGCCACGCTGTTCAACGTTGGTAAATAGTGCAATCTTGGCGCGCTCATTTGCTGGTAGTGGACGATCCGATCGACAAACTAGAATATCGGGTTGAATACCAATTGATCGCAATTCTTTTACGGAATGTTGAGTTGGCTTGGTCTTCATTTCACCAGCGGTAGGAATGAACGGTAAAAGTGTCAAATGAATAAACAACGTATTCTGGCTGCCAAGCTCGATTCGCATTTGGCGGATTGCCTCGAGGAATGGCAAGGATTCGATGTCACCGACGGTACCGCCTATTTCTACTAGAGCAACGTCTACTTCATCTGCGCCCAATTTGATTTTATTTTTAATCTCGTCGGTGATGTGAGGAATAACTTGAACAGTACTACCTAAATATTCCCCCCTCCGCTCTTTGCGAATGACATCTGCATAAACGGCGCCAGTGGTGAAGTTGTTATATTTGGACATCTGCTTGCGCACAAAGCGCTCGTAATGCCCAAGATCAAGATCAGTTTCAGCACCGTCAGCGGTGACAAACACTTCACCATGTTGAAACGGGCTCATCGTTCCGGGATCAACGTTAATATAAGGATCAAGCTTAATAAGCGTTACATTCAAGCCACGCGCTTCGAGAATAGCGCCTAGCGAAGCAGAAGTAATGCCCTTCCCTAAGGAAGAAACAACGCCACCTGTTACAAAGATATATTTAGTCATTGGGGAATATTTCCGGTGTATTTTTTTATAAAAACCGGGGTTTGATTGTAACAGCACAGAAAAGATTCACAACCCATATTTCGTTCCCGATGCCGATGCCGTTCCCGATCCCGTTCCCGTTCCCGTTCCTCTTCCCGTATCTAATAGACCACACGATAGAAGCTTGCCACCTGAACAGAATCATTTGTGGCCTGTATGATTCGGGAACGGGAACGGGAACAGGAACGGGATCGGGAACGATTAAAGAAATGATGAAACTTGGTCCTAGTCGAAAAATAGTGGCATAATACTTAGCTTTGCTAGCAATAAAGACAAATTCATGAAAACTGACACAATCTCCCCATTCGATCGTGGTGATAGCCAACGTGGCGGTATAATGCCTTGGATCATGTGGACTCTAGGCGCTCTCTTCTACTGCTACGAGTTCGCTATTCAAGTCTCTCCTAGTGTAATGACCAACGAGATTATGAAAGCATTCTCAGTCAATGCTTCGCAGCTGGGTATTTTAAGTGGCTTTTATCTTTATGCGTACACCTTGATGCAAATTCCGGTGGGTATTTTGCTGGACAAATTTGGTCCTCGGCGATTGTTAACATTCGCTACTATTTGTTGTGCCATAGGTTCGCTTCTATTTGGTTATGCGCCAGTATTTTCAGTGGCTGCAATCGGCCGCTTTTTAATTGGTATCGGTTCTTCATTTGCTGCGGTCAGTTGTATGCATCTTGCCGCAACCTGGTTGCCATTAAGATTATTTGCCCTGATGACCGGCCTCATGGTGACCATTGGAATGCTAGGTGCTGTCTTTGGCGAAGCGCCGCTCTCGATGTTAAACAATTATCTTGGGTGGCGACAAACGCTCATTATGTTTGGATATATTGGCTTAGCGCTATCTTTAGTTATCTGGCTGATAATTCGAGATCGGGTGTTCCCACACAAGCATCGCACCTTAAAGCATGGCGGATTCCTAGCGGGTATCAAGCACGTGTTAAAGAACAAACAAATTTGGGTAACGTCGATTTACGGTGGACTCATGTATCTGCCAACTCCAGCCTTTGCAGGTTTGTGGGGCGTGCCGTTCTTAGTGACTTTCTATAAATTACCCCGCACAACAGCGGCATTTTTTATCTCATTTATTTTTATCGGTTGGATATTTGGATCACCATTGTTTGGCATTATTTCAGATCGAATTGGACGACGAAAACCACCAATGCTAATAGGTACTATTGGTGCTCTCACCAGTATTTTATTGATTTTATATCTACCCAACTTACCACTAACCGTGATGGGGCTATTACTCTTTACCTTTGGCTTCTTCTCGAGCGGATTTTTACCTGCATTTTCAATTGCGCGAGAAATAAATCCGCCAGAAACTAATGCAACTGCCTTAGGGTTTGTGAATACCCTAAACAGCCTTGGCGCTGCTCTAGCTCAGCCGTTCATCGGTTTGTTGTTAGATTTACACTGGCAAGGTCAGATGACAGATGGTGTTAGGCAATATTCGGTTGCAAATTATCACTTTGCGTTATTGACTATACCAATTGGTATTGCAATTTCCTTGCTCATTCTACCATTTATTAGAGAAACCTACTGCAAACCAGTGAGCCAGTCATGACCAGCAAGAAGCTTTTTATTAAAACCCACGGCTGTCAGATGAATGAATATGATTCGTCTAAAATGGCGGACGTCTTGAATAACGCTTATCAAATGGAAGTCACGACAGCACCTGAAGATGCCGACGTGATTTTGATCAATACTTGTTCTATTCGCGAAAAAGCCGAAGACAAGATGCGCTCTGAACTTGGGCGTTATTATAAAATTAAGAAAAAACGTCCTGATACGATCATCGGTGTGGGTGGCTGCGTCGCGAGTCAAGAAGGTGAAGCCATTTTGAAAATTGCGCCATATGTCGATCTAGTCTTTGGACCGCAAACACTGCATCGGCTTCCAGAAATGATTGATCAAGCGCGAAGCAGTCGAAAATCGGTGGTCGATATTTCGTTTCCCGAAATTGAAAAATTCGATAACTTACCCACCCCCAAGGCGGAAGGCCCTAGTGCCTATGTCTCTATTATGGAAGGCTGTAGCAAATACTGCAGTTATTGCATCGTTCCTTACACTCGTGGCGAAGAAATTAGCAGACCGTTTGACGATGTGATCTGTGAAGTAGCCGCTTTAGCTGATCAAGGCGTGCGGGAGATTCATTTATTAGGTCAAAATGTGAATGATTATCGCGGCCTAATGCACAACGGCGAGATTGCAGATTTAGCATTGTTAATCCACTATGTTGCAGCAATTGATAATGTGGCCAGGATAAGATTTACTACTTCCCATCCGTCAGCCTTCTCAGACAATCTAATAGCGGCCTTCGCAGAAGAACCCAAATTAGCAAATCATTTACACTTACCGATACAAAGTGGCTCCGATAGAATTTTGGCAGCAATGAAACGCAATTATACGGTTTTAGAGTATAAGGCAAAAATTCGTAAATTACGGCAAGTCAGACCAGATATCAGCATTTCTTCCGACTTCATTGTAGGTTTTCCCGGTGAAACGGATGTTGATTTTCAAAACACCATGAATCTAATTCACGAGATTGGCTTCGATCATTCCTATAGCTTTATATATAGTAAGCGCCCTGGAACACCTGCAGCCTCGCTGCCAGATGACGTAAGTCCCGACATCAAGAAAGAACGCCTTGCGATTTTACAAAATCGGATAAACGTCAACGAGGCCAATATTAGTCAGCACATGGTGGGTTCAATCCAAACTATTTTGGTAACAGGACCTTCCAAAAAAGATCCTGCTGTTTTATCTGGCCGTACAGAAAATAACCGGGTTGTGAATTTTAAAGCGGCAAGTGATCTGGTCGGACAGTTGATTAATGTTAAAATTACAGAGGCCCTGCCAAATTCGTTACGAGCGGAGCTTATTAAAGATAATTAGTAGCTTATATGCTATTCTAATAGATATCAGGAACCCAATCCTGCAATTAAAGGTTTACCGATTGAACAAATCACCCGATCTAAACAAAGTTACGTTGATGCCTTTTGACAATCGACGCCTCGCAGATCTTTGTGGCCAATTCGACGAGCATATTAGACAAATTGAAAGCTTTTTAGGTGTAGAGATTAATAATCGTGGCAATGTTTTTCAAATCCTTGGACCTACAAGCTCTATCCAGACAGCTAGTGAAGTCTTAGAAAAGCTTTACCAAGAGACTGAGCAAAAAGATAACATTACAGCGACTCAGATTTATCTTTTACTCCAAACTGTCTCCAATGAGGCTGAGCGTCGTAAATCAAAATTGGATTTTGATAAAGCGACTATTAAAACCAAACAAATGCACATTATCCCGCGCAGCCCGAATCAGTATTATTATCTGAAAAATATCCTGGATCATGATATTAATTTCGGCATTGGCCCTTCTGGTACAGGCAAGACCTATTTAGCTGTTGCGTGTGCCGTTGCTGCTTTAGAAAAAGGCGAAGTGAAACGAATTGTCCTGGTCAGACCTGCGGTTGAAGCGGGAGAAAAATTAGGATTTTTGCCAGGCGATTTAGCTCAAAAAGTGGATCCTTACCTAAGACCACTCTATGATGCGCTTTATGAAATGATGGGCATCGAAACCGTCAATCGACTCATTGAAAAAAACATTATTGAAGTAGCTCCCTTGGCCTATATGCGCGGCCGTACTTTGAATGATGCGTTTATCATCTTAGATGAAAGCCAAAATACCACGAAAGAACAAATGAAAATGTTCTTAACACGGATCGGTTTTGGCTCAAAAGCAGTGGTAACAGGCGATATTACTCAAATCGACTTACCAAAAAATACGTATTCCGGTTTGCGTCATGTCATCACTGTTTTAAAAGATATTGGCGAAATCACATTCACTTTTTTCCAAGCACAAGATGTCGTGCGACATCCACTTGTTCAAGAAATTGTTAAAGCATATGACAGCCACGAGCGTTAATAACAACATAGAAATTGACATTCAAATAGAGTCATCGGATGACGATATCCCCCCGCCTTCCGATTTGATCTCTTGGACTCATGCTGCATTAGAAACAGACGCTGCGGAAATTACCATTCGAATAGTGGATGAAGCTGAAAGCGCCTCACTCAATCAACAATATCGCAGTAAACAAGGTCCAACGAATGTGCTTTCTTTTCCAATGAGCTCTCCTCATCAAGATGCACTCTTGTTGGGTGATATCATTATTTGTGCACCCTTAGTCGCGAAGGAAGCTTCAGTGCAGAACAAACAATGCCATGAACATTGGGCCCATTTAACGATTCATGGAATTTTACACTTACAAGGTTATGATCATCAAAATGAACAAGATGCTACACGCATGGAAGCACAAGAAATTGCGATCTTATCTTCGCTTGGCATCGCAAACCCTTATGATTGATTCATCACGACTCATTTTTTCTAGGAGATTAGCATTAGCATGACAGAAGATCATTCAAATCAAAAATCTTGGCTAGACCGGATTAGCGGGATGCTACATCGCGAACCCCAAGATAGATCGCAACTCATGGAACTTTTACGTCATGCAGTCGGTAAAGAAATTATTGATCTAGACGCCTTAACCATGATTGAGGGCGTGTTGCAAGTTTCCGAGATTCAGGTCCGCGATATCATGGTACCACGCTCTCAAATGGTGGTAGTAGATCAAGACGCGCCGCCGCGAGAATTTCTACCTATTATGATTGAATCACAACACTCTCGCTTCCCAGTGATTGGTGAAAATCGCGATGAAGTAATCGGTATATTACTCGCTAAAGAATTATTACGATTTACATTTAGTGAAGAAGAAAATTTTAATATCCGAAGTGTGTTACGTCCTGCTCTTTTTATTCCAGAAAGCAAACGTCTCAATGTCTTGTTAAAAGAATTTCGCTTGAACCGCAATCACATGGCAATTGTCGTGGACGAATACGGCGGTATTTCCGGATTAGTCACAATTGAAGATGTTCTAGAGCAGATTGTGGGCGAAATCGAAGACGAATATGATATCGACGATATCTCGACATTTATTCGTAAATTAAGCGATGATTTATACACTGTCAAAGCGCTAACACCGATCGAAAAATTCAACGAATATTTTAACACTGATTTTAGTGATGATGATTTTGATACCATTGGCGGGGTCGTCATGCAGCATTTTGGCAAACTACCGAAGAAAGGTGATAGTATTCAAATTGAGGACTGTAATTTTAAAGTGCTCCACGCTGATAATCGACGCATTCGTTTACTACGGGTGACTTTGCCTAAGAATAAGTAGCATTTTTGTCATTCCCGTTTGGCGTGTCATTCCCTTTTGGCGTGTCATTCCCGCCTTCGCGGG
>DJAM01000088.1 GCA_002429595.1 Coxiellaceae bacterium UBA6002
GGATTCGAACCTCCGACCCCCTGGTTCGTAGCCAGATACTCTATCCAACTGAGCTACGGGCGCGTTTTTTTGCTCTTTTGATTATACTCTTTGCTATAGCTAATTGCTCTTTTGGCGGAGAGAGAGGGATTCGAACCCTCGATGGAATTTTGGTCCCATACTCCCTTAGCAGGGGAGCGCCTTCAGCCTCTCGGCCATCTCTCCAATGGCTTGAGATAATATCATCGACTGGGGGACTAATAAATACTGTAGCGAATTTAAATTACTGAATCGTAAGAATTTGCGATGCCAGAAGGCATCGGCTGGGGGTAATGCCGGCGACCGAAGCTTTAGCAATTAAGGATTAGCATCGGTCTGTTGAGATTATTTTGTGCCTTTGTCCTTGCCTTCTGTTTTTTCTGAAGAGCCGGTGTCAATAACTAATGGTTCGCTGTTATTGTTGGTTTGCTCTTGTTGAATTCTTCGGTAGATTTCTTCACGGTGGACCGATACGTCTTTAGGAGCATTTACGCCAAGTCTGACCTGATTACCCTTGACTCCTAAAACTGTGATAGTGATATCATCTCCAATGATTATTGATTCGCCGATACGTCGTGTCAAAATAAGCATACAATTCTCCTATCAATTCCTTATTTGCTTCTAACTAGAAGACACAAAAGTTCTAATTAGAGTTTCACATACACTACATCCAGTAGTATAGACAAAAATTCTTAAGGATTTCTTAACGTTTTTCAATAAAAGTTTAATTTGGGACAAAAAAATTTTCAATCTTTTTTTGGTGGCATTTTCCTATAGAAATTTTTGGATGCTCTTATTGTAGACTAATTTTTTTATTTTTTTGGGGTTTGCAAAAATTATTTATGGGTGTTCTAAGTGCAAGCCAAAAGCAGAGTGTAGACAGCGGGTGCCTGTTTCTAAATGCTTCTCGCTCACTACTACGGATATTTTAATCTCAGAGGTGGATATCAATTGAATGTTAATGCCCTCTTCGCCTAGTGCGCTAAACATTGTGGTTGCTACACCTGCATGAGAACGCATGCCGACTCCAACTATTGAGAGTTTTGCTATTTTGTCATCACCGACTACGCCCTTAGCATTTAGCTTTGTAGCAACTTCTTTTAATACTCCTAGCGCGATTGGATAGTCATCTCGATGTATTGTGAAGCTAAAGTCTATAGTTTGATCAACACCGGGGACGTTTTGAACGATCATATCAACGTCAATATTTTTTTCGCTGACTGCGCCTAAGATATATTTAGCGACGCCAGGGGCGTCTGGAATGCCAACAACGGTCAATTTTGCTTGGTTGCGATCAAATGCGATACCAGAGACAAGTGCTTGCTCCATACCAGAATCCTCAAATGTGATTAATGTGCCTGGGCCTTCGTTGAATGTCGATAGGACTCGAACAGGAACGTTATACTTACCCGCAAATTCCACGGCCCTAATCTGTAAGACCTTGGCACCCAGGCTCGCAAGCTCTAACATTTCTTCAAAAGTGACGATTGGTAAGCGCCGTGCCTCAGGTACGATTCTAGGATCGGTCGTGTAGACGCCATCCACGTCTGTGAAGATTTGACATTCTTTTGCTTTGAAAGCCGCTGCTAATGCAACCGCCGTCGTATCGGAACCACCGCGACCTAAGGTCGTAATATTACCGTCAGAGTCCACACCTTGAAAGCCTGCGACAACTGGAATATGGCCATTGGCAATATCATCTTGAATCGCTTGACCATTTATTTTGGTGATTCTGGCGCGCTTATGCGTGCTGCAAGTTTCAATACCAGCTTGCCAACCAGTGTACGAGCGGGCGTGATAGCCGCGAGCGTGTAAAGCAATGCTAAGCAAAGCAATGGTGACCTGTTCACCGGTTGAAACTAATGCATCGTATTCACGGGGATTTGGTTGCTCATGAATGGCTCTTGCTAATTGAATGAGCCGATCTGTTTCTCCAGTCATTGCAGACAGAACGACGATAATATCATGGCCTTGTTGCTTTGCTTGGATGACCTTGTCTGCAACATGTTGGATCCGCTCCAAACTGCCGACAGAGGTGCCACCATATTTTTGTACAATTAATGCCATGATATCCTACATAAACCTATAGTTTCTCTTTAACCCAGGGAATGACCGAAGCAAGCGCTTTATCTAAGTTGGCCACTTCAACTCCGCCGCCTTGAGCCATATCAGGACGACCTCCGCCCTTTCCTCCTACTTGCTGTGCGACAAAATTTACCAGCTCTCCTGCATTTATTTTAGCAATACAATTTTTAGTCACGCCAGCATTGATCAAGATCTTATCTTGATTGACTGAGGCGAGTAATACTACCCCTTCGCCTAACTTGTCCTTTAATTGGTCGACCGTATCTCTTAATATCTTGGGTTCGGTCGCTTCTAACTTGGTTGCTAAGACCTTAATTCCGTCAATTTTGACTGCATCTGCTAACAAATCTTGGCTTTTATTGCTCATGAGCTGTTGTTTAAGCTTTTCTAGCTCTTTTTCGAGCATTCTAGTATGTTGCAACGTTTGCTCTAATTTCTCAACTATATTTTCACGAGAAGTCTTTAAAACTTGTGCAATTTGAGTTAATTCTTCGTCTACTCGGTTAGTCCAGTCAAAAGCCTTCGAGCCTGTCACCCCCTCTATTCGACGGATACCTGCTGCAATACCGGTCTCAGAAGTGATTTTAAACAAGCCAATCTCGCCAGTATGTTTAACGTGAGTACCACCACATAGCTCCATTGAGAATTCACCGATGCTCAAGACGCGAACTTCGTCACCATATTTTTCACCAAATAACGCCATCGCCCCTTTTTGGACTGCATCTTCAGGCGTCATAAATTCAGTGGTGGCAGTAAGATTGGCTGCGATTTGTTGGTTCACTAACGATTCAACTGCCCGTAATTGGTTGGAGGACAAAGGCTCGTAGTGAGCAAAATCAAATCGCAATCGTTCAGCCGCAACTAGCGAACCTTTTTGAATGACATGGTCCCCTAAAACTCGGCGTAACGCTGCATGTAATAAGTGGGTAGCAGTATGATTCAGCATGATGTCTTTACGAGAGCTATCAACTTCAGCGTCGACATTATCTCCAACTTTTAAAGTACCGGATTCAAGTTGCCCATAGTGTAAATACACCAATCCCTTCTTCTTAGTATTGGTCACATTGAAAACGCCACTTTCAAAATAGAGCTTACCATTATCGCCAATTTGTCCCCCTGCTTCAGCGTAGAATGGCGTTTTATTTAAAATAACGATCGCTTCGCTACCTTTTTGGTCAATTTGATTGAGTGGCTGATTATTTTGGAATAGCGCAGTGACCATCCCTTCATCGCTCAATCGTTCATGACCAGTAAAATCAGTTTCACCTTCAACTTGTAAGTCATCACTAAGATCAATCGAAAAGCGACTTGCGTCTTGCGATTTTTGTCGTTGCATTTCCATCTGCTTTTCAAAGCCAGGATAATCGATAATCAGACCTTTCTCCCTGGCAATATCGCCAGTTAAATCTGGAGGAAAACCATAAGTGTCATAAAGTTTAAAGATCACTTCACCAGGAATAATATTGTTAGGAAGTTTGATTAATTCGCTTTCAAGTAGTTTCAGGCCTTGATCAAGTGTGTTTGCAAATTGTTCTTCTTCTCGTAACAAAACCCGCTGAATATGTTGCTCATTTTTAGCAAGCTCAGGGTAAGCTTCACCCATTTCTTCTACCAAAGTGGGAACTAGTTTGTGGAAGAATGGATCTCGCAAACCCAGTTTATTGCCATGGCGGATTGCTCTTCTGATGATTCGTCGTAGTACATAGCCACGACCTTCGTTCGAAGGTGTCACGCCATCTAAGATTAAAAAACTGCAAGAACGAATATGATCCGCAATCACTCGTAATGAAGTTTGTTCGTAATCTCGAGTGTTAGCAATCTTGGCAATTTTTTCGATGATGTGCCTGAAGATATCGATATCGTAATTATTGTGAACGCCCTGCAAAACTGCGGCTACGCGCTCAAAACCCATACCCGTATCTACTGCTGGAGTAGGTAAAGGGGTCAGAGTTCCATCAGCTGATCGGTTAAACTGCATGAACACTAGATTCCAGATTTCGATGTAGCGATCACCATCTTCTTCTGGCGTTCCTGGCGGGCCACCTGGAATTTCAGAACCATGGTCGTAAAAAATTTCAGTACAAGGGCCACAAGGTCCAGTATCACCCATTGACCAAAAATTGTCTTTCTCGCCACAACGTGAAAAACGGGTTGGATCAATTTTGAGCTCATTCAACCAAATGGCAGCCGTTTCATCGTCGTCTCTAAATACTGTCACCCATAGTTTTTCAGGCGGTAACTTTAATACTTTAGTGATGAAGTCCCATGCATAATGAATCGCTTCCCTCTTAAAATAAGCGCCAAAACTAAAATTACCCAACATCTCAAAGAAGGTATGATGCCTTGCGGTATAACCGACATTTTCTAAATCATTATGTTTGCCACCTGCTCTAACGCAACGCTGACTGCTCACCGCAGCTTGATAAGGCGGTTTTACTTTTCCTAAAAAATAATCTTTAAACTGCACCATGCCAGCATTGGTAAACAATAAGGTAGGATCATCTGCAGGCACGAGGGAACTACTTGGCACGAGCTGATGGTTGCGCTCTTGAAAATACTCTAAAAATTTTGTTCTTAGTTGGTTACTATTCATTGAAATTCTCGATTAACTGCTGATTAATTTGTTCTATATTAAAGCCACGACTTTGTAAAAACCGAATTTGCTTAGCTCGCTCCCGCTGATCTTTTGCTAAAGAAATGCCACCGTACTTTTTCTCAAATAGCCGCTTAATGGTTAGTTTCCAATCTAACTCGTCTGACGCGAGGTAAAGTGAGATGACTTGGGAAGAAATTTTAAGTTTCTTAAGTTCATATTCAATGTGAAGTGGGCCAAAACCTTTCGCCGCTCTTCGTCTAGTATATGATTCAACAAACCGCTCATCGCTTTGCAAATTACTTGCCACCAACAGATTTAACACTTGTTCAACGAGTGCTAAATCTGTGGTTTTTTCAAGTAATCTTTGCTTGAGCTCGTAGTGACCGAATTCTCTGCGTGCTAATAAACTTAATGCTCTTTCTTTGATTCGCTCAAGATCCGTCAAGCTTCAACTTCTTCCTCTAAATCATGACTTACTGTCGCTGGCTGTTGGCTGACTAACTTAGCGCGTATCATTCCCTCAATGTCAGCAGCCATCTCTGGATTTTCTTTTAAGAAAAGCCGGACATTATCTTTGCCTTGACCAATGCGATTTCCTTTGAAGCTATACCACGCGCCAGCTTTTTCAACAAAGCCATGCAATACGCCCAATTCGATAATTTCCCCTTCACGCGAAATGCCTTCGCCATACATAATGTCGAACTCGGTTTGCTTAAACGGCGGCGCCACTTTGTTTTTAACAACCTTAACTCGCGTTTCACTACCTAAAATCTCTTCGCCTTTTTTAATCGCACCAATGCGACGAATGTCTAAGCGCACTGAAGCATAAAATTTCAGCGCATTACCACCGGTGGTTGTTTCAGGACTGCCGAACATTACTCCAATTTTCATTCGAATCTGGTTGATAAAAATAACCAGCGTGTTAGATCGCTTAATGTTCGCTGTGAGTTTTCTTAGCGCTTGAGACATTAATCGTGCCTGCAAACCCATGTGTTGATCGCCCATCTCGCCTTCAATTTCAGCCTTGGGCGTTAGAGCTGCCACGGAGTCGATAACAATGACGTCGATTGCACCAGAGCGAACTAACATATCCGTGATTTCTAAAGCTTGCTCGCCGGTATCTGGTTGAGATACCAATAATTCGTCAACATTTACGCCTAATTTTTCTGCATAAGAAGGATCTAAGGCATGCTCGGCGTCAATAAAGGCAGCTGAGCCACCGATCTTTTGGCATTCAGCAATCACTTGTAACGTTA
This sequence comes from Coxiellaceae bacterium UBA6002, assembly GCA_002429595.1. Taxonomy (GTDB): domain Bacteria; phylum Pseudomonadota; class Gammaproteobacteria; order UBA6002; family UBA6002; genus UBA6002. The sequence continues at coordinate 5,956 of DJAM01000088.1, forward strand.
AAGTTGTTTTACCTGAAGATTCCGGGCCATAAATCTCTATGATTCGCCCTCTTGGTAAGCCACCCACTCCTAAAGCGATATCTAGCCCTAACGAACCTGTAGAAATGGCATCTGCTCCTTCTACCGGCTTATCCCCTAACCGCATGATTGTGCCCTTGCCATGTGCTCTTTCTATTTGGCTAAGTGCAGCCTCTAACGCTTTTTGCTTGTTATTCTCCGCCATTACTAATCCCCTCGCGTATTTGATAAAGGGATTATTATTTCATAAATACAGCATTTGACATACAGTAGTTCTTAAATAAAACTACTCTTTGACATCTAATTAGCTCTTACCAATGGGGTCGAAAATATGGCACATGTAGAAGATGAAGTAGGTGAACCACTATTTGAATTTGAAGAAGAACGCTTAAATGGAAAATCCAGTTACCCAGGGTTTTTTGAGGCTTCTCAACAGCATGCGGCACAAGAACAGGCAGAAGATGCGCGTGAACAACAAGATGCTAAACTTGAAGAAGTGATTAGCGCTAGCCAAACCACCACAGGTAGCCCGCAATTAATACCTAAGGCAGGCAGTTCCCCCAAGAGTATTAGCTCCCCTAAAAAAACTACTCATGATGATCAAGCTTATACTTTCGTTCGAGAACCTAGACCAGTACCGCGCTCTAAAGGACTAGGTTAGATATTCTCAGCTATAAGTTGTCGAAGCTGTTCTAATGAAAATTGAATCGCCGAAGTTCTAACAGCTTTGCGATCACCACTAAATAGCTGCTGCTGACACACCGTAGCAAAATAAGGACTCGCCCAAGCAAACCAGCAAGTTCCAACTGGTTTTTGTATTGTCCCACCGTCCGGCCCTGCAATCCCAGTAATTGCTAAACTGACGTTACCATGACTGTGTTTTATAGCGCCTTCTGCCATTTGAATAGCAACTTCTCTGCTAACGGCACCGTGCATTTCAATCGCACTTTTAGCAACGCCTAACATCTCAATTTTGGCAAGATTACTGTAAGTCACAAAACTACGTTCGAACCAATTTGAGCTTCCTGCTAGCGTCGTAATTTCAAAGGCAACACCACCCCCTGTACAAGATTCAGCTGTCACCACTTTTAAAGATTTCTCCAGACAAAGTTTTGCAAGTTCTTCGATGAGAACGGAAAGTTGCTTTGACATATGACATCCTTCAAAAGAGTTTAACGCTGGTGGAAATTTAATCATTTCATTGAGGCAAAAAGAAGTAGTTTCAAAAAAGCCACTTCGTTACAATTCAACAAATGAAGGAATCTCAAGAAAAACAACTTAGTTCTCATACTCCCATGATGCAACAATACCTGCGGATCAAGGCGCAATACCCTGATACGCTGTTGTTTTATCGCATGGGTGATTTTTATGAATTATTTTTCGATGATGCGATTAAAGCTTCTCGATTACTCGATATTACCTTAACAGCACGAGGGCAATCTGCAGGTGAAGGTATTCCAATGGCGGGCGTACCCTACCATGCGGTTGAAAATTATCTAAGTCGACTCATCAAGCAAGGCGAATCCATCGTCATCTGTGAACAAGTTGGCGATCCTGCCACTTCCAAAGGTCCTGTCGAACGAAAAGTAGCACGCATCATTACCCCTGGCACTGTGAGTGATGAGGCTTTATTGGAAGAAAAAAAGGATAACTTATTACTGGCTCTGTTCCAGCAAGATCAAAAATTTGGTTTAGCCTATTTAGACATCACCAGCGGCAGGTTTACTGTTCAGGATTTTTTACAAGAAGAAGCCGTCTTAAGCGAATTAGAACGACTCAAACCTTCTGAAATTTTAGTGGCTGACAATAATATCGCGTCACATCTGCTACCGGCTAAAGGCATTCGATTGCGGCCAGAATGGGAATTTGATTTTGTGACCAGCAGCAAATTGCTATGCGAACAATTTAACACCCGTGATCTTTCAGGTTTTGGACTAACTTCGGCCACCGACCTTGGAATTCGAGCGGCTGGCTGTTTATTACAATATGTGAAATATACGCAAAAACAAGCCTTACCACACATCCAAGCGCTAAAACTCGAACAGGCCGACGAGGCGATTATTATTGATGCCGCTTCTACTCGCAATTTGGAAATTACCCATTGCCTGAATGGTTCTACGGAGAACACTTTACTCTCGATCATGGACCATACGCAAAATGCCATGGGCAGCCGATTATTAACACGATGGTTAAAACGACCGATACGCGATCAGAAATTATTATGCGCCAGACAACTTGCTATTCACTCGTTACTGCAACATCAATTATATGAAGACGTACAAAAACATCTCACCAAGATGGGAGATATCGAACGAATTCTTTCACGCGTCGCACTTAAAAGTGCTAGACCTCGTGACCTTGCTTTACTTCGAGATAGTTTGCAAATGCTTCCCGCCATCAAACAAGATTTGCAAGAATCGGAGTCAACTTTAATTTGCGAATTAACAGCGCAGTTACATGAATTTCAATCCCTTACTACCTTACTGAACAAAGCAATCATAGAATGCCCTCCGGTAGTGCTTCGTGATGGCGGCGTTATAGCACCACTGTATGATAGCGAATTAGATGAACTACGCAGTTTGAGCGAAGATTGCAGCCAATATTTAATCGATTTAGAACAGCGCGAAAAACAACGCACTGGCATTGCAACCTTAAAAGTTGGCTATAACCGCATTCATGGTTTTTATATTGAAATCAGTCGTAGTCAGTCAGACCAAGCACCCGCAGATTATATTCGCAGGCAAACGATAAAAAACGCTGAGCGCTATATCACAGCAGAGTTAAAGTCGTTTGAAGAAAAAGTTCTAAATAGTCGCAGTAAAGCTTTGGCGCGCGAGAAAATTTTATATGATCAACTTTTAGATATTATTCTTGAAGATCTCAAGCCCTTACAAATCATGGCAGCTTCAGTGGCACAAATAGACGTACTTTGTAACCTTGCAGAACGTTCTGTCCAGCTTAATTTAACTTGCCCCACAATCAGTGATCAACCCGGGATTGAAATTATTAAGGGAAGACATTTAGTTGTTGAGAATGTCAGTTCGACACTGTTTATACCTAATGATTTATCTCTCGATGATGACGCTAAGATGTTGATCATCACTGGGCCAAATATGGGCGGTAAATCAACCTATATGCGGCAAACGGCGTTGATCGTGCTGCTTGCTTTCATTGGGAGTTATATTCCCGCAGAACATGCAGTGTTGGGACCGATAGACCGGATTTTCACTCGGATTGGCGCGGCTGACGATTTAGCCAGTGGCAAGTCCACCTTTATGGTCGAAATGACTGAAGCCGCGAATATTCTACATAATGCTACGAGCTCCAGTTTGATTTTATTAGATGAAATAGGCAGAGGAACCAGCACCTTCGACGGTTTATCTCTAGCATGGGCGTGCGCTGCTTATCTAGCTCAAAACATAAACGCTTATACCTTATTTGCCACACATTATTTCGAATTAACTGCATTACCTGAGACATTTACTAGTATCCGCAATGTCCACATCAGCGCTGTTGAGCATGAAGATACAATTATTTTCATGCATCGCGTTGAGCCCGGTCCCGCTAGCCAAAGTTACGGATTAGCCGTAGCTCAACTTGCTGGCATGCCAAAACGAGCACTAGCTATCGCAAGAGAGAAACTGCACGAGCTTGAGGTTAAGTCACATGATCAAGGATCTTGTGCACCTGTCCAGCAACTGCCGTTGTTTGTTGAGGATGTGCCCGCGGTAGTCAAGCGACTTCAAGAGATTAGGCCAGATGAAATAAGTCCAAAAGAGGCTTTAGCGTTGTTGTATGAACTACATGAGTTGTCGGTTTTATAACTCCCTCTCCCGCAAGCGGGAGAGGGAACAAGAAGCACAGAGTGCACAAAAATAAAATGTAATTATGACTTAATTAAGTGCATCAAAGCATCAATCGAAGATTTTTCTAGCTCCATCCAACGCCCAGCCCGTAGCGATCTTGGTAAGCTGATAGTGCCATAGCGGATTCGAATCAGGCGGCTTACTTTGACGTTTTGAGACTCCCAGAGTCTACGAACCAAGCGATTGCGACCCTCTCGAACCACGACATGATACCAGTGATTGGTCCCCTCTCCACCTGAATAATTAATTGCTTCAAAACGCGCAAGACCGTCTTCTAATTGGACACCCTTATGCATCGCAACGAGCATTTCTCGTTCTACATCGCCATAGACTCGAACGGCGTATTCACGCTCCACTTGAGTGGAAGGATGCATCAGTTTATTCGCTAGATCACCGTCATTGGTAAATAACAATAATCCAGATGTGTTGACATCTAAACGACCGATTGAAATCCAACGTCCATCGGTTAGTTTAGGTAAGGTCTCGAATACTGTTGGACGACCTTTTTCATCTTTACGGGAAGAGACTTCACCTAGAGGTTTGTTGTAGGCTAAAACGCGGGTAACTGCTTTTTGTGATTGAGTTCGATTTATAGGTCTACCATCGACGCAAATGTAATCGCTTAGCGCAACCCGGTCACCTAACTTTGCTTTGATACCATTGACCGTCACACGACCGTCAATGATCCACTGTTCCAATGCTCGACGAGAGCCTAGCCCAACTTGCGCTAATACTTTTTGTAACTTCTCGGTCATGCTAGCTCTTCTACCAGTTCATCAACCTCTTCTTCCACTTCAACTTCCAGTTGACTTACTGACTGCTCATCGGTAATCACGGATGGATTTTCTTCGAGGTGAGGGGCTTCTATTTTCTCTACAGTAGTGATTATTTGACTTTCGAATTCGCCAGCAAGTTGATCTAAATCTGTTATCTCGGACAGCGGCGGTAATTCGGATAATGATTTTAAATTGAAGTCATTAAGGAAAGACTTGGTTGTGGCATAAAGAGCAGGCTTACCAGGTAGCTCTTTATAACCAATGATTCGAACCCATTCACGTTCAAGTAAGGTTTTAATAATGGTTGTACTAACAGCAACGCCCCGAATCTCTTCGATTTCTGCCCGGGTAATGGGCTGTCGATAAACGATTAGCGCTAACGTTTCAAGTAATGCCCGCGAATATTTTACCGGTTTTTCCTGCCATAGTTTTTGCACCCAGGGGGTTAGGTCTTGGCAAACCTGAAAGCGGTAGCCACTTGCAACCTCCTTAAGCTCAAAACCATGCCCTTCATAACAAGCCATTAGATCGGATAAATAGTTTTTCAACTCCTCAGTGCTAAGTTCATATTCAGGCAAAAGCACTTTTTTAAGGTGCTCGATATTAAGAGGCTGGTCAGATGACATAATCGCGGCTGCGATGATTCGTTTAATAGGTGCTTCTAAGGTATTCAACTCTAGCCTCCAGATATACTTGCTGCACGAACGTGAATTGGCGCATAGGGATGAGTTTGTACCAACTCGACTAAAGATTGTTTGATCAACTCTAATACTGCGATGAAGGTCACTACCACGCCAAGACGGCCTTCATTCAACGCAAATAGCTCGGTAAATTGTAAAAACTTTTCGGGTTTGATCTTGAATAAAATCTGGGACATTTTCTCCCTGATTGATAATGCTTCCAGCTGAATCTGATGCTTAGTATGAAGCTTTGCCCGCTGCAAAACACCTGCTAAGGCCACGAGTAATTCTTTTAGCTCAACTTGTGGCAATACTTTCAATGCCTTAGACTCAGGAACCTCAGCTGTTACTGTCACAAAATCACGTTCCACTCGGGGCATAGCATCTAAATTCTCAGCTGCTTGCTTGAATCGTTCATACTCTTGAAGTTTGCGAATCAACTCAGCGCGAGGATCTTCTTCCTCGTTTTCCTGAACCTGAGTTCTTGGCAGCAACAGCCGAGATTTGATTTCAGCCAAGAAGGCCGCCATAACTAAGTATTCTGCGGCTAACTCAAGGTTCAACTCATGCATGAGTTCGACATACTCAACGTATTGTCGAGTCACTTCTGCAATCGGAATATTGAGAATATCAAGATTTTGCTTTTTTATCAGATAAAGCAATAAGTCCAATGGCCCTTGAAAAGCTTCCAAAAAGACCCGCAGAGCATCAGGTGGAATATAAAGATCATGAGGGACTTCAGTGACAGCTTGCCCATGAATGATAGCAATTGCATCTTGTGCTTCTTCTTCAAGCAGCAACGAGGACTCCATAAAAATCTCTTAACTTAGGGTGGTCAAAGGTGGATAGTTTACCCTGGATTGGTTAGTTTTGAAATCTAAACTAAGTGTCCTTGCCGCGCATAAGTGTCATTGCCGTCGCATAAGTGTGTCATTCCCGCG
>DJAM01000144.1 GCA_002429595.1 Coxiellaceae bacterium UBA6002
TCATGTTCAGAGATTAACTAGATTTATTTGAACCTTATTAAGATTATTTTAATCTTAAGCAGTTACCATTAAACTTCCACCTTCATTTTATCTATAGGAGTTATCATCATGTTACGACGAACTCACGTAGCGACTACACCCAAATCAACTACAGGTGTTCGGAGGGAACTTTACACCCGGAGGAATCTTTTCACTTCCAAATAATCAATCACCACTTCCCGCCGCTACACTCTCACGTTATTCCCTCTTCTCACGACCTTCTAGTGAACAAGCAACACTTAAGCAAAGTCTTAATCAACAACTTGCTGCAATAAACAATTGCTTCCTTGATGAACATAAAAAAGCAGGTCTTCGGATGTTAGCCAAAATCAAGCATGTTGTTGTATTGTCCAATGGTACTTTAGAGCTTTGGCAGAGAAACGAACATGTAATCAAGTATACTGCAATTGCTAGAGTAGAGACTGCTGCGAGAAATGAATGCTACACGTTGCTGAAATCACTTGCTCATATTCCTGTGCTAATTGTTTCGATACTACAAAAAGCGGAAAATTACCATGACGAGCTAACTGCTCTATTAGGCAAATTACAACAGCTCGCCAAGGATTTACCTGCAGTCCAAGATTACAGCTTAAACCAGAATGTGAATCTAATTCATGAATCCATTGAGTTGCTACAGCAATTATTACGCTGCCCTTCAAGCAAACATGAAATTGCCAGCTTAGTTAATGAATACATGAAACACATAAAAAATGATTTAGACAGATGCGGTCAAGGTGCAACTCATGCGCAATTGAGTAGTTTAAAAGCAATAACGCATGAATGGCAAAGCAAAAATCAGATTGATTGGCACGCCTCCAGAATATTAATCGTTGCTCCTCACGGACCCCGACAAAAATTAATTGAGCAACAATATTTTGAAGAACTCTATCATCAATTAGCGATAGCAAATCCTATCGACAATAAAATTTACTACGTCGAAATGTTGCCATCACAAATTGAAAAACTTGATGTTCACAAAGATTTAATCGAAGGATTCTTAAGCGCAAGCGAAATCAACAAGATAATTGGATCTGCTGTATTCGATGATGAACAAGCGATGTTCACAGATAGACTCGCTGATTACGCACCCCAAGTACTTGAAACTTTGAAAGCTGAAAGTGGTTCTAGTCGCTGTCCATTATCTTTCAAGTTTGTTTAGACGTTGTATTGAAAAAGCTTAAGGAAAACCATAAAATTGCATGCGATTGTGTCTAAAGGTTTAAGTAAGAGCATTTTAACTATTGAAAATCCATTATGGCTAATCTGAAAAATAATTTATTAGAATTAGGGACGAAGTTACAAATTTCTAAAGAATTAGTTAAATTTATTGTAGCTGGTGTAGTTAATAATGCACTTACTTATTTAACCTATTTGTTGCTTCTACTCGTAGTTTCGTACCAGCAGGCTTTCCTAGTTACTTTTATTTTAGGTATTTTGATTTCATATTATTTAAATTCAAAATTTACCTTTCGAAGAATTTTGACTCTCAATAAATTTTTCTTTTTTTCATTGCTGTATGTAGCTCAATATTTGGTATCTGCTTATTTTTTGAGATTATTAATCGATGATTGGAGTTTTTCTAAAGCTGTTGCCCCCCTAGTGATCCTTGTGATCAATGTACCTTTATCATTCTTGTTGGTGAGATTAATTATAAAAGCAAAGAGTATTACCTTAAGAGCTAAAACTAACCCCTAACCTCAATCTGTCAGCACACATTCTGTTTCGAGTTGAAAATCATCGATATACCACAAAATTGTTTTCTTTAAGCAAGTTTCGAATGAACGAGGCGTGGACCAATTTAACTGATTAGTAATCTTAGAAGAATTAATGGCATAGCGCCAATCATGCCCTAAGCGATCTTTTACGAATGTAATTTGCTTTTGATAATCAATGGAGCTGGGATAAAGTTCGTTCATTAACTGACAGATTTTTTTCGCAAGGTCAAGATTACATAGTTCATTATTACCGCCAATATTATAAGTCTCACCTAGCTGGCCTTTTTGAATAACTTCTGAAATGGCCTCGCAATGATCTTCAACATAGAGCCAATCTCGAATGTTTTGACCGTCTCCATAGATAGGTATTTCTTTTTTTTGTAGACAAGAGCGAATAATAGTTGGAATAAGTTTTTCTTCATGTTGGTATGGGCCATAATTATTCGAACAGTTGGACAAAGTGACAGGTAAATTATAAGTTTTGAAATAAGCCTTAACTAAATGGTCTGAGCTGGCTTTGCTAGCAGAGTATGGAGAACTTGGATCATACCGAGATTCTTCAGTGAATGCAGGGTCACTCTTGTTAAGACTGCCATATACTTCATCAGTTGAAATATGGTGAAAACGACATAGCTTGGGATCTAATTGAAACCTCTTTTCCCAGGAGGTAAAAGCCGTATTAAGTAAATTAAATGTTCCAACAATGTTAGTTTGAATAAAAGCATCAGGCTCTAAGATTGAACGATCCACGTGACTTTCTGCTGCGAAATGTACAATGGTATCAATATTGAATGTTTCTAAAAGCTCCGTAATTAGGCTTTTATCATTAATGTTGCCTCTTACAAAATGATAGTTTTTAAGGTGTTGAACGTCAGTTAAATTTCTCAATGTTCCGGCATAAGTTAATAAATCGAGGTTAATTAATGTTAATTGAGGATTTTTTATACAATGTCGGATGTAATGACTGCCAATAAAGCCCGCACCACCTGTAATCAACACATTTCGCGGCTGGTAATTAAGCATAGTCGAGGATTCTATTTTTATTTCTAAGTAAAATTTTGTTTGCTTCGAATAATGAATTTAAGGTGCCTGCATCGGTCCAACGGCCTTGATAGATATCATAGTGAAGCTGACGTTTTTTAATGTATTCATTATTAACAGCTGTAATTTCTAGCTCGCCTCGTGCTGAAGGAGTGATGTTTCTAATATGATCAAAAACATTTTCGTCAAAAAAGTAAAGTCCGATCACAGCATATTTTGATTTCGGTTCAGCAGGTTTCTCAACAATCTCTATTACCTGAAATTCATCTAAAGCAGCAACACCATAACGTTCTGGATCTCCAACCTCCTTTAATAAAACTCTTGCACCACATTCTTGCTCACGGAAGCGGTTAGCATATGGAGTTATGCTGTATTCGAATATATTATCCCCAAGAAATACACATATTTTGCTGTTTTTCGCAAACCCTTCTGCCAAAGCTAGCGCATGAGCAATACCTCCTGGGCTATCTTGAACTTTATAAGTCAATGAGCAATCAAACTGCATCCCACTGCCAAGACAATTCACAACATCACCCATATGCTCAGTACTAGTGATAACTAAGATATCTTTAATACCCGCCATTTGTAGATGACGAATTTGATGATAAATCATGGGTTCAGTACCAACAGGAAGAAGATGTTTGTTGGTAGCTTTAGTTAATGGATGAAGACGAGTGCCTTTGCCGCCAGCGAGGATAATTCCTTTCATACATAAAATCCAATTGCAAAAAGTGGTTATTTTAAATACATTGATACTTCTTCTCAAGAGCTTTACTAGCAGAAGTTTGGTATAGCCTTGACCTAATAATGCTAATTAAATAGAATCCGTCATACCCTCAAAAAGTGCTATGGATAAAATGATACCTTTAAACGACTTGCAACGGACTAGTAGCGAACTCCTCCTTGATCTAAATGAAGCCATTAACAAATGTCTAGCTCGAGGTTGGTACCTGCTTGGACCTGAAACGGATGCATTTGAAGAAGAATTTGCTCATTATTGCGGTTCTGCACACTGCGTTTCTGTTGCAAATGGGACTGATGCGATAGAAATGGCCCTCCGTGCAATAGGAGTAAAAGAAAACCAACAAGTCGTTACGGTAGCAAATGCAGGAATGTATAGCACCATTGCAATTGAAAATATTGGCGCCAAACCCTTGTATGTCGAAATTGATGAAGCCAGTTTGAATATGGATCCTACGGCACTTAGAAATTCTCTGACAGAAAATATCGCAGCCATTATTGTTACCCATCTATATGGCAAGATGGTTGATATCAAAGAATTACAAATGATCGCTAAAGAACATAGTATTCCTATCATTGAGGATTGTGCTCAAGCACATGGTGCACTATATGATGGTAAAAAAGCAGGTTCATTTGGTGATATAGCTTGTTTTAGTTTTTATCCCACAAAAAATTTAGGTGCGATGGGCGATGCTGGAGCGATAATCACTAACGATTTTGAGCTTGCCCAAAGAGTTAAAAAACTTAGACAATACGGATGGTCAACGAAGTATAAGTCAGAACTAGCTGGCGGCAGAAACAGTCGCATGGATGAAATTCAAGCAGCGGTTCTTAGAGTTAAGTTGAAGCATCTTGATAGTTGGAATAAGAAAAGGCGTACAATAGCAGCGGAATATAATTCTTCTTTCGAAGATCTTAACATTAAACTACCTTTAGCTATTGATGAAAGTTATGTTGCGCATTTGTACGTTATTCGAAGTCAAAGCCGTCATGAACTTCAAACATATTTAATAACCAAAGGCATCAAAACGGAAATTCATTATCCAATACCAGATTATCTACAACCCAGCTATTTAAAACACAATTACCGTCTTCCTGTTACGGAAAAAAGTTGTGAAGAGGTTCTAACCTTGCCTTGTTTCCCAGAGCTAAGTGCAGAAGAGTTAACGAAAACCATAAAAGAAGTTCGAGCATTTTTTAAAAAATAGCAGCATCAACCCGAGTCTTTCTTGAGAGACAGAATAAAAAGATGGAGAGAAATGGCAGTGACCTATGAGAAGTTCAAAGAACTTACTTACGATAAGTTCAAAGATCTGGCTACTGATGAGTCATTGAGTATCTATGAAAAAATAGGTTTCCCTGATTCATACCGCGAGGATTTCGAAGAGAAGATTTTTAGTGATGTCTTGAAAAAAATGCCTAATCTCTTGGAAAGAAAGCAGATCGTAATGGATATTGGTCCTGGCTGCAGCAATTTACCTCGAATGCTAATTGAACTTTGCGAACAACAAGAACACACTCTAATTCTAATCGACTCGAACGAAATGTTACAGTTCTTGCCCGATAAACCCTTCATTAAAAAAATTCCAGGTTTCTACCCATCAAACTGCGAATCTCTTTTTAATCAATACCAAAACAAGATAAATGCACTTCTCTGTTATAGCGTTCTACATTACATATACATGGAAACCAACCTATTTAATTTTATAGATCAATCTTTGACTTTGCTGGCACCACAAAGCCAATTTTTAATAGGCGATATCCCTAATATTTCTAAACGTAAACGCTTTTTCTCAACAATGGCAGGAATTGATTATCATCAAAAATATACTAATAGCAATTCCACTCCAGAAGTTGTCTTTAACACTATTGAGCATGGTAACATCGATGATTCGGTTTTGATCTCATTAATGCTTCGCAGCAGAGCAGCAGGCTATGACGCTTATTTACTACCACAAGCAAATGGTTTACCCATGGCAAATCGCCGCGAAGATTTATTGATTACAAAGTCTTAAGGAGTAAAAAATGGTTAAGCAGGAAAAAATAATCATCATTGGTGATAGTGCTTTTGCAGAGATTGCGTATGAATATTTTCAGCATGACTCTCCTTACGAAGTAGTAGCTTTCTCAACTGAACGCGCTTATTTGACTAACACATCAATGTTTAATCTACCCGTCATTCCATTTGAAGAATTAGAAAACCATTACGCTCCTTCAGAACATAAATTTTTCGTTGCAATTGTCTACACACAATTGAATCGCTTACGCACCCGCTTGTATCTAGAAGCAAAAGCAAAAGGATATCTTCCAGCGTCTTATATTAGCAAACATGCATTTGTTTGGCGTAACTGTAAAATTGGAGAACATTGTTTCATCTTTGAGAATAATGTTGTACAACCTTTTGTTACGCTAGGAAACAATGTAATTTTGTGGAGTGGCAATCATATTGGCCATCACACTGTGATCAAGGATAACTGTTTTATTGCTTCACACGTCGTTGTTTCAGGCTTTGTCGAGATGGGAGAAAATTGTTTCGTCGGTGTAAACGCCACTTTTGCAAATAATGTTATTGTTGCGGATGATTGTTTAGTAGGAGCAGGTGCCTTAGTCGTGAAAAATGTTTCTGAAGATTTGATTGTAAAAGGCAATATCAGCGAATCGGTACTAAGTGCAAGAAGATACAGCAAAGTGCCGGCCGAATGCATTTAATCGATAAAGCTCAGTAGTATGAAAATTCGTGTTTTTTCTTCTGAAGATAAGTCTTTATGGGACGATTTTATATCAAAAAGTAAGAATGGTGTCTTTTTATTTTATCGAGATTATGTCGAATATCATCAAGACCGCTTTCAAGATTTTTCATTATTAATCTTCGATCATGAAGATCAGCTTATTGCACTTTTGCCAGCGAATTGTGATGGCAAGACATTAATAAGTCATGGTGGTTTATCATTTGGTGGGCTTATCAGTGCTCCTAACACTAAAACAGGTACCCTATTATCCGCATTCGGCAATCTAATGTCTTTTTTAAAAGATTATGGATTTAATGAAATTATTTATAAAACAGTTCCAGCCATTTATCATAAATACCCTGCTGAAGAAGATAGATATGCTCTCTTTTTAGCTAATGCTCAAATTGTAGGCAGGAGCATCTTTACAATTGTTAAGCCAAAAGCAAACTTGCCCATGCAAGAACGTCGCAGAAGAGCGATAAAAAAAGCTAGAAATGCTCAACTAACTATAGAATTAGCAAATGATGTAACAGATTATTGGTTGCTGTTAACCAATCTTTTAAAAGAAAAACATAACACTCAGCCAGTTCATACACGAGCAGAGATTAGCTATCTTAAATCCCGCTTTCCGAATAATATAAAACTCTATGCCGCTTATTCACAAAAGGAAATGGTTGCTGGTATTTTAATTTATGAAAATGATACTGTAGCTCGAGCACAATACATAGCCGCTAATGACCAAGGTAGAACGCTTGGTGCTCTGGATCTTTTATTTGATTATCTAATTAATGATATTTACCTCAATAAAGATTATTTTGATTTTTCCAGTTCAGATTTACAACTAGGCAAGGAATTAAATCTTGGCTTATTAGAACAAAAAGAGGGCTTTGGAGGCAGATCAATTACCTTTGATCTCTACTCTATCGACTTAACTAATTGGCACCAAGAAAAATATATGGAAACATTATCATGAAAGTACTTAGCATAGTCACTCCTGTTTACTACAACGAAGCATCTCTGCCTCATCTATATGAAAAACTCATTGAGCTTGAAAATAAACTGCGCACAATCGACATTGGCCTTGAAATTATTTTTGTAGATGATGGCTCAGGAGATAACTCTTTAGCGGAACTGCGAAAAATTAAAGAAAAGCGACCTGCAACTAAAGTTATTAAACTAACTCGAAATTTTGGGGCAACGCATGCTTCTAAGACTGGCTTTCGTTATGTGACTGGTGACTGCTTTATCACTTTGGCAGCCGATCTACAGGATCCTCCGGAATTAATTTTTGAGATGGTAGAAAAATGGTTAGCTGGCTCTAAATTCGTTATTGGTATTCGTAAACAACGTGAAGATCCTCATTTAACAAAAATGCTTGCTGCGTGTTATTACTATTTGCTTAGATTTTTTGTATTTAAAGAATATCCGAGAAAAGGCTTTGATCTTGCCTTAATGGATAAATCGATACAGCCTTACCTTGTCAACAGCGCAAAAAATATTAACACTCCATTGTTTGCTTATTGGTTAGGATTTAAGCCAGAAATTATTGAATATCAAAGATTGCCCAGACTACATGGCAAATCAAGATGGACCATTGGCAAGAAAATAAAATATTTTTTAGATTCTCTTTTGGGATTCTCTGTAGGACCAATACGTTTTATTACTGTGATTGGTTTAGCGGTATCTATTATTAGTTTTTCTTACGGTAGTTTGATTTTTATCAATGGTCTACTTGGAAGAATTAAAGTTTCAGGCTATGCGGGATTAGTGACTCTTATTACTTTTTTACTTGGGGTGATTATCATCATCCTTGGAATAATAGGAGAGTATATCTGGCGAATTTATGATGAGTCAAATAATCGGCCTGAAGCAGTTATAGACGAGATTCACTAGTTGTTACAACTCAGCCACTAGATGATACGACGTCCATTTTTGGCTGAATTTCCAATTCATCACGATAGCTGGGAATCTGTGTTTTTAAGCGTTTTGCTAATAGACGACCAAGTTTGATGCCCGGTTTTTCAATAATCTTTACCGCTGAAGCGGAAATAGCGAATAACAACATTAAAGCAGGAATGTTATGTTGAAGTAATCCACCTGCAATAGCCCATTGTTTAATTTGCTCAAAAAGCCAATTGTGCAAGAGATAAACACAATAAGTTAATTCAGAAATAAAGAGTATAAAGCGATTAAAAATCAATCTATCTTTGATAAGCCAAGCACCTAAAAATAGCAAAAAGGCCAACGCCGCAAAATGAGCGTGCCTCGAATCCGGATTTATTGTTGCAGTAAGATGCCAATATTGTAGAAATATAAGTGAAGCAAATAAAAACATCTTCACAAAACTAACTTGCTTGTGCTCAAACAACCAAAAAAACACCCCCAAAAAGAGGAAGGGACCATTAATATTTAAGCAACCTATTGCGAAACATTTTACGTTGGGGATCGGTGGAAGATGGCCAAATATCAAAGTAGTTAGAGTCATAATCCAGGGTAATAGCAGTCTATATTGACCAATGACTTTAAAATGGCGCATGAGGAACATAAAAAAGTAGAATAAGATTTCTACACGAAGAGTCCACTCTAGAATAAGGTGTTTGAAAAAAATCACCCACTAAGAGTAATTGTAGAATGAGTGTTTTCAAATTAACAGCGGCATGATTATTAAAATAGATGAAGGAATATTGAAATAAAACCGCAAAAATATATAAAGGAAAATTCTGAAAATTCGTTTAACTAAAAATTCCAGAGACTGTTCAGTTTGTAAAACATGAGTAATAACGTATCCTGAAACAAGGAAAAACACCACAACCCCTGCTCCCCCTCCAAAGCAAAAGGGGTAAAATTAATTTGATAAGAAATCTCAAAGATTCATGCACTGAATCATTATTAGAAAATTCAAGCAGACGCGGATAGAGGGTATGACCTATAAGCACACTGCTGAAGGAAAAAAATTCTCAACCAATCGAGAAATACTATTCTAGATGTATTCATTTTTCTTGATGTTCACAAACAACTTCAAAATTTTCTAGCCGCTTATTGCGCCAATCAAATGCACTTTCAGCTGGCTCTCCTTCGTACCCAAGGAATTTATTGAGAAAAGCATCTTCACTATATTTGCCTTTTAGCGCCTTAGGTAAATTAATTTGTTGCTTAAAGAAGGGAAGAGCATAGACATGATTCAAGCCTCTTCTGACCTTAGCGGCGCTATTGCTACCCGAGCGATGGTATAACATAGAATCGAAGACCAATGCATCACCTGGGTTAGCGTCAATTCCAATCTCGTGTGCTGTTACATAATCATTGGATGGAAACATTTCTGCTTTATGAGAAGCAGGTAACACGTGAGTACCACCCGTGAGCACATTAAATGCGTCAATACAAAAAAGAGCGCTAATCGCTAAAGGCCGTGAAGCGACAAAATGTTGATAGGGAAGATCTCTATGCCAACCCATTTGATAGCTTTCAGTGTTTGGAGGAAGCAGCACACCATTTTGCTGTTGAAGAATATAATAATCACCAAAAGCTTTCTTCATTAACATTAAAATTTTCGGTAACGTTGCTAACTGTAAAAACAGGCTATTTTCGGCAAGCGGGCAGCGAATTATATTCGCATCATTGATCTGACTGAGATTATTTTCACCGCCAAGTTCGTGACATTGTTTTTGGTACAAAGAGTCCAATTGTTCTCGTGTGGTTTCTAATAGGTCAGAATCCAAAACACTTCTTACAATGGTAAAGCCAAAAATTTTTATCTCTTCAATGTGTTGCTCTAATTCGCTTGTGACAATCGTTTGTTCTCGGATGCCATATGTTTTCATCTAATATCCCTATTCGAATACCTACTTGCTTCTACTAAGCTTCCGCTGCTTCGCTAACTACTTTGTCTAGCCATTCATGTGCACTCATGCCAGATCGTTCAATAGCCTTTAATACTTTTTGCTTAGTTTCTAAGGACACGTTTTCAAGAGCACCATAGTAACGGCTACGGTGCGTTCCCCCTCTTTTGCCTAAAATTGGCAAATCTAAATCTACTTCGGGCGCACCTTCACCTACTTCAAAAGTGATTAAATAGTAAGCATTGCCTAGTAACCAATTCAAATTGACGTTTCGCGCGCTTTCAGGTAAGCAGTCAATCGGAGTTTCATATTGGAATAATTTATTCGAATTCATCAGGATCTGGCCAAACGTAGTATTTCTTAGCCACGGAGCCATACTTTCATCTCCAAATACGACTTTGCCACCGGGGCGTACTACCCTTGCCATCTCAGAAATTGCTTTCTTTCTATCAGTAAATAAATTGATGCCACCAAAGTGATAAGCAGAATCGAAATAGTTATCGGGGAAAGGTAAGGTAGAAGCATTGCTAACGAAAAATTCCATTGGACAAGTTAAGTTTGTTGCGGCAAGCATTTTTTCCTTGCCGATTTTTAACATATTGACTGACAGATCTTGCATGTAGAGCTCGCCTTCGTGATTGAGTCGCTTAGCAATGTAAATTGAATCCTCACATGTGCCGCAACCTGTTTCTAAAACGCGATGGTTAGGCTGTAAGTCAAGCAAATCGATCATTTTATTGCGCTCTTTATTTTCATCCGCGTAGAAACTTTTGAAAATCCACTTGATTACTTGATCATAATCTTCACTCGTTGTTTGATAGTGTTGATATTCTTTTTGTTCAACCTCATTGAGGCTTTCAAGTTCGAAATTAATTAAATGGGGAATACCATCCTCTATTACATAGTTTCCCTGAGGCGAAATGAGCTGTCCTTTTACAATATTCTCTGAATCTTGGCTATCTACTTTTATTTCTAGGGCTTTAAGAGTATAAGGGCAACGGTATATGTGGGTAGCATGACGCTTCATTATTCACTCCTTAATTAAATTTTTCTAACAGCATAACCAAACCCAGAACTACCATGACTATTACCGTTGTAAAACATGTATTGCTGATTTTTAACTTGGACGATATTTGGGTAGCAAATGATTTCTGAATCCCAGCCTTCAGATGATTTGCCAATGCCGGTTTGTTCGTCAGCTCTAGTCCAATGTAAACCATCAGAAGAACTGGCATAGCCAATTTTATACAGGTCACTATGTGAGCGTGCAGAAAACCACATTTCATAGCCATCGTCATTTTTAACGACACAAGGGCGGCCTATTGAGTATTCATCGGGTAAATTCGGCTCTAGACAGACAGGTTCATCTACTGACCAATTAAGACCATCTGTTGAGGAAGCATGGCGAATCACATTTACATAATGCAGTTTATCCCCGGTCGTTATCCAGTGAAGACAAGAAACATACCACATTCGAAGTAGATTCTTTTCAACAATGACATAAGGAGCTCCTCGTAAAAATTGTTCGTCTTCTGTTCGATCCAAAATAGGCATTTTTGAGAGCTTTTGAAAGTTCCCTGCTTGATCAATTGCTGCAACCCCTGAAAAAATCAGGTAAGGGATACGATGAGTTCGCTGAAAACCATGGTAATAACAAATCAACTGATCCTGATGTTTTATAATGCAAGAAGGTACGACGCCACAATCTTCAAAAGTGCCAATTTTACCCAGATCTAAGACTGGTTCGGGGGAAACATGAATAACTTCTTTGGGATTTTCCGCAGCAACGTCAACGAATCCAATCCGGCCGTATTTGTGTTCATCTAATGCGGCAAAATAGACTCGTATAACATCGTCATTATGAAGATAGGCCGTAGGGAGATGTGCATAAGATTTAGCCCACCAAAGATTTCCTGAAGGAGAAAAAACGTGGCCCATTTTGCGCCATTCCATAAGCATCCTCGTGAAAATTATCAGAGAAAGGGGTAATATTACGTGGATTTTTCTGTGATAGCAAATCAGTAGCTGTAGAAATACTCGATTTATACAATTGCTAATATTTAAGGAGTTCATTGATGAAGTTTAACAATGTTGAGGATTGTCAATTAATTAAATTAAAAACTTTTAATGACGATCGAGGCACTTTATCTTTTGCCGAAGGTGAACGTGACATCCCATTTGCTATAAAAAGGATTTTTTATATTTACGGAGTACCTGAGGATAAGAACCGGGGTGCCCATGCTCATAAAGAAGTCGAGCAGTTTCTAATTTGTTTAAAAGGTATGTTTACAATGATTGTGGACGATAGTCGGTCAAAAAAAGAATTTATATTAAATGATGCTACGGAGGGCCTATTTATTCCTAGCGGTATTTGGGGTGAGCTTCAAGAGTTTTCTCGTGATGCCATTTGCTTAGTTCTAGTCTCAGACTTTTATTCCGAGACTGACTACTTACGTTCTTATGATAGCTTCAGACATTATAGAGCGGAAAATGTTGACTAATTTCCTCTAAGTTATTTTTATTTTGAATCTGCAAGCGCCATATCAAAATTAAAAATCGCAAAATATAAATTGCGCGGATCGTTTGGAGCTTCAAGTCGCTTTGCATCTGTCACAAAATACAGATGGTGAATTCCTGGCATCAGAGTTACTTTGCGTGTGACTTCAGTCAAACTATTATTGATTTGAAATTGTGTTTGGATGAGGTCGCCTGAGATAGTAAGGTTGGCAGTTTCTTCTATTCCAGTTCGTACTTTAAAGTTAAGTGTTACAGTGATATTGTTTTTTGATTGATTAGTTATTTGGATGCATCCCTTTCGGTCGCCCCAATGCCATGATAAGTTACCATCTGATTCTTTGTTTGAGAAACCGGAAGCCCAGTTTAATTTTACATAGGTTTGCTTCTTAATATTTGAAGCCTCGCTGTCCCAAAATGGATCATTATTTTTTAAATTTTTCATATACTGTGTGAGATTATAGAATGCAATATTACGTTCGGTATTTTCAATAGGATTTATCTGTACTTCCTTCTTTATATCAGCTTCTAGTTGATTTGCATGATCTTGAAAACCATTTCTATTAATATAAATTCCTGTAAATCCTGCTAATCCAAGTTCTTTTAACATGCTATTAACAGGTTTTTTACTAACCAATATTTGCCATTCGCTAGTTCCTGTCCCTTTGAACGCACCATAACTCCACAAAAGTCGTTTAGAATGTAGATAGGCTCTAAAATGTTCATAATCATTCATTTGATTTATGAAACCTGCTTCCGGAAATGGCATGGCAGGAAGCTGAAAAATTCGACTAGCAATTGGCATGCTTGCTTCGATCTTTTCGATAAACATTTTATCTCGATTAAATTGTTCTTGTGCTACTTGGTATTGTTGTTTATCTATTTTCGGAATTTGGTCATACAAACCAAAGAACAGAATCAAAAATGCAGAGAATAGAACTGTTCCCTTTTTACGAGTAATAGTGCGATCAATTAATAATTGCAAACAAATAAAAATAGCAGCAATACCAAAAAATCCAATATAAACGCTAATGCGATTATATGCTCGGATGGTGGGAAATAAAGTGAATGCAATAACAGCTGCAAACCCACCAATAGTTGCTAATAAAGTACATCCTAAGTTAAAAAGAGATAACACATAAAGGTTTACATTTGTTTGGAATTTTCTTGTAAAGATCGTTGCAATTAAGATTAAAAATCCTATGGAACCAATAGCACCTAGTGTAGCTGACTGTGATTCAAGGTGTGGAAAATGAGAGTTATAATTTTCTTTGAAATTTCTTAAAGTATGACTTCTATGCTGATCAACCGGGTACAACAATTGAGTAATCTTAAGCGCATATATCTCAGACTCTTCAGCTGTTCTTTGAACTGCCGAAGGGTTTGAACCTAGCTGATAATCGGTAATAAACTTAGGTGAAATGGTAATGAGAAAAGTTATTAAACAGAGTACAACGAATGTACAGCTAGTTAGAATTGGTCCAAGTTTTTGTTTATTGATGCTTCCAACAATACCGGCCATCATGATAAGAAAACAGCCGAAATACACATAATAAGCTCCTGATGAGCAGCAGCTTGCAAAGATGAGTAAGATTACTAATGAAATTTTTTGTTTTTTACTTATGTTTGACTCAGCTTCATTAGCAAAAAATGTCTCTGTTTTAAATGTTATTAGTCCTGCGTAAACAAAAATTGGAATGACAAAATAATAATTCATAAATAAGTGGTAAATTCCACGAAACAGATGAAAGGGCAAAAAAGTGAACAATAAACTTCCTACAATGGCATAAATAGTATTGATGCCTATTTTTTTAAATACCATCAATGAAAAAATGGTGGTCAGGAAGAAGGTGCTGAAGAATAGTACGTTAGTAATGATGCCATAATTCTTTAGAAAAAGAGAAAGTAAGAGCACAGCAAAGTAAGTGAATGGATTATAGGCTGGATACTGAGATATATCGAAAATAGCAGGGGCGGCCAAGAAAGGATTTGTTACATAACTTTTAGTATCGATTATAGATTTGATCGCTGCAAGTACCCCGACACCATCTCCTGAGTATTGAACAGGTATATGATAATCAAAGCCACTGAGGTAATAAATTTTAACTAATACTATTAGAGTCAGAGTGCAGGCAATTGCATAAACGAATAAATTTTTGACTAGACTTCTCTCTTTCACAAATTCTTCCTTATTTTAATGCACTGGAGTACATCCTAGTGGATCATCTAATTCAACGACGTGGTGATTGCTTTCGTAATTTTGAAAGTATTTGATTAAACGGCTCAGCCCTAAAAAAGGGGGCATTTTAACCAAATTAGATTAATCTAACCTTTTGATTTTGCGAATGAAAAGGAGGTTAAAATGCCAAGGAAGGATATTATCCTAAATCTACCCGGATTTGCCATACGAAAAATAGGTGGTAACAATCCAGTTTTCATAGAAGTTGCATATAGAAGGATTTAGCGCGTGATCACAAAGTAGGAAAATCTACGATTGAACGTTGGTATCATGAGCGTTATGAACATGAAGAGAAACGAAATACCTCAAATATGTTGCCTCGTGTACTTGGTATTGACGAACATTTTTTTAGTAAGAAGGAAGGTTATGCCACTACGTTTTGTAACTTAGAGAAGAATAAAATTTTTGATATTGTAAAAGGACGTTCTTCTAAAGAGCTAGAAACTTATTTAAAAAAACTCCCAAATAAAGACCGAGTGGAAGTGATTTGTATCGATTTAAGCAGTACTTATCGGAAAATCATAAGAACCCATTTTCCTAATGCCAAGATCGTTGCAGATCGCTTTCATGTCATCCGTTTAATTAATCACCTGTGTATGCAAACCTATAGCAGCATTGATCCGAGGATACGTTATCATCGTGGTTTATTAGCTGCTTTAAAAACCAATCCTGAAAATTTATCACCAAAACGTTTGAAACAACGTGATGACTTTCTGGCGATGCATCCTGTAATTAAACATATTTATGAGTTTAAACAGCGCTTACACAAGTTGTTAATGAAGAAACACTGCACGGCTAAAAAATGTGAACGCTTACTTCCCATTTTTACGGCAATGATTAATCAACTTAAACACATTGAGTTTAAACATTTAAAAACATTA
>DJAM01000013.1 GCA_002429595.1 Coxiellaceae bacterium UBA6002
CAGTTTACAGCATATATTGACCTGCTTAGACATGCTTAAGCATTGTAAGGTGATGATTAATAATCACTTTTCAAGAACACCAGGATCACTCTTAATCCCTTGGTCCTTGGTTCGAGTCCAAGCGGGCCCACCATATAATCAAAGACTTAGATATCACTTTGATTACTTGGAGAGATGACCTGTAGCAAATTCGTCACAGAAATCCTTTTAGCCGCACTACGAAGATGATCGCTACTTAAGTGTGAGTAGCGCATCACCATGTCGTAATTTGACCAACCACCTAGCTGTTGCAATTGTGTCCAAGCGATACGTTCTTATTAGGATGAGCGATTCCGTAAAAGGAAAATGGGTCATGTGTACTTGCCCCCTTTTTTATACATGTTTTTCTAGCTAATCAGAAATATAAATACGTAATTTTGATATCAAATGACTCTGCTTATGACAAAAAATTGTCTTGACAAACCTGCTTGGCTTCTAAATCATACGCGAACTTTCTAGAAATAAGCTCGAAGAATCATTAGTAACTCATACTTGATTCCAATAGCGTTGCATTACGCTAATCTACACGAAGTGCACCTGAAAACTTTTAAAGGAAGATAAAATGATAACAAGAAAAGAAGAAAGCGCTGAACGTGATCATTCAGCCTGTGGTGTCGGTCTGATGATTGACTTCCCTCAAAGAGATTCACATCAAATCGTTTCAGATGCCTTAAAAGTGTTAGGTGATTTTAATTATCGGTCTGGTTATAACCCAGTTACTGAAGAAAACGATGGCGCTGGCATAAAATTTCATGGACTGCCCACCGCTTTTTTTAACAGCAAAATCCAAGCTGGTGAATTTATTGTTCCTATAAAAGAAGAGAAATTAAAAAATTTAATTTTACACTCTGGTGAATACGCTATTGGTCAATATTTTTTGCCCAATGAGACTACCCAATTAAATGAGGCAAAGTCTTTAATTGAGAGTTGCCTTGCAGGACAAAAACTTAAAGTCGTTGGATGGCGAGATTTAGCTGCTTCATGTGACAATAAAATTCTCTCTGAAATGGCTCTTAAAAAGAAACCAGCCATTTGGCAAGCTTTGATTGTACCAACTCAACCACCAAGCAATCAGAATGAATTTGAAAAACAAACCTTAGAAGCTGCCAATAAAATTTATGCACGTGTTAGATTAGAAAAAAAAGCCATCAACATCGTTTCTCAAAGCACAGAATCAATTATTTATAAAGGAATGATTTTACCCAAGCAATTAGGTAATTTTTATCTTGATTTAAAAGATTCCTTATTCACAGCGTATGCTGCGCTGCTCCATACTCGCTTTGCTACCAATACCTATCCTGAATGGCATAGAGCACAACCCTGCACCCATTTTTTATGTCATAACGGTGAGTTCAATTCTGCTTCTGCCAATGCAACTCAAATGATCAACGAAATGAAGGCGGTTGGATTTGAAGGTATCTTTCCAAATAGTGGTTTGTCAGATTCAATGCAATTTGATGCGGATTTAGCGAATCAAATCGTTATGAAAGATATTTCTCTGATGGAAGCTTTAGTGCGATTAATGCCACCTACTACTGATGATTCCTATTCAGATGAAATCAAAGCGATGCTGAATTACTTTAAATTAGAAAGAACGCCATATGACGGACCGGCGTTTGCTGTTGTTGGGTGGCAAGGTGTCTTCATAGCAAAATTAGATAGCGTTGGTCTTCGACCTTCTCGTTGGGCAATCACAGAAGATTCGAAGAAGAATCGTCGTTTCATTGCTGGCTCTAACGATTTTGTCACGGCACCTGCTAGCGGCAGGATTATCAAGAAAGGACATCTGGATCCCGGTGGCATGCTGATGGTAACTGCGAAAGGTGAGATAGTTGAAACATTAAAAATATTAGAACGTATTAACGCTGAGTGTAACAAAAAAACTACCAATCGCTTCCAATCATATTTAGCAAAAACGTTATCTCAACTAAGCAACTTAGCTCAATCTTCTGATCATTATGTTAACAACACCAATATTTCTGATCTCAACCGTCTGCTTTATAGTATGGGAATCGATCATGAAGACGAAAATACTTTGCGATTCATGGCTGAAAATGGAGTAGAACCAACGGCAGCCATGGGTGATGATACCAACCCCCTTCACATCAATAGCCTGCTTGTGCTTATATCCAATTTATTTCATCAATTATTTGCACAAGTCTCATCTCCCTCCATTGATTCGATTAGGGAAAGTGAACGTTTTTCATTAATTACTTTCCTAGGAATGATTCCAAGGTCATTCAATAATGCCAAACAAATCCAGATTTCTTCTCCTATTTTAGATAGAACTTCTCTAGAGCAATTAACTAGTCATCCAACTGTAGAATCCTATCAACTAGAGTTGAGTTTTGAGAAGCTCCAAACAAGTGACATGCCTGAAGATTTTGCCTTGGTTTTACGAAAAGAGATTATTCGACTATCAAATGAAGCCGAAAGTTTTGCAACCAAACCACAGGGTGGCATCTTAATCTTAAGCAATAAGAAGTCAGGCCCTAATCGCTGGTATGTCCCAGATCTCATCGCCGTAGGCGCAGTGCGTAAACACTTAGAAAATAAGAATCTTTCCTCTAAGGTTTCAATAGTCGTTGATTCCAATCAAGCATTAAGTCCGCATCAGGCCCTAGCGTTACTTACAGTGGGTGCCAGTGCTATTTTCCCCAGAGCCGGTTATGCCAAAATAATACAACTTTATCAAGAACACGAGATTGCAGAAAGATATCAACTCTATCGCAAAGCATTGGAAAAATGTCTGTTAAAAACAATGGGTAAAATTGGGATATTGGATGTAAATAATTACATTGGTGGTCATTTTATGGCTGCACTTGGAATTAATCTTACTGATGACAATAACATGATCGACTACCCTACCTTAGGCAATATTTTTCCTGGTTTTTACTCGCCATTAAAAGGGATCTCTTTAAATCACGTCATGAGAAATATATTACTACGTCATGACGCAGCTTACGATGCCAATAACGATTTCAGCTTGCTGCCTCGCTCCGGCGTTTATATGCCTGAAAAAGACGGCATAAAACATGGTTACGGACCCGAGGTTATCAACGCTTTTACTGATTGGATGAAAGCAGAAGATCTACGTATGGTTCTTCATCAATTAAATCTAATTTTAATTGCTAAAGGTTTTAATGATTTTGTTAGTGACCCTACCATTTTTTCCGTAGAAAAAGGATTCCTAGATCCACGTAAAAAAGATGCCAAAGGTTATTATCCTAGTGAATATTTAGAAAAATTTTCAACATCCGATGCATTCAAAAAAATGCTGGCGATAATCTATGCGTACAAAAAGAAACATCCCACGAGTTTAGGCGATTACTTCGACATCAAACGACCAAATGAACCTGCAAAAATTATTACTATCCAAAGCAAACAAGAAATTAGAAAAAAATTGTTTAGTGGCAGCATGAGTCAAGGTGCACTCACTGTGGCTAATGAATTAGCACCTAATAAACAAGGAGCGCATGAAACTCTCACCCGGGGAATGAATGCTATCGGTGCGAACTCTGCTTCCGGCGAAGGCGGCGAAGCTCCGGAAGATTTAATTAATCCAATAGCCTCAACGACCAGTAAACAAATTGCGTCGGGACGATTTGGCGTAAGCGCCTTACAAATTCTTTGCGCGGAAGAAATTGAAATTAAAATTGTCCAAGGTGCGAAACCTGGAGAGGGCGGAGAATTATCGGGTTTAAAAGTTTCAATTCGCTTTGCAGCACAACGTGGTGGCTTGCCGGGAATGAACTTTATCAGTCCTCCACCGCACCATGATATTTATTCGATCGAAGATATAGAGCAATTAATTCACGACATCAAGTCCATTAACCCTAACGTTAAGGTCGGAGTCAAGCTAGTTGCTTCTGTTGGGGTTGAAACCATTGCAGTAGGTGTAGCGAAAGCAGGTGCTGACGTTATTAACATAGCTTCACATTCTGGTGGTACAGGTGCCTCACCCCAATCTAGCATCAAACATGCTGGACTGCCCTCAGAGTTAGGACTCTATTCCGTTCACAAAGCCTTACTCAAAGTTGGATTAAGGGACTTAGTCACATTAAGAGTCAGCGGCGGCTGTAAAACTCCAAGAGACGTAATACTTTATGCGATATGGGGAGCCGATGAATTTGAATTTGGCAGTTCAGCGATGATCACCTTAGGCTGTAAGATGCAACGGACCTGCAATCATAGTTGTCAACCTGGCGTGGCGACTGACGGTCATCTATTTAAGGGTGATCAACTGCATGTTGAACGTTATTTTTTAAATATCACGGCTGGTATCGAAGACGAACTTAAATCCTTAGGAATGCCTGATTTGAGGTCCTTAAGAGGTCGTACTGATTTGTTAGAGATCCTTGATCCAACAATTTTAGAACTATATGATTTCACCCCTCTGCTCGACCAACCCGTTTTTGTCTTACCAATGACGCCTGAAAAACTTAATAAAGCGCATGAATATCAACAACTCAAATTAAAACGTGACCCCGAAGACACCTTACTAAAAACTTTTCAAGAATCTTTTTCTAATAATCCCAATGCAGTAATTGAATCAAATGTTTGTTTAACCACCGAAAACCGTAGCTTTCCTGGTCGAATTATTGGGGGGGTTACCAGACATCTGAGAAATAACCCAAATGCTGGAGTGACGCTACGCACTACGGGAAATGCTGGACAGAGTTACGGTTGTTTTATGACTAAGGGCATGTCATTGATTCATAGAGGAACTGTGCAAGATGGTTGCGGTAAAAGTATGACTGGCGGTGAACTAATTATCATTACACCTAACGTGAGCGAGGATTATAAAGCAGAAGAAAATACCTTGGTAGGGAATGCGATGTTGTATGGTGCAAGTGGCGGCAAAACCTATGTCAATGGAATTGCTGGTCATCGGTTTAGCATTTTACTCAAAGGCGAAGCAGAAGTTGTTGTTGAAGGTACAGGTGACTTTCCTTTTGAATACATGACATCAGGTTCTGGAATGATTCTTGGTAAACATGGTAAAGGATTGGGTACAGGTGCTTCTGCAGGCACAATTTTTGTTTACGATCCAGATGGCACGTCAAAACCTAGCAATGATCTTCGTTTACTTTCATCACAAGATGCTCTTTTTTATCAGGACGCAATTAAAAAAATGCTCAAAGCACATTTGGATAAAACCAATTCTGCAAAAGCCAAATATATTTATGAAGATATAGACAATAAAATAACTAACTTTAAGATCTACATTCCTAAAGAACTCGACAAGATCAATACCTTACAACAAGTCATCGATATAATAAAAACCTTTCAATTACGCAAAGAACCCTTAGCTGCAGGGATGCAAGTATGGCTGGAACAAAAGTTATTAAATCTAGTTACCAAAGGAAAGGGTATTAATTCCTCTGAAAAGAAGGAATTAAGACAATTATTACCACCCCATCAACCAGCAATTTTTTCCGATGCAGTCAATCAACTTGTGACTGGATTAGTTGATATGAAAGAGCTACCTGATCTAGAAAAACTAACACCAAACATGACGACGCCTAATATTAGCTCTATTCAATATGACAATACAGATCAATCATTTTTTCCGAAAAAGATACAACCTATTACTAACCGTTTAAAAGACCTACATGGCGAACCAGATTATTTATTGGCCAATGCACTACAATCCATTCATTCTTATGTGTTACAACTTAGTAAAAATGCGCAAGGCTGTTCAGGTTGTCGTGCACAATCCTGTGCAGGTGGTGAAGAAGTTAAAACAGGTTGTCCAAGTGGTAAACCCGTTAATACCATTAATGCTATCTTGAAACGCATAGGGGAAATTAAAGGTCCTCTTACACGTCACCAGTGGTCAGCACTCAGAGAAGCCTTCGAGGCACAAATTAAAGAGTCGCCATTTATTGCTTACACAGGCGCAGCTTGCCCTGCCCCCTGTCAAGATGCTTGTACCGAAACCATTCCAAATCTAGGTGCTTCCAATCCGAAACGTGCAGGAAAATCATTTGGTGAGCCAGTTCATATTAAAGATATAGAATATTATCTTTATCATGTTGGTAGAGCACTTGGTTGGTTCAATGGCAAACTCACTTTATCTGACGAGCAAATGATTCGTATTTTCGGGGGTAGCTCATCAAATGAAAGTCGGACAAATAAAAAACGACATTATGATATTGTTATGACTTCCTTTCAGCCACCTTTCAAACTGCAACATGTATCTAAAAAAATTAATAAAGAATTGATTATCATTGGGTCAGGACCTGCTGGAATGCAAATTGCTTTTCAGGCATTACAGGATGGCATCAAGGTTAGAATGTATGAAAAATCTGACAGACCCGGTGGCTTATTAGTAGATGGCATTCCACACCATAAATTTGATAAGAACTATATCACTGAAGATTTTAATCATCTAAAAGATATGGGGCTTGAGTTACATCTAAACAGTGAAATCCTTTATGATCCACAAACAGCTGAATATGTACTCAACGGTAAACCTATCACCGATAAAAATAATGTAAATCAATTTCTTGTGCATTGTACCGGTGCTGGCTTGCCAAAGAATTTACCGGATAAAGTAGTTGATCAGTTATCATACGCCGATAAAAATAAAATCGTACAGGCAGTTGATTTTTTAAAAGCAGCCAATGATGTCGCGAGTGAATTAAAAAATAATCCGAACCTTACACCTGAACAAAAAAACAGTTTGATTGTTCAACGTTTAGGAAACATGGATCCGCGTAATAAAAAGATTGTGGTAATAGGTGGCGGCGATACAGCACAAGATGCAATACGTTGGATAACACGTTATTTTAATTATACCCAAAACATTCAAAATAAAAATTTACAAATACTGGTGAGAGGTCCCCAAACCGCAAATCAACGAAAAATTGAAGACAAATACCCCTCACCATCTGTTGCGTTGACTGAAGAAAATTTATTACGCAATGAGGAAGTAAAATTTGTTAATGGTAATGTCAACTATTTAGTTGAAATAGAGGAAGTAGTAGCTGATCCAAAAACAGGAAAATTAACATTAACTGTTGCAAAAAAGGCATTCAAACATGCAAGTATTATTCAGAGCAATCAGAAAGCTCAAGAGCTCTTTGAATCTTTGCCCAGAGGGATGAGACCATTAGAAGACAAGTCAGAAATTGTTATATTTGAAGAGGTTGATATGGTGATATGTGCGCTGGGTTTTGAAAGACGAACTATTCCACATAATCTAGATCGTAATCGAGTTTCGATTGCTGGCGATGCTGCTGGCGAAGAACTAGCTATCATCGTTGGCGCTCAAGAAAGCGCAAAAAACACTTATGAACAAATTCGTTCAGCAATGGGCATTCCGGATAACAAACCAAAAGTCAACGAGAACAAAAATGCATCGACATTTTTTAAAGTTACTTCAATGAAAAATTCAAGTTCAACACCCGAATTTAATGGTAACTATATTATGAAAAGTTCAAGTTCTGCACCGAACTTTATGTTCTCTTCTGACAAATAGTGAAACGTTACTAAACGTTTCAGGTTGGAAATTAAATTTATATTAGGATGAGCTATTCCGTATAAAATACGGTTGTTAATTTGCCAAGACGAACTTATTGTCTTATTTTTCGAGCGATACTAATATGGAAGCACTAATCGTTGGGGTTGACTTTAAGAAGAAAGAACATAAAAAAACATCGATAGAATTGACAGACTGATTGAAACTGTACCTCTGTGAGACCTGTTGAGCTAAACAAGATTCCATTGAGTATTGGTAAACTGATTCATCGATAAATAGAAGGAACTTATTAGGAGAAAAAGATGCAACTAAAAGATAGCATTGAATTCAACGGCAAAAAACAACAAACTGAAGATTCGTTGAATCAATTGAGAGATGCGCAGGTTACATCTTTAAAATGTAAAAATTTAACGCCACCACAAAAAACTGACTTGATTAAATTCCTGTAAAGATCACTACACTAAAACTATTGTGGATTGAAAAAACTGGGTTAAACGAAGAAGATGCCAAAGCAATTGCACAGGTTATCGGAATGAATACTAAATTAGATCATCTAAGTCTAGAAGGTTGTTCACTCGGTCCTCAACACCTTTAAGGCAGGCGATAAAAAAAGGAAATCTAGATTTAGTAAAAACCACTTATAAAAATTAACTAAATGCACTTAATAAATCCACTGGCACAGAAGTCACACCTGCCTTTATGGCTTCTATAACAACTCTCTCTTGAGTGTAAGTAGGATTCACAGTAATTTTAGGCTTTGACATCAAGTTTGAAATAACTTCAGTCTTTTCAGCGGATAAAACTTTTGAAATTGATACTTGACCGACCAAAGTTTGTTTTTCAGATATGACATAAATTTCATTACAGTGTTTCCAATCTTCTCTTGCCAGAGTATCCATAACGTTGTCCATTTTTTCAGTTAAAAGTACAACGGGTATCGCTGTAACCATTAGACTACCCGCAGTTTCTGGTAAATAAATAGTATTATTTTGCATTGCAATGCCTCGATGTAACTGTTATTTTTTATTACCTCTAAAATGTAACCATTTAAAAAACTCAAACCACTGAACAGAAGTAATACCTATTAATAGACAGAAGATAACTTGAAGTAAGTTCAATGTGCCAAATTTAAACAATTGCCGCAAAAGCGGTACGTACAAAACAGCAAGCAAAACACATATCGCGCTGATAATAATTGACCATAAAATCTTATTAGGAACCTTCAGTATTTTTAAAATAGAATATTTCCAAGATCGATTTACAAGTATCAAGTTTATGTTTGCAAATATTAAAGTGACAAAAGCAAAAGAACGTGCAATCTCAACTGCAATTTGAAGATGAAGCAATGCTCCATAAAGAAAAGTAACGATGAACAATATTGTTAAACCTTGCCCTATGCTTAGCAATATCATGCTTTTGGTAAACAAAGGCAATTGAATATTCCTCGGTGGTTGCTTCATGGTACCAGGCTCCTGTGGTTCTGCTTCGAAAGCAATCGCACAAGTAGGATCAATAATAAGTTGCAAAAATGCGATATGACTGGAAAAAATAGTAATGGCCAACCAAAAAGCAATGGAATTAAAGATAATCCTGCTATAGGAACATGTATTGCAAAGACGTAGGCCATTGCCTTTTGAAGATTAGTAAAGATGCGCCTACCTAATTTTATTGCAGATACAATTGACAATAAGTCATCGTTTAACAGGACAACTGATGCTGCCTCTCGTGCCACATCTGTACCTCGTTGGCCCATTGCAATACCGATATGTGCTGCCTTGAGTGCCGGAGCATCATTAATGCCATCACCTGTCATTGCAACTATCTGATTATTCTCCTTTAACGCATTTATGATCTTTAACTTTTGCCGAGGTAAGACTCTAGCGAAGACATTATCTTCTTTTAATAGCAGATTTAAATCTGAACGAATTAAATTTTCTATTTGAGAACCAGTAATAGCGGTATCTTTATTAATTATAGAAAGCTTTTTAGCAACTGCAACTGCCGTGATACTATAATCTCCTGTTATTAAAAGGATTCGAATACCAGCTTCTTGACACTCTTGCCACAAAAGCACTTGGACGTAATGGATCGGAAAGACCGACAAGACCTAGAAAAGAAAATCTAAATGAATCTGGAGTCTCAGGCCATTTTTCAATTGCTGATTCTGCTTTAGCGACTGCAAGTACCCGTAGACCCTCTTTCGCCATACGGTTCACAGCGGATATGATTTGCTGAGTATTTGTTGCATTAAGTTGACATAGTTTAATAATAGATTCGGGAGCACCTTTCGTTGCAATGATATATTTATCACGATTAGGTATTTGCCAAGCATGGGTCATTGCAAGTAGTTCAGGCGTAATTTCGTACTCATGAACTAACTTACGATGCTCAGGCAAAAAACGCTTCACCTCTTTAGAGCTTTTCGCCAGCTGATGAAAAGTTAATCCAGGGCATCAAAAGGCTTAATTTCGCTTGCCAATGCACTGTATGCGACTAGCTACTTTGCAAGCCAACCGGATAATAAATATATCGTCAGTGGAGATGAGCACGGTGTTCTGTGATCAGGTAATAGCCAATGATTAGAAAAATAAACAAAAGAATCAGGTTTCGGAAAAAGAAAAATGAGATTTTTCCTCCTAAGGATGCGCATGATGATGTTGGCGATTTTCCCTGTCCATAAAATTAAATATAGGATAGGACTCAAGCAACCTTTGCTCACCTATTCCTTTATGCGCACGGCTAACACATCACATTTTGCAAGATGGATGACTGAAGTTGCAGTAGAGTCTAGCAATAAACGAATGCCATGACGCCCATGACTGCCTATAATAATCAGATCTGCTTTTCGGCTTGGGCTAAATTAATAGAGACGGGGACACCCTCTTCAACCAATTGCTCTGAAGATGAAATGTCATATTTCTCGCACAATTTACTCAATATTGGAACTATAATGTTAACGATCAGATTTAAATAAGGAGAAGCTGAATGCTAGTAAAAGAAATTATGACTAAAAATCCTAAGACATTGACAACCAATACACCCATCTCAAAAGTAGTAGAAGAAATGCAAAGATTGGATTGTGGTTTTATGCCAATTGCTGAAAATGAAAAAATTGTCGGCGTTGTGACGGATCGTGATATTACACTACGAACTATTCCTATGGGGAAAGATCCTCAAAAGACATCCATTAAAGAAATTATGACAGCTAGAACATTTTCTGTGTCAGAAGACCAAAATGTTAATGATGCCGCGCGAAAAATGTGTGAGCAACAGATTAGAAGATTAGTTGTACTCGACAAAAACAATAAAATCACAGGCGTCGTTTCATTAGGCGATATTGCTAGGCGATATAAAGATCCCAAAATGGATTCAAGCATTATTGAAGCTGTTTCAGCAAAAAAACAATTTAAGAAGGCAGCTTAAATTTTAAATTGATAATTCCAAAATAGTTTTGAAATCACACAAAGGGAATTGTAATGCAATCCGAAAGATTAAAATGACGCAATTTCATTAAAAAGGCGCTACTTGTCGGAGGATCCTTGAGTGCAATCCTCTTTTTACAAAGTCATTATTTGCGTCAGATCAAAAAAAAAGAGGAAGAATGATAGACAATATCAAATCTCTAAGTTGTATTATAATAATAAAATTGTATAACCTATTTATTTAACTTATAAAAGGAGCAATATTATGAGTAATTTAATTCATTGGAGAAAGTCTCTTCCTGTATCTTCTTCACGGGATCCATTAGGTTCGCTACAGAATGAGCTAGATCGAGTATTTAATAGTTTTTACAATTCTTTTGAGTCAAGTCAACAAGCATTTGCTGGGTTTGAGAGTTTAGCGCTGAATCCGTCTATTGATATAGTTGACGATAAAAACTGTTTTAAGATTGAGGCTGAAATGCCAGGAATTTCAGAAGATAATATAAAAGTCTCCATTGACGATGGCATTCTAACTATTAAAGCAGAGAAGAAAAAATCTTCTAAAAACGAAGGTAAGCATTATCTTATGCGCGAAATTAGCTATGGCAGTTACGAGCGTAATATTGCATTACCCGAATCAGTAGATGTATCTAAAGCTAAAGCTTCTTTTAAAAAAGGTATGTTGTGGGTATCTATTCCTAAGAAAGCAGAGGCATCTGAAAAGCATCGTGATATCAAGGTTGAAAAAGCTGCCGCATAACTAAAACGAGCTGGGAACTTTTGGTTCCCAGTGGAAAGTATTTTCTAAACGAATTACTTATCTTGCTATATCCCTGTCGGGTAGGTTTCTGGTATGTCATCATGTGCTAAGTAAACGTTCGGGGATCTACATGACCAGCAAATTAAATTAAAATACGATGGTTTGAGGCAATAATTTACTATAATCGCTTTCATTTTGACATGCACGAATGCGATACAACATGGCACAAAAATATTTATAGGGCTCAATATTATTTGCCTTGCAAGTTTCTATCAATGAATAAAAAGTTGCTCCAGCCTTTGCTCCATTTGGACTGCCACTAAACAACCAATTCTTGCGCCCTAGC
>DJAM01000078.1:0-132 GCA_002429595.1 Coxiellaceae bacterium UBA6002
GCCTGCGCGGGAATGACAGCAGCACTTCACAGGCATGACAACAGCACTAGACGCGAATGACAGTTAAGAACTACTTGACTCAACCATGAACTCTCGGTTTAATTAGCATCCTTGGCCAGATAGCTCAGTCGG